>CAYLLD010000323.1:0-1505 GCA_964384315.1 uncultured Rhodobacterales bacterium | reverse complement strand
TGCGCTATGTGATCTACGCCGGGGCGCCCATGTACCGGACAGATCAGATTAAGGCGTTAGAGGTGCTCGGCCCGGTTCTGGTGCAATATTTCGGATTGGGCGAAGTGACCGGCAGTATCACGGTTTTGCCCCCGCAAGAGCATTCGGCAACCAAGGATGCCCGGGCTGGCACCTGCGGCTATCCGCGCACTGGTATGCAGGTTGAGATCCAAGACGAGGCGGGGACGCCTTGCGCCACTGGCGAGACCGGTGAGATTTGCGTGACCGGCCCTGCGGTTTTTGCAGGCTATTGGAAGAACCCCGAGGCGAATGAAAAGAGCTTTCGGGGCGGCATGTTTCGCACCGGCGATCTGGGCCACATGGATGCGGAGGGGTATGTCTATATCACCGGCCGTCAGTCCGACATGTATATCTCTGGCGGGTCCAACATCTACCCGCGCGAGATTGAAGAGAAACTGCTTTTGCATCCCAACCTGTCGGAGGCGGCGGTCTTTGGCATGCCTGACCCCAAATGGGGCGAGATCGGCATCGCCGTCGTGTCCCCTAGCGCAGGCGCGGACCTGTCGCCCGAGGCGGTGGCAGCGTTTTTAAGCGGTAAAATTGCGTCCTACAAAATGCCAAAGGCCTTTCACATCTGGGACGAAATCCCGAAATCTGGCTATGGCAAAATGGCCAAACGGCTGGTGCGGGCAGAGCTAGAACGACGCCAAGCGGCGGGCGAATTGTGATGCAAACCGTGCGTCACCCCGGCCCTGAGCGCGGCAGCCGTATGGATTTGGTGGCCTGCGATGGACAGCAAATCGAGGTGACGCTTGCGGCCAATATCCCCCTAGAGCAGGCGGTGGCCGAGGCTTTGGCCCCCTTGGGGTTTGACAGCGCATGGCTAGAGATTGAGGCCGCGCCGGTTGCTCCGCTGCGCTATGTGATCCCTGCGGATGCCAAAGACGATGAACATGTCGCGTGGTACTCTGAGGCGCGCGGTTTTGAGACAGGCCGCATCGATCACATCGGTATGATCGTGGGCCGCCATAACGGGGCCTCGTTTTTGCACGGGCATGGCACTTGGACGCCGCAAGACGGCGCGCAGGCCATGGGGCATATTCTTGCGCCTTTGACCCAGCTTGCCCAGCCTGCGATTGCGCGCGGGATCGGCCTGAGCGGGGCGCGTTTTGACCGGCGCCTTGATGCTGAGACGAATTTTGAGTTGTTTCAGGTTGATCGGATCGGGCAAGAAAACAACGGCGGGTTTGCTGCCCTGAGATTGCTGCCCAATCAGGACATTGCCACCGCGCTTGATGAGGCGTGCCGCGCGCTTGGTTGGCCAGCGGCGAACGTGCAGGGCATCGGCAGCGTCAACACCCCGCGGTTTGAAGATGGCCGGGTCCTAAAGAGCCTGCCAACCGAATTTCTTGTTCTTGATGCCGTTGCCGGAGGTGGCGGGCAAGGGCCTGAGATCATCATTGTCGGAACCGACGGTGACGAAATTCTGTCGGGGCGCTTGTCCC
>CAYLLD010000322.1:0-1509 GCA_964384315.1 uncultured Rhodobacterales bacterium | reverse complement strand
AGCGTGGGCCCGAGGTGATCGAGATTGCCCTGCCCAGCGCCCATGCCAGCGCCCCTGCCAGTGGCAACAGCACCAGCACCGGCACCAGTTACGACGATCTGCTCATGGCCGCGCCCTTCGCGCAAAGCGGGCTGCCCGCCGATGAATGGCAAGCCATCGCGCTGAATTACACCTCTGGCACCTCAGGCCGCCCCAAGGGCGTCGCCTATCACCACCGCGGCGCTTACCTGATGGCCCTTGGCACGGTGGCCGCATGGAACATGCCTGCCAATCCGACCTATATGTCCGTGGTGCCCATGTTCCATTGCAACGGCTGGTGCCATCCGTGGATGATGGCGATTTTGGGCGGGACCATGGTGTTTCCGGCCTCAAACGCCCCCGAGGATCTGTTTGGCACCATCACAAGGGCGGGCGTGACCCATTTTGGCGCGGCCCCGATCATCCTGCAAATGCTGGCCGAAAGCACCGCCGCCCCCGATGCGCCGCTCTCGCCGCCCCTGCAAGTCATGACCGCTGGCGCGCCGCCGCCCCCTGCCATTTTAGAACGCATGGCTGGTCTGGGGATGGAGGTCATGCACGTCTATGGCCTGACGGAGACCTACGGCCATATCTCGCAATGCCTGCCCCAAGCGGCTTGGGCCGATCTGAGCCCCGCCGCCCAAGCGGGGCACCGCGCGCGTCAGGGCATCGCCATGCCGATGGTTGAGGATGTGGCGGTTTTGGATCGTGACACCGGCACCCCTGTGCCCTGCGATGGTGAGACCCAAGGCGAGATCGCCATTCGCGCCAACACCCTGATGAAGGGCTATTATAAAGACCCCGCCGCCACCGCCGAGGCGATGCAGGACGGCTGGTTCTGGTCCGGCGATGCGGCGGTGGTCTATCCCGATGGCTACATTCAAATCCGCGACCGTCTTAAGGATGTAATCATCTCTGGCGGCGAGAATGTCTCATCTGTTGAGGTAGAAGCCGTGCTTTATCGCCACCCCGATGTGATGACCGCCGCTGTGGTCGCCCGCCCGCACCCCAAATGGGGCGAGGCCCCGTGCGCCTTTATCGAGCTGCGCCCCGGTGCCAGCACAGACGAGGCCGCGCTGATCGCCTTTTGCCGAGAACATCTGGCGGGCTTTAAAACGCCAAAATCGGTGCTTATCGAACCAATACCCAAAACCGCGACGGGTAAAGTGCAAAAATTTGGACTTCGCAATCGCCTAAAAGAGCTGGAGTAACAAGATGGCCCTTCTTTCTGCCTCGCGCAGGCTGCGCCGCACCGGTTTTTCCGATGGTGTCGAGGCCGCCGGTGTCAAAGCCTATACGGTCTATAATCACATGCTTTTGCCGACGATGTTCCGCACCGTCGAAGAGGATTACCGCCACCTTAAAGAGGCAGTGCAAATCTGGGATGTGTCTTGCGAGCGGCAGGTTGAGCTGCGCGGGCCGGATGCGGGGCGGCTGATGCAGCTTTTGACCCCGCGCGATCTGCGCTCGATGTCGCCTGGTCAGTGTTAT
>CAYLLD010000321.1:0-1519 GCA_964384315.1 uncultured Rhodobacterales bacterium | reverse complement strand
AGCACCGCGCGGGTCAGGTCATCGCGGCCCGTGTCTGTGCCTAGCCCCGTGAAACTGCCCCGTATCGCCGCGTCGTTATGGGGCGTACGCTCGCCGGAGAGATAAGGCGCGAACATCTCGCGCGCGGGCGCCTTTAGGGCCTCGCCCAGAGCGGCGGTCAGATCCGCAGGTGCGGCCCCCGTGATCGTGCCCAGCCAATTCAGCGCGTCGGTCGCCGCGAGCATCACCCCCATTTGATACCAGCGCTCGGGCACCGCGTGGCAAAAGGTATGGACCGCCGTTGCCGCATCCGGATGATAGCCGTCGCGCGCCGCAAGGATCACCCCAGAGGTGCCCAGCGACAAGAACCCGTCGCCCTCGCGCAGCGCGCCGATCCCGCAAGCGGCGGCGGCATTATCACCGGCCCCGCCCGCAATCACAACCGCGCCGTTTACGCCCCAACGGGCCGCAAGCGCTTTGCGCAACTGCCCCGCAGGCGCGCAGCCCTCGACGAGGCGGGGCATCTGATCCGCGCGCATCCCGCCCGCCGTCAAAAGCTGATCCGACCAAGCCCGCGCGCCGGTATCAAGCCATGAGGTGCCCGCGCTATCGGACATATCCGAGGCATAGGCGCCGCTTAGGTAAAAATTGAGATAGGCGGCGGGCAAAAGCACCTTTGCGACCTTTGCAAAAGCCTGAGGCTCGTGGGTTTTCACCCAAGCCAGCTTTGGCGCGGTGAAACCTGGAAAGACGATATTGCCAGAGATGGCGCGCGCATGGGGCATAGCGTCAAGGGCGGCGGCCTCTTGATGGGCGCGGGTGTCGTTCCATAAGATGCAAGGGCGGATGACCTGATCCGCCGCGTCAAGCAGCGTCGCCCCGTGCATGTGACCGGCCACACCGATGGACCTAAGGGCGGCGAACTGCGGACAGTTTTGGCGCAGCTCGTCGATGGCCCGCTCAAGGGCGGTGATCCAATCTGCGGGGTCTTGCTCGGACCAACCGGCATGGGGGGTGGCGACGTCATAGCTCTGCGCCGCCGCGCCGCAAACCGTACCATCGCTCTCAATCAGCAGCGCGCGCAGGCCCGAGGTGCCAAGATCAATGCCCAGATGGCTCATGGTTAGTCCCAAACTTCGGGATTGATCTTGTGAATGGGCTCGCCGGCGGCATAGGCGTTCACTTGGTCGAAAATATCCGAGAATTGCAGATCGAACTCGTCCTCGGTGACATAGCCGATGTGGGGGGTGGCCAGCACGTTGTCATGGTGGGCCAGAATATTGCCCTGATCGCGCATGGGCTCTTGGTCAAAGACATCCACAGCGGCAAAAACCCGGCCCTGCGCGATTTCCGCCTCAAGCACACCTTGCGCAATCAACCCCGAGCGCGAGGTGTTCACCAAAAGCGCGCGGGGGGCCATGGCGCCAAGGTCTTCGGCGGTGATGATCCCGCGGGTGGTGGGCTTGAGCCGCACATGCAGGCTGACGATGTCGCTGGTGGCGAAAAACGCCTCGCGACTGGCCGCTAGGGGCTGGCCATC
>CAYLLD010000320.1:0-1531 GCA_964384315.1 uncultured Rhodobacterales bacterium | reverse complement strand
CCCAAGCGAGTCCCCCGCCCATACGATTTATCTTTACGGCAATGCCTTTCACACGGACATAATCCTGCCAACACCGCTGCTGCTTGCGGAAAACCCGCAGTTCGTAAGCCAGTTGGCCCTTGGCCAGACCGATTACATCGCCTTCGGTTGGGGGTCTGAAACCGCCTACACCAGCTTGACCGAGATCACGGATCTGAGCCTTGGCCGCGCACTAAAATCCCTGTGGTTCGATCACGCGGTGCTACACGCCACACCAATCAAAGAGGGCATCGATCCAATCGCCGCCGGCGCACGCCCCTTGGCAATAAGCGCCGCCGGACAACGACGTTTGCAAAAAGAGATCATCGCAAGTTTCGCCCAAACATCAGGCAATTTAGCCCCGCTGCACGGCATCACCCACGGCAACGGCGACAAGTTTTTCCGCGCCACAGGACGCTTCCACCCGTTTCGCACCTGCAACGTTTGGGTCGGCACCAACCTGCGCCGCGCTGGTATCAAAACCGGAATTGGACACCTTTTGCATGGGGTTTGCCAAAGGGCGCCGCGCGCATGGGTCAGACCAAGGGTCAGGCCTTGCCTAAAAGGACCAAACTGGCTATAGACGCGCCTGTTGCGCAGGCACGGAATATAAGAATCGTCTAATAAGAAACGGATCGAGCATAACCTGAGCGGAAAGCTTGGGTTTTTGTCGTTTTGGCGAGCCAGCGCGCAGCAACAAATGAAACCAAAGACCGGTGGATCCAACCGCCCGGCCAGCAAATCAAAATCGAAAAGGATGCTTAATGCCCGACGCAACTATGGAAGAGTTTGAATCTCTTCTCAACGAAAGCTTTGATCTTGTAACGCCCAACGAGGGCGCAGTGGTCAAAGGCAAGGTTCTGGCCATCGAAGCCGGCCAAGCCATCATCGACATCGGCTACAAAATGGAAGGCCGTGTCGAACTCAAAGAATTCTCCAAACCCGGTCAAGACCCCGAAATCGCCATTGGCGATGACGTAGAGGTGTTTCTTGAGCGCGTGGAAAACGCCCGCGGCGAAGCTGTTATCAGCCGCGAGAAAGCCCGCCGCGAAGAAGCTTGGGACCGTTTGGAAAAAGCGAACGACAAAGACGGTTTCACCGTCGATCTTGGCGGCGCTGTGGCCTTCTTGCCCGGCAGCCAAGTCGATGTACGCCCCGTGCGCGACGCATCGGCGCTGATGGGCATCGCCCAGCCGTTCCAAATCCTCAAAATGGACCGTCGCCGTGGCAATATCGTTGTTTCGCGCCGCGCGATCCTCGAAGAGAGCCGCGCCGAGCAGCGCGCCGAAATCGTTGGCAAGCTTGCCGAAGGCGATACAGTTGAAGGTGTGGTCAAGAACATCACCGAATACGGTGCCTTTGTTGATCTTGGCGGCGTCGACGGTCTGTTGCACGTCACCGACATGGCATGGCGCCGCGTCAATCACCCCTCCGAGATCCTCGAGATCGGTCAAAAGATCAACGTTCAGGTCGTCAAGATCAACAAGGACACCCAGCGCATCAGCCTCGGCAT
>CAYLLD010000319.1:0-1534 GCA_964384315.1 uncultured Rhodobacterales bacterium | reverse complement strand
GCGCCCCGTATACCAGCCACGTGGCGCCGCGCCGGTGACCTCGCGGTGCAGATCAATGGCGGCGGCGATTTGCGCGCGTTCTTCAGCGGCGCTCATGTCTTTGTGCTCGATCCATTTCAGCGAGTGGCTGGCGATTTCCCAACCGGCCTCTTGCATGGCGCGAACCTGCTCGGGGCCCCGCGCAAGGGCCGAGGCCACGCCAAAGACCGTCACCGGCAGATCCTTGAGCGCGCGGTGCACCCGCCAAAACCCCGCCCGCGCGCCGTATTCATAGAGCGATTCCATGTTCCAATGCCGCTGCCCTTCCCAAGGCTGCGCGCCGGTGATCTCGGACAAAAACGCCTCGGAGGCCGCATCGCCGTGCAGGATTGAGTTCTCGCCGCCCTCTTCGTAATTCAGCACGATCTGCACGGCAATTTTCGCGCCGTCAGGCCAATTTGGCTGCGGGGGGGTGGCGCCATAGCCGGTCATATCGCGGGGGTAACGGTTCATGGATGCAAAACTCGTGTTTGTCTTCGTCGCGTAGCAGACTTACACATGGATGGCGGCTTGTCATGACGTGATTTCAAGGCGCGACCTCCAAAGGCGAAAGGCGAAGACATGGCAGCAGGATTTTTGACCACTCATGTGCTCGACACGGCGCGCGGACGTCCGGCGGCGGGGATCGAGATCGCGCTTTACCGCGTCTTAGGCAATTCCAGTCGCAAAATCGCCTCTGTGCGCACCAATGACGACGGGCGCACCGATGCTCCGATCCTGCCTGCGGAGAAATTCGAGACCGGCACTTATGAGCTGATCTTTTTTGCAGGGGATTATCTGCGCGCTACGGGCCAAGCGGGCGCCGATCCTTTGTTTCTGGATCAAGTGCCGATCCGCTTTGGCATGAGCGAGGACAGCCATTACCACGTGCCGCTTTTACTCAGCCCCCACGGCTATTCGACCTACCGAGGCAGTTGATATGACCGATATGATTATCCTGTGGGAATGGCTGGGCTTTGCGATCCGCTGGCTCCATGTGATCACTGCGATTTCTTGGATCGGCTCGTCGTTTTACTTCATCGCCCTTGATCTGGGGCTGCGGCGCGGCGGGGATCATCTGGGGGATGCGGATGGCGAAGAGTGGCAGGTCCACGGCGGCGGGTTTTATCACATCCGCAAATACCTCGTGGCCCCAGCCGAGCTGCCCGAGCACCTGATTTGGTTCAAATGGGAGAGCTATGCCACATGGCTGTCCGGCGCTGCGCTTTTGGCGGTGGTGTACTGGGCCGGGGCCGAGTTGTTCCTGATCGATCCCACCAAGATGGATTTGGCGGTTTGGCAGGCTGTGGCGATCTCGGCAGGCTCGCTGGTGATCGGCTGGGTGATCTATGATCGGCTGTGCAAATCGGCGCTGGGGAATTGGCCCACCGCCCTTATGGTGCTCTTGTTCGTTGTGCTTTTGGCCATGGGCTGGGCCTATGATCAGGTCTTTACCGGCCGCGCGGCGCTTTTGCATCTGGGGGCCTTTACCGCGACGATCATGACCGCGAATGTG
>CAYLLD010000318.1:0-1542 GCA_964384315.1 uncultured Rhodobacterales bacterium | reverse complement strand
CGGCTCGCCCCAAATCACTGGACCGGTTTGCTCGGCGGGGCCACCATCGAGGGTGGTCGATTTACCGTTGCTCTCCATGTCGAGCTGCTGGACGTATGCCGGAAAGCGTTCGAGCCGCTGGTCGTAGGGGATCAGCGCCACCGTCGGCAGACCCATCGCATTGCGCCGCCAAATGCCGATCAGCCCGAGCAAAACCGGCAGGTTGTCCTCTAGGGGGGCGGTCAAAAAATGCTGATCCATCGCGCGCGCGCCAGCCAAAAAGGCGCGGAAATTATCGGCGCCGATGGCAATGGCGACCGAGAGCCCGATGGCGGACCAAACCGAGTAGCGACCGCCGACCCAATCCCAAAAACCAAAGACCCGGTCCTCGGAGACACCAAAACGGGTGGTTTCTTCGATATTCGTCGAAAGCGCCGCGAGATGACCTGAAAGGCTCTCGCCCACTGCGCCGCGCAACCAGTCGAGCGCGGCCCCGGCATTGGCCATGGTTTCATGGGTGGTAAAGGTTTTTGAGGCGATCAGCACGAGGGTGGTTTTGGGGTCAAGATCGCGGATCACATCGGACAGATGCGCCCCGTCCACATTCGAGACGAAATGCACCCGTGGCCCGTTGCCGCGATAGGGCGAAAGCGCCCGCGCAACCATGACCGGGCCCAAATCAGAGCCGCCAATTCCGATGTTGATCACATCCGTGAAAGCGCCGCCTGCCCCGCGTGCACGTCCGGCGCGCACGTCATCAGCAAAGGCCAAAAACCGGTTCATCGCCGGATCAACAACCGCCGCCGTGGCCTCGCCATCAACGCTTAGGCCTGCCTCGGCTGGCGCACGAAGCGCCATGTGCATGGCTGCGCGGCCTTCAGTTTCATTGATCGGCTGCCCCGCGAGCATCGCATCGCGACGCGCTTCGACACCGGCTGCGCGCGCCACGTCCAAAAGCGCCGACAATGCGTTATCATCGATACGTTCTTTCGAGAAATCGATGCTCAGATCATCCAAGGAACGGGTCATCGCCGCACCACGTGTCTGGTCGTGTTCGAAGAGATCACGCAGATGCGTGCCTTGAAGGCGCGTCCAATGGGAGTGCAGATTTTTCAAATCGGCGGCGCTCATCATTCAATTCCTCATTAACACGTGTCTTTTTGACCTACCGCAGACGCTGCTAAATGCAAAGAAATCAAGTGGTTTTGCCCATATGCCTCGGTCGAATATCTGCGCTATGTTGCTATTTGGAACTCATTGACGAACTCTAAATACCGAAGAATAAACCGCACGAAAGAAAAAGGCCGGCACATGTGGCCGGCCTTTCTGATTATGACTGTGCTTGCGCGATCAATCGATCTTGGTCAGCAGATCATCAAGCGAGGCCTTGGCATCGCCAAAGAACATCCGCGTGTTGTCCTTAAAGAACAGCGGGTTTTCGATGCCCGAATAGCCCGTGCCCTGCCCGCGTTTCGAGACAAACACCTGCTTGGCTTTCCAGACCTCAAGAACCGGCATCCCCGCAATCGGCGAATTCGGATCGTCCTGCGCCGCCGGATTCAC
>CAYLLD010000317.1:0-1582 GCA_964384315.1 uncultured Rhodobacterales bacterium | reverse complement strand
TGAGAGCCAGATGAACAAATCTCCAAATAAAGGCTGCTCCTTTAGAATTCCAGCGCCAATTTCAGCAAACTGAGGAACGATTGCAAAGGGCAAGAGCAGCACAAACAACCACATGAAGTAGTAATTCAAGGTTGCAAAGTGACGCGGGTATGGGAAGTTCTTAATCCGTTCGGACTTTCCCTGAAGTGTAAATAGTTCCTCTAGAATTCCTTCCAACTGCATGAACGAGAACTCTGAAATATGTCCATTCTCTTTCAACTTTCTAAGATGGTGCGATTGCAAATACAAAACAGCCGTTTGACGATTACTTTTGTCAAGTACGTACTTCCTATCATCTTCTGACAGGTATGGTCGAATGTCATCTTCAACATTTGAATCCCACTCTGGTGGATGAACAATCTTGCTCCACTCTTTGTTCGTTCTCTCTTCTTGAGCAGTTCCCCAGGGTTTTGAGGCCCTCATAGAGTGTCTGAAAGCCGTCATCCAGCCGATATGACGATGTGTCAAGGTCTTAATCTCTTTGTCTAGCTCTTCCTGACTTAATTTTTCCAAGGCATGTTCATTCGTGATCATATCTTGTACAAACATTCCAAAGGTTCTGGAAGTGTTCACTACTCCACCCCCAGATTTTTCTCGCTTCCCAAATTCGACCGTAAGCCGCGTTGTTCTGAAAACCGATCACGAAAGCAACCGCAGTGCCAATTAAAGCCAGTGGAGTCCATGGAATTTTGATCCAAGCTAGGTCGAAGAAATAATACAGCGCAGTAATTGCAGATATTAGACCAACAAAAAACAAGGTCTCGAACCTCGTCCACTTCGCAAGATCCAGTTTTTTGTAAACTCTTTTTGTATACATCTAGTCAGGTGTTTTGTTCTTTTAAAACTAGTAATTTTAATTCAAGACAATCAGTGATTAAAAGAAAAAAGCGCCACTCAAAAGAGCAGCGCTTCTTCCGATAGTTATCGGAATTTTCAGATTTCAGAATCTTTCAATTCTTCCATCAATTTATTTTTTAATCTATCAAATTACTTCGTCTCTTCATCAACTTCTTCGAAGTCAACGTCGGTAACCTCATCTTCTGGGTTTCCAGTTTCTGTACCTTCAGCGGCTCCTTCTTGAGCACCTCCTTCAGCGTTAGCTGCATTGTACATATCCTGAGACGCTGCCTGGAACAATTCGTTCAACTTGTCCATTGCTGGGTTCAAGTTCTCAATGTTCTTCGCTTCAAACTCCTTCTTCAATTCTGCCAAAGCATCCTCGATTGGTTGTTTTTTGTCTTCTGGAAGTTTATCTCCGTACTCCTTCATTTGACGCTCCGTTTGGAAAATCAATGAATCAGCTTTGTTGATAGTATCCGCGTTGTCGCGTAATTTTTGATCCGCTTCTGCATTTGCTTCCGCCTCTGCTTTCATTTTCTCGATTTCCTCATCAGACAATCCAGACGAAGACTCAATCTTAATTGATTGCTCTTTTCCTGTTCCTTTGTCTTTTGCAGAAATGTGCATAATTCCGTTCGCATCAATATCGAATGTTACTTCAATTTGAGGAACTCCACGTTGTGCTGGTGGAATATCAGACAAT
>CAYLLD010000316.1:0-1585 GCA_964384315.1 uncultured Rhodobacterales bacterium | reverse complement strand
CCCCAAAGCCGCCAAACCGCTGATATCCAACTAACAAAATCCTTTGCAAGATTAAGCTGCCAGTGACGGGCATCTAACTACCGCAAACGGGCAATATGCCATGCCGAAAGTGGTACGGCCAAAATAAGTACGGCCAGAAGCCAGAACGCGGTCGTCAGCGCGGTGGCCGCCGACACAAACCCGATCAAGGCAGGGCCGATTAGGATCCCTGCATAGCCGGTCGTCGTCACCGCCGCGATTGCGATACCGGGCGGCATGATCCTCTGACGTCCCGCGGCGCTGAACAGGACAGGTACGAGGTTCGCGGCACCCAGACCGATCAGCACAAAACCCGTAAGGGCCACGGGTAAAATCGGTGCCAACAGAACCGTCGTAATGCCCGCCGCTGTGATCAGGCCACCCAAAACAAGCGTGGCGCCCCCTCCAATCCGGGCCACAAGGCGATCACCAGTCAGACGAGCCACAAGCATGGCGACCGAGAAAAGGATATATCCAACGCCAGCGTTTTCAACCGATGTCAGGCCTCTATCGATGATCAAAAGCGCGCCCCAATCAAGCACCGCCCCCTCGACCAAAAACGTGATCCCGGCCAAAACGGCCAGAAGCAGAACGATGCCGCGCGGAATGGCAAACGCCTCAGGCTCTTTCCCCGCGACGCTCAGAAACCTTGGCCGGGCGAGGATCATCGCAATCAATGCTGTTCCAGCACCAAGCGCAGCACAGACCGGAACGGGCACGGACAGCGACAAAAGAAGCGTGATCAGACCAGCCCCGAAAAAGCCACCGATGCTCCAATGGGCGTGGAAATTCGACATGAGCGGTCGGCGCTCCATCGCTTCAACTTCGGCCCCATGAACGTTCATCGCCACGTCGATCGTCCCCAGCGACGCGCCAAAGACAAAAAGCCCCGCCCCTAAGGCCAAAGGTGATCCAGCCAGGGCCAAAAGCGGCAAAATGGCGATCATCCCAAAACCGCCCCAGAGGATCAAAGGCCGCGCCCCCCGGCGCGCCGCCATCACGCCTGTGGCGGGCATCGCTATAATCGACCCCAACCCCAGACAAATCAGCAGAACACCAAAAAGCGCCGTGTCAGCCCCGACATTCGCCTTGAAGAAAGGAAACAGCGGCGCACAGCACGCCATAGCGAACCCCGCCGCAAAGAAGGAAAGACGGGTCGCCACACGCGCCGCGGCGATTGCCGCAAGATCCGGTGTCACAACAGCGCCCATGACTACCCCCTACCATCAATCGTCAATGTCACCCGGTCCCCCGAAAACCACGTCCGCCCGTATTCCACCGGCACCGCTGCGGCGCTTTCATTCACGCTCGACGAGCGCAGCACCGGATCGCCCTCGCTAATCTGCAAATGCAGCGCCTGTGTCGCCGTAGCGCGCACCGCTGTCAGCCGGGTTGAACGGCGCATGTAATCCGCAATCCCCGCCATGCGCAGCGCCTCGGTCACGCTGGTCGTCTGCCCTAGCGCCGCGGCGATTTCGGGCAGACGCCCCACAGGGAACAGGCTCTCAAACAGCGCAATCGGCTGGCCATCAGCCAGCGACAGCCCGTGATAGGCACAAACTGGCTC
>CAYLLD010000315.1:899-1600 GCA_964384315.1 uncultured Rhodobacterales bacterium | reverse complement strand
CGCGCTCTATGATGAAGAGACCTTGGGCAAACCGGTGGGTCAGGACGATCTGCATGGGCGGCCCAATGCGGTGTCCCAACTTGGGATCAAAGGCGCGATGGGGCGGCTAAAGGCGATCCTCTCAGGTGCGATTTCTTCTATTCCGTCTTGCCCCGGTGAGGCGCAGCTGGCCGAAATGGTGCGCATGTATGCTCAGAAGGTGACGCCGACTATTCCTGCGCATCACGAGGTGTGATGGCCCATGACTGATGCGACAAGCAGCACTGGGAAACAGCCGTCCAAATCATTGGGTGCACGGCTCAACCGGCTGATTGCCAATCCCGGGTTCCAAGCTTGGAGCGCGCGGTTGCCGTTTATCAAACGCATGGCAAGGCAGGATGGCGAAGCGCTCTTTGATCTGGTGGCAGGGTTTGTGAATGCGCAGGTCTTGTCAGCCATCGTTGAACTAGAGATTTGTCACAAGCTGCTCGACGGCCCGCAATCTTCGGAAAGCCTTGCGCGGGGCACTGGGGTGCCTGCGGCGCGGATGGACCGGCTTTTGCGCGCGGCGGTTGCCCTTGATCTTTTGAAGCTCAAACGCGGCGGCCAGTTTGCTGTCTCTCGCAAGGGGGCGGCGATGATTGGAGTGCCGGGGCTTGAAGCGATGATTCGCCACCACGGCGCATTTTATCGCGATATGAGTGATCCCTTGGCGCTGCTTC
>CAYLLD010000315.1:0-889 GCA_964384315.1 uncultured Rhodobacterales bacterium | reverse complement strand
TTGGCGATGGCGGCGCGGCAGATCCTGCAACGAAGCGCTTTTATTCCGATCTCATGGCCGACAGTCAGGCTTTGGTGGCCTCCGATACGCTGAGGGCTGTGTCTTTCAAAGGGGCCGCTCAGATCATGGATGTCGGCGGCGGGTCGGGGGCTTTTGCCCTGGCTGTGGCACAGGCAGTGAGCGGGCCGCAAATGCGGGTGTTTGATTTGCCGGGCGTGGCCGATCAGGCCGAGGCGCGGTTTACTAAGGCCGGGCTTTCGGGGCGGCTCAGCGTGTCCGAGGGCAGCTTTTTGACCGATGATTTGCCCCGAGGGGCAGACGTGATTTCGCTCGACCATTTTTGCTATAGTTGCCGGGCTTTTTGGCGGGAAGTCTGCACCTAACGGGGTTTTGTCTACATACTATGAAAGTAGTTCGCACAGCGCGGCTTGGCTACCAAGAGGGGAATTCAGACAAGGTTTATGAAGTTGATCTGTGTGATGTATCGTCAGACGCTTCTCCTGGTGTGTTTGTGGTTAACTTTCGCTACGGCAAGCGGGGTCAGTCGCTCAGGGAAAGTTCTAAAACCCCAACGCCCGTATCGCGTGAAGAAGCTGACAAAATATTTGATAGCCTGGTGGTGTCTAAGCTTAACAAGGGCTATACCGAAAATACTCCTTCCGAAGATTCAGGCGCTGATTCAGGGCAAGCGCCGTCATCTGCCCCCGCACCAGTACCGGTAGCACATAATACTCGTTTTGAAATGGCTTGCAGGCGCGCACGGATCGGGCTTGCCGATATTGCCAGTCGTCAACTGAGCCCCAGGCAAGCTGGCCGGTTGGTATGGCGCGTGGGTGAGTTGGGTAGTCGGGAGTTTGTTGCGCCAATGCTCGCCTTGTTGGGGCAGAAA
>CAYLLD010000314.1:0-1605 GCA_964384315.1 uncultured Rhodobacterales bacterium | reverse complement strand
CCCATCATGATGAACTCGCCGTGGGCCATGTTGATGACGCCCATCACGCCAAAGGTGATCGCCAGCCCGATGGCGGCGAGAAAGTAGATCGAGGCCAGCGAGAGCGCGTCGAGGGTCAGATCCAAGGTCTGGTTGACGCCCACATTGCGCTCGATTTTGGCCAAGGCGCTGGATGCGGCGCTGGTGACGGCGGCGGAGGGCTCATTATATAGTGCCGCGAATTTGTACCCGCCGACGATATCGCGGGCGGCTTGGTCGGTGACCGCAGCTTCGGTTGCGCCAGCGGCGACCAGCGCCTCAAAGGCCTCAACCCGCGCCGCATCGGTGTTTAATCGGCCCACGGCGATCCCGCCAACGCGGCCATCGGTGACATTTTCAGTTAGGATTTTCTTGAGCGCATCGGGGGCCAGCCGCTTGGTCGCAAGACCAGCGCCGACCAGCATATCGTAGGCGGCATCAAAGGGCAGGGCCTCGCTGCCCACGGCGACCTCGTGCGAGATATTGGCATCCGATGGCAAAGCGCCCTCAAAAACCTCAAGCTTGGTGGTCAAAACAGGGTTCAGCGTCGCGCGCACATCAACGCCCAGATCGCCCGCCATATCGTTGATCGCAGCGATACGTTCGTCATCGGCGGCCCCATAAGAGATCGTCAAAAGCCGCTCAAGGCGGGTCTTGCGTGCGGCGATTTTGGGATCGCTTTCATCCGCGATAGAGGCGCGCAGGGGCTCCAGCGCCGTGGCCGCCGGATCGCGTTCAAGCGAGGTCAGGGCTGCCATGCGGTTCACGGGGTCCGGATCGGACAGTTGGAACGTCACCAGCGCCGCGCCCAAAAGCGCCCGAATACCCGAGTTTGGTTTGAGCTGCTTCAACTCGGCCTTGGGGAACTCACCGACCGCCTCGCCAGTATCCAGATCAAAGAGCCGATAGGTTTTGCTATCGATTTTCTCAGCGCGAAAAAACAGCCCGTCATCCTTGCGCACCCACATCTCTTTGGCCTGCCAGAGCCGCAGCACATCCGCCGTTTGCGGCAAGCCGCTGGCAGCAAGCGCGTCGATCGCGGGGCCGATGGTTTTGCGCGAAGATTTGACGATGATTTCGCCATTTTCCTGCAAGAGCGACTGAACCGGTCCAGTCCCAACTTGCGCGCGCAATGGCAGCGCGCTTAGGGCAAGGGCGATCACGCAGATCGCTAAAAGTCTTAACATTGGAAAGTCGCCCCGTCCCTTGGAGTGGTCCCGCCAGCCTTACGCCAGCGGAACCGATTGTTTTAGTAGTTAGATTTGATCTGAACGCAGGTGTTGGTTTCGGTGTTGTACATACCACACCCTTTTTCAGCCCAATCGGACATAAGCACAGCGGATTCAGGCAAGAAGTCTGTCCAAGCGTCGCCTGGCACTTCGGTTGTCTGGCTGATGATGTCGAACTGACCATCTTCAAGGATCTCACCGATCAGAACCGGCTTGGCGAGGTGGTGGTTTGGCAACATGACCGCTGTACCGCCGGTAAGGTTCGGGAATTCCTGACCGTACATGGCTGTGCGAACTGCGTCGACATCTGTGGTGCCTGCAGCCGCTGCCGCGTTGAGCCACATGTTGAAGCCGATGT
>CAYLLD010000313.1:0-1613 GCA_964384315.1 uncultured Rhodobacterales bacterium | reverse complement strand
CGGGATCGCCACAGTCGGCCCGTATCGCCCCATGCTGATCGGATACAGCCGGTCGTGACCGTCGCCGGGGCGCGCCACTTGGATCAGGCTGTCCGCGTCCATATCAAAGGTGATCGCGCAGGCGCAGCGGGCGCCGTTTGGCCACGGAATGGGGTTCTGGATCATGGGGCGTCCTCTTCGATCAGCAAATGGCCCTGCGCCGCCGTCCAGCCCAATTGCACCGGCGTGCCCGCCTTCAGGTCCATATCGCCGCGCTCGCGCTCGGGCAGTTGCAGCTTCACCTCAGTGCCATCGGCAGTTCCATCGGCGGCCTTCATAAAGACCGTGACCATCGAGCCCACGAATTCCTCGGAAATCACCTCGGCCTCAAGGGTGTTTTCACCGCCCCCAAGACGCATCATATCCGCCGAGACAACGATCGCCGCCTTCGTGCCAGCGGGGGCCGTGGTCGGGGTTTTGAACACACCCAAAGGCGTCTCAATCGCATCGCCCGCGGCAGTGATCGTGCCGCCAAAGATATTGTTGCGCCCGACGAACTCGGCCACAAAACGGGTTTTGGGCGCGCGGTAAACCTCGCGCGGGGTGCCCACTTGGGCGATTTTGCCGCGAGACATGATGACCACGCGGTCGGCCATGGCGAAGGCCTCGGACTGCGAGTGGGTGACATAGACAAAGGTGATGCCAAGCTCGCGCTGCAATTGGGTCAGCACCGCCTGCATGCGGATCACCAAATGCGCATCAAGGGCCGAGAGCGGCTCGTCGAGCAGCAAAAGCTTCGGCTCCGTCACCAGCGCCCGCGCCAAGGCCACGCGCTGGCGCTGACCGCCTGAAAGCGTTTCAACATTGCGCTCGGCGAACTCGGCAATTTCCATGCGCTCAAGCCATGTCATCGCCCGCGCTTTGCGTTCAGCCGCGCCCATACCGCGCATTTTCAGCCCAAACTCGACATTTTCGCGGGCGTTCAGAAAGGGAAACAGCGCAAGGCTCTGCCAGACCATCGGCGTGTCCCGCTGATCGGCGGGCACGTCATTCATCAGCTTGCCCCCGATGCGGATCTCGCCCCCGCTGGGCGCTTCAAGTCCGGCCAGCATCCGAAGCGTCGTGGTCTTGCCACAGCCCGAGGGGCCCATGATCGCGACAAACTCACCCGCGCCAATGCTCAAGTTAACGCCTTTGACCGCCGCAACATCACCAAAGCGCTTTTCGACATTCTCCAAGACCACCAACGGCGCGCTCATGATGCGCCCCTCTGGAGCCGGAAGAAGATCATCGCTTGGGCCATCACGACCAGCGAAATGGAGATGCCAAAGACGACGGTGCCAATCGCGTTGACCTGCGGGTCAATCGTGCCCTGCACGATCTCGAGCACATGGACCGGCAGCGTTTTGTTCAGGCCCGAGACGAACCACGCAATGGTGAATTCATCAAAGGAAACGGCGGCGGTCAAAAACAGGGCCGAGAGGATGGCGGGGCGGCAAAAGGGCAGGATGACCTCGCGCATCGCGCGCCACTCGCTGGCGCCTAGATTCCATGCAGCGCTCTCAAGGCTTGGATCAATCTGGCTCAGGCGCAGGCGAATGACGGCCATCGCAAATGGCAGCGTTAGGACCGTG
>CAYLLD010000312.1:0-1613 GCA_964384315.1 uncultured Rhodobacterales bacterium | reverse complement strand
AGTGGCGCGCCCCGGCGACGGTCACGACCGGCTGTATCCGATCAGCATGGGGCGCTACGGGCCGACTGTGGCGATCCCGCGCATTCTGGATACGTATAAACGCCTCGGCCTAAAACAGAGCTTTTTCGTGCCGGGCTGGTGTATGGAAACCTATCCCGAAGCGGTCGAGGCGATCCTTGAGGGCGGGCATGAAATCGGTCATCACGGCTGGATCCACGAGGATCCCGTCACCACCAAAGGCGCGGCCCAAGAGGCGGCGTTTCTCAAGGCGCTTGAGACCCACAAACGCATGACCGGCCAAAGCCCCAGAGGCTATCGCGCGCCGGTTTACAACGTCACCCAGCAGGTAATCGATCTGCTGATCGCCCATGAGTTTCGCTACGACAGCTCGCTGATGGCCGACGACATTCCCTACCGCATGACCACGTCCCAAGGCGCGCTTTACGAGATGCCGGTGCATTGGGGGACCGACGACTGGCCGCCCTTCGCCCATTACGACGAGATCGGCTACATGATGCCCGTGCGCGCGCCCACGGCCGGCCTTGCGCCGTTTTGGGAAGAGTTCGAGGCTCATTACGCGGCGGGCGGGTTTTTCATGCTGATCCTGCATCCGTTTCTGACGGGGCGGCTGGCGCGCTGGCAGCTGGTTGAGCGCTGGCTTGAGACCACCTTGAACACCCGCGATGTCTGGTTTGCGCCCCTTGAGGCCATCGCCGATCATCTCGATCAGGTCAGCGCCTCAGGGCATGACTTGCGCACCGAAGCCTTGCCCTATTACCATGGCCCGCAATCCTAAGGAGACCCCCATGCTGACCGAAACAGACGCCAAATTTCTGCGCATTGCCTATGATGAAGCCAAGGCGGGGTTTGATGAGGGCGGTTGCCCCATTGGCTCGGTGCTGGCGCGCGGGGATGTGCTGGTCTCGCAGGGGCGCAATCAGCGGGTGCAGCAGGGCGATCCGATTGCCCATGGCGAGATGGACGCGTTGCGCAAGGCGGGGCGGCAAAAGAGTTACCGCGACACGACGCTTTATACCTCGCTGAGCCCGTGCATGATGTGTTCGGGCACGATCATCCAGTTTGGTATCCCACGTGTGGTGATTGCTGAGAATACGACATTCGGGGGCAACGAAGAGTTTCTGCGCTCTAAGGGCATTGAGGTGATCGTGGCGGATGATCCTGATTGCATCGCGCTGATGACGCGGTTCATCGCCGAAAAGCCGGAGCTGTGGAACGAGGATATCGCCGAGGACTAGCTAGGCACGCAAGAGATCGGCTTAAGGACCGGATAAGCTGCGCGAAAGGCGCGATATTGCGCGTCATAGGCGTCCTTTAGGTCTGGGTCCGGCATGATGCGCCGCGCAATTTTGGGGGCGCGTAAAATATCCGAAGGATCAGCGCCGCTTTGCGCAATTTGCCCCAGACGCGCCGCCCCCAGCGCTGCGCCAAACTCACCGCTTTGCGGCACATCAAGGGGCAGGCCCAGCACCGTCGCGATCATCTTGAGCCAGTGCGCCGACCGCGCGCCGCCACCGATGGCCGTAAGCTGCTGGACGCTCGCCCCCGTCGCCGCCAAAGCCTCATAGCTGTCGCGCAGCCCGTAAGCGACCCCC
>CAYLLD010000311.1:0-1666 GCA_964384315.1 uncultured Rhodobacterales bacterium | reverse complement strand
TGTCATGCCCGACCTATCAGGGCCAGCCTAGTGGGACCTCAAATGGACGCGCCTACTCCTATCCCTCAAGACCCTCACCCCCCAGAGACGCCCATCAAACGGCTCTCGGATGACCCTGATTTATTTTATTTGCTGCGCGAGTTTGACGGGATTTACCGATATGGCTCGGCAGGGGGCAGTAAGACCATCCGTGCCCATCGCAAGCGGGTGCGCGATACGCTTTCGGCCACTTTGGCCAAGAACCCTGAGATTTCGGATCACGCCCCCCAAAGCCGTCCAGTTACCGCTCATCTATCCCGTGCCCTTGATCTGGGCGAACGGGCTGCGTTGCAAAACATGGCCCGGGCCATGACGGCGGTTCGCGAACGGCTGATCTGGGAGTATGGCTATCAAAGCATGCCCAAGACATTGGCGCGCAAATACGCCTATTGCGAGGTTTTGGGGCCGCGCGGCCCGGTGCCTTGCGACCGTCTGATCCTTGGGTTCGTGCTCTTTGCCCCTGCCACAACCTATCCCGAGCACAGCCATCAAGGGATCGAAGAGAGCTATGTCTCGATCTCGGGTGCATGGTCCGAAAATAACGCCGCCGTTTATGCCCCCGGCTCGTTGATTTTGAACCGCCCTGAGGAAGAGCATCGGATCACCACAGGGCCGAATGATCCGTGTTTGCTGGCATATGCATGGGTCGGGGAGCCCGAGTTGCTGACCGAGCCGGGGATGAAGCTGTCGCGGACGAAAAAGCGCAGCTAGGTCTCATGATAGCGGGGCAGGTAGCGGGGCAGGTAACGGGGCAGGCATCGCGCCCATGAGCTCTTGCGTATAGGCGTGGCGCGGCGCGGATAGCACTTGATGCGTCGGCCCGTATTCCACGCATTGCCCCAAACGCAGCACCAGCGCTTCATCGCAAAGCATCTGCACCACCGCCAGATCATGGCTGACAAACAGATATGTCAGGTTTAGCCGGTGCCGCAAATCCGCCAATAGGTTCAAAACCAGCGCTTGGATCGAAACATCCAAAGCCGCGGTCGGCTCGTCGAGGATCAAAAGCTTGGGGTTCACCGCAAGGGCGCGCGCGATACCGACCCGCGCCTTTTGGCCGCCCGATAGCTGATGGGGCAAACGGCTCAAGAGTGCGTTTGGCAGCCCGACTTGCTGCGCCAATTCATCAACGCGCAAGGCTCTGTCTTTTTGACCAAGCTGCGCGAGATGGCGCAGGGGCTCGGCAATCGCTTGGGCGGCGGTGTGGCGCGGGTTCAAACTGTCGGTGGCGTCCTGGAACACCATCTGAATATCGGAGCGCCGCGCATCTGCGGCAAAACGCGCCGCCGGTTTGTCAAAAAGCGACCGGCCTTCAAACAAGATATCCCCGCTTGAGGCATCTTGCAGCCGCGCGATAATTGAGGCCAGCGTGGATTTGCCCGAACCGCTCTCGCCCACCAGGCCCAAACAGCCGCCCTTGGGCAGATCAAAGCTGAGCCCCCTGAGCGCCTCAACCGGGCCAGACTTGCCCGCATAGATCTTGGTCACATCGCGCACCGATAAAAGCGTCTCGCCGCGCGGTGGCACCGGCACTGGCGCGCCGCCCACCACAAGATCATGCAGCGCCTTGCCCTTATGAGGCGTCGCGGCCACGAGTTTCTGGGTGTAGGGGTGGCGGGCCGCCTGT
>CAYLLD010000310.1:0-1687 GCA_964384315.1 uncultured Rhodobacterales bacterium | reverse complement strand
GGGTCGTGCGCCGATAAGAGAAAAACTGCGCCTCATCCGCAAAGGTGCAATGGCCAGTCCAACGGGCCGAGTGCAGCCCCTCTTCCCGCAAGCACGATACGGCAAAGCTTGGCAAATCAAACTGCATCCGGTCGCCTTTGCCGCCTGCGAAAAACTGCGCATAGGCCGCATCCTCGGCCAAAAAGCTGTCCAGAAATTCAGGCCCAACCTCATAGGCCGCTTGCGAGATGCACGGGCCGACGACCGCCGCGATCTGCCCCCGCGCCGCGCCTTTTTCGCACATCAAATCGATGGTCGCCCCCAGCACCCCGCCCAATGCGCCGCGCCAACCCGCATGGGCCGCCGCCACGACACCGGCCTTGCGATCCGCCAGCAAAATCGGCGCGCAATCGGCGGTCAGAATGCCCAAAGCCAGCCCCGGATGGTCGGAAACCATGGCGTCGCATTGCGGGCGCGGCGTCTCAACCGGGCCATCCACATAAACCGCCCGCGCCGAATGGCATTGATGCACCGAGATCAATTCATCCGCGCCCAAGCCCATCGCCCCCGCCACCCGCGCGCGGTTTTCGCGCACATGGGCCGGATCATCCTGCGAGCCCGCGCCGCAATTCAGCCCAGCATAAACACCGCCGCTTACGCCGCCCTTGCGGGTGAAAAACCCATGGGCCAGACCTTCAAACTCATCACATAAAATCGGCGCGAGGCTCATGCATCCCATCCTGGTAAATTGGTTTTGGCCCCAGAGAGGGCCATCACTTTGAATATCTCGCCCATGGCATCGGCGCGGGTCAAGCGCTCAAGCGCGCTTGCGGCCCCCGAGGGGTCACTTTGGGCCAGCTGCGCCGCCCGCGCGACAATGCCCAAGCGTCCCAAAAATTCGCCTTGGGTCAAAAGCGGGGTCGCGGTTGCGGGGACCGCCGCTTTGGCCAGCGCATCAAAATTCACGTGAGAGGTCAAATCGCAGGTTCCAGCGCCCTCAAGCGGGTCCGCCTGCGCATGGGCGCGCACCGCCTGCAGGCTATCGCCGACCCCATCCCCGCGCCCGTAATCTATCACCAAGGCCGCGCCGCCTTGGCTGTGAAGATGCGCCCCCAGCGCCGCCGCCGCCGCAAGACGAGGCTCAGAGTGCTCGATGATCGTCCCGTCAGCAGCAAAGGGCAAAGCGGGCGGGTCTTTGATCGGCATCAGGCCAAAGGCGAGCGCATCGCCGTTTGCGACCACCGCGCGCTCCATCCAAACCTCGCCCAAGGACTGGAATTGGCGAATGGGCAGGGCATCAAAAAACTCGTTGGCAAAGATGAGCGAAAAGCCCTTTGGCAGGGCGCTCAGATCGTCAAAATGTTGCAGATCATAGCCAGCAAGCGTCGCGCGCTGGCGGGTTTGCATCGCAGGACTGGCCTCTACCAGAGCCACCTGCACGGCCTCGTGAAACCCCTGCACCGCGCGGGTGGCGCGCAGCATATCTGCCATCATCGTCCCGCGCCCCGGCCCTAATTCGATCAGATTAAAGGGCGTTGGCCGTCCCGCATCGAGCCAAACCTGCGCGCCCCACAGCCCAAGCAACTCGCCAAACATCTGGCTAATCTCGGGGGCGGTAACAAAATCCCCCGTGGCCCCGAAAGGCTGGCTTTGGGTGTAATAACCGTGGGCCGGATGCAGGAGGCACAGCTCCATATAGCGATCAAGA
>CAYLLD010000309.1:0-1694 GCA_964384315.1 uncultured Rhodobacterales bacterium | reverse complement strand
CGGTTTTGGCGCTGGACTTGGACCGCGTCTTGGCCTGTGACGGGTCTTCGCGCAGGGCCATCTCGCGCTGGCCCTTGAACAGAGCCTGCGCGGCTTGATGATCCGGCACCACAATCACAGGGCGCATCGCATCGCCCCCTTCGGCCAAAAGCTCGTTGAACAAAAGCGCGTCGAACATGCGGCCCCAGCCAGCTTTGCTCAGGCCTTCGCCCACGCCAAAGGTCGAATGACGCGACAAATCGCGGTCGAAATCGTCCTTCGCCTCGCCGATCAGATGATTAATCAGCCGCGTGCGCCCGATGCGCTGCTCGCACCGCAGCACCGCGCTCACCGCCATTTGCGCCCAACGGGTGACGTCGATCTGATCGCCGTCCTCGCGCAGGCAACTGTCGCACACCCCGCAAGGGGCGACATCGGTTTCGCCAAAATACTGCCGCACCGCCCCGCGACGACAGGCGCTGCCATCGAAAAACGCAAAGAGCGCGCGGGTTTTGCCGATTTGCACCTGCTTGATCTCATCGGGCGCGTCGCTGTCATAGGCCCAACTCATATAGCGGCGCATATCGGCGGGGCCGTAAAAGGCGATCCCCTCCGCAGGCGCACCGTCGCGGCCCGCGCGGCCCACCTCTTGCCAATAGGCCTCGATGGTTTTGGGCGGATCGGCGTGGATCACAAAGCGCACATCGGGCTTATCGACCCCCATGCCAAAGGCCACGGTGGCGACCATCACCAGCCCGTCCTCTAGCAAAAACCGCCGCTGCCGCTGGGCGCGCAGATCGCCATCGAGCCCCGCGTGATAGGCCAGCGCCTCGCAGCCCGCATTCGCCAGCGCATCGGCCAATTCCTCGGTGGCTTTGCGGGTGGCGACATAGACAATGCCCGACTGGCCGGGGCGCGCTTTGATCAGCGAGACAATCTCATCGGCACGGCCCGCGCGCTTGGGCGCGGCGCTCAGGGTCAGGTTCGGGCGATCAAAACTGGCCACATGGACCGCCGGCGTCTCAAGGCGCAGCTGCGTCAAAATATCGTCGCGGGTTTTATTGTCTGCGGTAGCGGTCACCGCCAGCATCGGCACATCCGCAAAGCGCTCTTTGAGGCGGCCAAGATTGCGATAATCGGGGCGAAAATCATGGCCCCATTGGCTGACGCAATGGGCTTCATCGACGGCAATCAGCGACATAGGGATCGAAGCCAGACGGTTGCCCATCCCCGCCCCAAGCGCCTCGGGCGAGACATAAAGCATGTCCATCTGACCCGCTTGCGCCGCCGCCAGTGCCGCTTCGCGCAAATCGCTGGGCATGGTGCTATCGAGGCGCTCGGCCCGCACCCCCAGCTCTTGCAACGCATCAACCTGATCGGCCATCAGCGCAATCAGAGGCGAGACCACGATGCCGCAGCCGGGGCGCAACAGTGCGGGGATTTGATAGCAAAGCGACTTGCCGCCGCCGGTGGGCAAAACCGCCAAACCGTCGCGCCCCGCCATGGTGGCCGCGATCACATCGGCTTGCAGGCCGCGAAAGGCGTCGTAGCCGTAGATGCGCCGCAAAATGGCTTCGGGGGTTTCGTGTGAGAGGCTTTCAGGGGGGCCAGCGAGCAGGTTAGACATGTCTGACCATCTGTTCGCAATCTACCTGTAAATCAATTGGAGCGGGCGATGAGATTCGAACTCACGACCTAAACCTTGGCAAGGTTTC
>CAYLLD010000308.1:0-1701 GCA_964384315.1 uncultured Rhodobacterales bacterium | reverse complement strand
CCCCGCAAGCTCTGCGCGAAAACCGGTCGCAACCGGCGCATAGGCCACGTAATCCGCATCCGCCGCAATCGCTTGAACCGAAGCGGCAAAGCCAAACCAAGCCGCGTCATATTTCTCGATGGCCACGCTGGCGCCCTTGGTTTCAGGCTGCCCCGAAACGGGGTCTGTCTGGGCCGAGACCGCTGCCCCGATGCGCGAGGATGGGGCGGTTTCGCTGGTCCAGTGAATGGGCGCAAAGGGCGAGCCTGTGGGCACATCATTCGAGATCATCACCCGCAAAATCGCCTGCCCCATGGGGCCAGTGATCAGGGCCAGATCAGCGGGCTCAAGCCCCAGATCGGCGGCATCGCTGGGATGAATTTGCAGGTAAGGCTCGCTTAGGTGCGCGCAAAGCCGCGTGCTGCGGCCGGTGCGGGTCATGGTGTGCCACTGATCGCGGGCGCGGCCGGTGTTCAGGCGGTATGGATAGCGCGGCGTGATGGCGCTGGCGGGGGGCCTATGGGAGACGGGGACCAGATTGGCGCGGCCATTTGGCGTGAAGAACTGCCCATCCGCAAAAAAGCGCCCGCCCTTGCGGTCCTCGGTCAGCGGCCATCTTTGGGGCGGCAGGTTTTCGTAATCCGCCGCAGGCATATCCGCCAAAGCCGAAATATCAAAATCGCGGCCAAATTGCCCCGCCAGACCCGAAAGCGCCGCATGTTCGGCAAAGACCGCAGCGGGCGTATCATAGGCAAAAGCCGCCTCCCAGCCCATGCGCCGCCCGACATCCGCAAAGATATCCCAATCGTGGCGCGCCTCACCTGGCGGCGGGAGCGCGGCGCGTTGGCGGCTGATGGTCCGGTCCGAGTTCGTGACCGTCCCGTCCTTTTCCCCCCAGCCCGTGGCAGGCAGCACGATATCCGCCAGCCGCGCCGTGTCCGTGGTCGCGAAAAGATCGCTGACAACGGTGAAATCGCAGGCCTCAATGGCGCTGCGCACAACCTCGGCATTGGGCATCGAAACCGCAGGGTTGGTACAGGCGATCCACAGCGCTTTGATCTGCCCGCTGGCCACCGCCTCGAACATCTCGACCGCTTTGAGCCCCGCTTTGGTGGTGACACTGGGCGCATCCCAAAACTCAGCCACCGCCTTGCGATGGGCCGGCGTTTCGATGTCCAGATGCGCCGCCAGCATATTCGCCAGACCGCCCACCTCGCGCCCGCCCATGGCATTGGGCTGCCCCGTGACGGAAAACGGCCCCATCCCCGCGCGGCCAATGCGGCCCGTGGCCAGATGGCAATTCAAGATCGCGTTGACTTTATCGGTGCCTGAACTGGATTGGTTCACCCCTTGGCTAAAGACCGTCACGACCTTTTGCGTCGTAGTAAAGGCGTCGAAAAACGCGCTCAACTCGCCAGCGTCAAGCCCCGTGGCGGCCAGATCATCGTGCCGCGCGGCACTAATGGTGGCTTCAAAGCCTTGGGTGGATTGGCCCACGAAATCTGCGTCGATGGCGCCCGCGTCGAACAGATGAACCAAAAGCCCGTTAAAGAGCGCAACGTCCCCCCCCGGTGCAATGGCCAGATGCTGATCGGCGATGTCGCAGCTTGCGGTGCGGCGCGGGTCGATGACGATGATCTTGGTGCCATGGGCGGCATGGGCCGCGACGAGACGCTGGTAGATAACCGGATGACACCACGCGAGGTTCGAACCGACCAGAAC
>CAYLLD010000307.1:0-1723 GCA_964384315.1 uncultured Rhodobacterales bacterium | reverse complement strand
CGGCAGGTCATCGACGATCTGGGCTATGGCGATCAACTTGGCGATGATCCGGATATCGAGGACGACGAAAGCGAGGATGAGGCCGAGGTCGACGACGCCCCCGAGGACGAAAACGGCGACAACGATCAGGACGCCCCGCCCGAAGAGGATCAGCAAGACGGCGACGACGCCGAGAGCGCCGAGAACACCGACCAGATGCAGGCGCAACTGGCGGATCAAGACATGGACGATCAGGACATCGCCGATGATGCCGCTTTCGACGAGAGCGAAATGCCCCCTGATCTGCCGCCGCCGCCGGTCTCGGAGGCTGACCCGAACTACGCGGTCTTTACCACCAATCACGACGAAGAAATCCTCGCCGAGGATTTGGCTGACCCCATCGAGCTAGAGCGGCTGCGCGGCTATCTCGACCAGCAGCTAGAGCCGTTAAAAGGCGCGGTGTCGCGTCTTGCCAACAAACTGCAACGGCGGTTGCAGGCCCAGCAAAACCGCTCATGGCTTTTTGATCTGGACGAGGGCATTCTGGATGCCGGACGGCTTGCGCGCGTGGTCACCAACCCGACCACACCCCTGTCGTTCAAACAGGAAAAAGACATGGAGTTTCGCGATACCGTCGTCACGATCCTCTTGGACAACTCCGGCTCGATGCGCGGCCGCCCGATTTCGATCGCGGCGATTTGCGCCGACGTGCTGGCCCGCACCCTCGAACGTTGTCAGGTCAAATGCGAAATCCTTGGCTTCACCACCCGCGCGTGGAAGGGCGGGCAGGCGCGCGAGGAATGGCTGCAAGAGGGTCGTCCGCAAGGCCCCGGACGGCTCAACGATCTGCGGCACATCATCTACAAAGCCGCCGATGCGCCTTGGCGGCGCGCGCGGGCCAATTTGGGTCTGATGATGAAAGAGGGCCTGCTCAAGGAAAACATCGACGGCGAGGCGCTGGAATGGGCGCATAAACGGGCATTGGCGCGGCCCGAGGCGCGAAAAATCCTGATGGTGATCTCGGACGGCGCGCCGGTGGATGACAGCACCTTGAGCGTGAACGCCGCGAATTATCTCGAAAAGCACCTGCGCGATGTGATCGAGCTTGTGGAAAAGCGCCGCGCCGCCGAGCTTTTGGCCATCGGCATCGGCCATGACGTCACGCGCTACTACAGCCGCGCGGTCACGATCACCGATGTTGAACAGCTCGCAGGCGCGATGACCGAGCAGCTTGCCTCGCTATTCGACAGCGATCCCAAGGCGGGGCGCGGCTTGTTGCGTTCTGCCTAAGCGCCTTTACTTCGCGCATCTTTGCCGCCACTTTTGGCGCGCCAAGACAAGGTGAGACCTATGTTCCAGACTTTCAACATCGCCACCCGTCCCGAAGATGGCCCGCCACGGCTTAAGGCCCTGCGCGCTGCGATGACATCGGCGGGGGTTGACGGCTTTATCGTCCCGCGCACGGATATGTATCGCGGCGAAAACGTCGCGCCCTGCGATGAGCGTTTGGCTTGGCTCACGGGCTTTACCGGCTCGGCGGGGCTGGCGATTATCACCCAAGAGACCGCCGCGGTTTTCGTAGATGGGCGCTACACGTTGCAGGCGCGCGACCAACTGGCGCTGGACCACTTCGAGATCAAGAACATTCCCGCTGATGCGCCGGCGAAACTCGCCGAATATTTCCCCCCGAAACCCGTTTATCTGGATTTGTACCGGAAAGGGTTTATGTACAGAGTTGATACGG
>CAYLLD010000306.1:0-1759 GCA_964384315.1 uncultured Rhodobacterales bacterium | reverse complement strand
TAGATTCAATTGCAGAGGCCATTAGATTGGATTCCATACCATTTGAATTAGCAGTACGGCTTTATTCTCATGATGAATCCCAGAGCTACAATAATGCTGGCAGATTAAACAATGAAAAAACTGGGGATACCTTTTGGGAGACTGGAGACCTTCCCTATCAAATCTATTTTGCGATAGAGAACTTGGAAACTGGAGATGTATCTGAAGTTTTGGAGTTTGAGCAGCGAGGAGAAAAAATATATAAAATCATCCAACTACAGTCCAAGAGCAAGCCTCATAAAGCGAGTCTCGAAACAGACTATTCAAAGATCCAGAACTTCGCTAAAGAGAGTAAGAAGAATCTTTATTTCAACAACTGGGTAGAATCTAAAATAGATGAAACACTCATTGAACTGATCGATGAATTCAAAAGCTGCCCAAATTTGGTTCGGTTTTATGATAAATCAGTTACTGCTGTCAATAGATAATTCTATTGAGTTAGTCTAAAACAGACTACTATTTTATGGTTCATTATCGATATTTTAGAAAAAATATCAGATATGGACGCACACGAAATAGATTACACCATTTTTGGAGAGGAGATGCAATTCGTAGAAATCGAATTGGATCCCTACGAGACGGTCATTGCTGAGCCCGGAAGTTTCATGATGATGGATGAGGACATCCAGATGAAAACAATGTTTGGTGATGGCTCCCAAAAGGACGAAGGTGTCTGGGGGAAAGTTTTTCAAGCTGGCAAGCGAGTTTTAACTGGTGAGAAGCTATTCATGACTGCCTTTACCCATGTTGGTGATGGCAAGCAGAAAGTATCATTTGCCTCTCCCTACCCTGGCAAAATTATTCCTATAAACTTAACAGATTACGAAGGCAAAATCATCTGCCAAAAGGACTCCTTCCTATGTGCTGCCAAAGGTGTTTCAGTCGGTATAGAATTCTCTAAGAAATTAGGCCGAGGTTTCTTTGGAGGAGAAGGGTTCATCATGCAAAAAATTGAAGGAGATGGATTAGCGTTTATGCATGCTGGTGGTTTTATCGCAGAGAGAACACTGGATGTTGGAGAGGAACTCAGAGTTGATACAGGGTGCTTAGTAGCCTTTACGCAGCATGTAGATTACGATATAGAGTTTGTGGGAGGTATCAAGAATACCATATTTGGTGGAGAGGGCTTATTCTTTGCTAACCTAATGGGACCAGGAAAGGTGTGGGTACAATCCCTACCGATTAGTAGACTATCCGATCGAATCTTATCTCATAGCAAAGGATATTTTGGGAATAGCAAGGGAGAAGGAAGCATCTTAGGCGGATTAGGAAACCTTCTGGATGGAGATGGATTTTAACGCACAAAAAAAAGAGCGGCATACCCCCCAGTAGCCGCTCCGAAATCTCCAATACTTAATCCCTTAAGTATTCATAAGTTAAAGAACTTACCTACCTTATACCATAATCCTTGCCAGATTGAATTGATCTCAGAGGTATATAATATATTTGGTTTTTTGTAATGGTATACTGTTCATATTATCAAGATGATATACATAGAAAATAATATATATGAAGAGTAATTATGTAATAACAACCCTATAGATGGTAAGAATAGGTACTCCTTGGCTCATATGTATTACAATCATGTTATGGACCCTTACTCCAAACTATGGGCAGCATATGGATCATGATACCGTCCAAATCAACCACTGGCCCGCAGTTGGTTTAATGGCAGCTGGACTCGCCGTATCCGGAACTACAGTGAAACAAAATCTTCAGT
>CAYLLD010000305.1:0-1776 GCA_964384315.1 uncultured Rhodobacterales bacterium | reverse complement strand
AGGGAAAACAATGTGCCAGTGGCGGCGGCGGGATTGTCCAAAGCCTCGTGCAAGCTGGCGGCGAAAATGGCCTCGTCCCATGCCTCGTCCCATGTCTCGTCCATCGAGTGGCGCAGGATCGATTGGCGGGCCAGCAGGGCGAACATCTCGCCGGTTAGATAGGTGCGAAATTGCGTGACCCTGCGGTTTTGGATGTGCACCCATTTGGTGTGGGTGCCGGGCAGGCACAAGAGGCCGAAAAAATCGCGGTCTTGGGCCAGAAACCCCGCGATCTGGGTTTCCTCGCCGCGCATCACATCGGCGGGGTCGTGTTGGCAGAGGCCCGGCATGATGGTGACCGACAGGCCTGCACCTCGGGCGGTGACGGCGCTGGCAGTGTTCAGGGGCGGGCTTGGGACATGCGCGTAAGGCGCCTCGACCCAGCCTTGTTTTGCGCCGACCATGCCGCAGGCGATGATCGGGACGTCTTGCCAATCCCAACCGCCTATCAGGGCCAGCAGCGCGGGGCCAAACTCGCCCGGGGCAAGCTGGTTCATCCCGCGATCCGACGTGGCTTCGGCCAGCACAGCATCCCCCGCGCCCAGCGCCCAGACCCGCAGGTTTGTCGTGCCCCAATCGACACCAATCCAGTTTGGCCGCACAGACATCAGCCGGTGAAAACCACGCCGCCATCGACCACCATGGCCTGCGCGGTCATCATGCGGCTGGCGTCTGAGGCTAAAAACAGCGTGGCATCGACGATATCGCGGGGGGCGAGGTGCTCTTTGAGGCATTGGCGCTCAAGATGGGCGGCCAAGCCCTCTTCTGTGGCCCATAGCTCTTTTTGCCGCTCGGTCAGCACCCATCCAGGCATCAGGGCGTTGGCGCGGATGCCGTGGGGGCCAAACTCGCGGGCGAGGGCGCGGGTCAATCCGGTGATTGCCGCTTTGGTGGCGGCGTAGACGGGGTAGCCGTCGTTGCCCATCATGTAGGAGACCGACGAGAAGTTGATGATCGCGCCCTTTCCGGCGGCTTTCATGTCGGCGGCGACCGTTTGGGCGGTGAAGAAATGCGGGCGCAGATTGACGGCGATGTTTTGGTCGAACTGCTCAAGGGTATAGCTTTCGGTGCTGTGCCGCGTGTCATTGGCGGCGTTATTGACCAGCACTTGGGTGGGGCCATGGGCGGCTTTGGCCTGAGCCAGAGAGGTCTTGAGCTGCGCCACATCGGTGATGTCACAGGTCATCGACAGGGGCGCCCGCCCGTGTTTTTCGGTCATTTGCGCCACAAAATCGCTGGCATCCGAGCGCTGGACGAAGGCGACCTGCGCGCCTTGCGCCATGAAGCCATCGGTCAGGCTCGCGCCGATGCCAGAGCCGCCGCCGGTGATGAACACGGCCTTACCTGCTAAATCATGAAACGTGGCGAATTTGGTCATTTGACCGCCCCCAAGGTGAGCCCAGCGATAAAGTGGCGCTGCATGGCGAAGAACATCAAAACCGGCGGCAGCGCGGCGACGATGGATCCGGCGCTGACCAGATGCCACGCCGAGACCCATTGGCCGTTGAGCGAGTTGAGACCGGCGGTTACGGGTTGGGTCTCGGCGCTTTGGGTCAGCACCGTGGCCCAGAAGTAATCGTTCCAGATGAAGGTGAAGATCAGCACCGCCAGCGCCGCGAGCGCCGGTTTCATCAGCGGCAGGACCACATGCCAGAAAATCTGGATTTCGGTGACGCCTTCGACGCGGGCGGCCTCGATCAACTCGTGGGGCAAGGCGCGGATGAAATTGCGCATGAA
>CAYLLD010000304.1:230-1803 GCA_964384315.1 uncultured Rhodobacterales bacterium | reverse complement strand
CCGCCGCCCGCCACAGCGCCGATCAGATCATCCGCCACGCCCACCGCGCCCGTGGCCACCAGATGCGTCGCCACCGCGCGCACCAGCCGCCAAGAGCCCAGCGTGCCTGTGCGCCCGCCGTAAATCAGCGCGATCCGGCGCACCATCCGCGTATTGGCCACCAGCGCCGCGATCACATCCGCCAGCGCCAAAGGCACAATCGCCGTGACCATCGCGACCTGACGGGCGGCGGCCTCGATTTCTTGCTGCGCGCGGGCATCCAGCGGCGCAATCAACTCGCGCTCCAGCAGGTCAAGCCGCGCACCCGCGTCCATCACATCGTCTTTGTGCTTATGGATCGTCGCCAAAGGCCATTTGAGATCATCGCGCCTTGCATAAAGCGCCGTCAGATCGCCGCCAAAGCTGTCAGCGGCCTTATCATCGGGCAAATCCCGCAGCGCCCGCGCCCTGTCGCGCAAGGCATCAATGCGCCCCAGCCGCGAATAGCCCGCGATTTCCTGCAGCACAAAGTAAATCGCCGCCAGCCCCAGGACCACGCCCGCCGCCAGCGCCAAACGTCCCAGCCAGAGGTTGCGGGTCATCAAATTGCCGACGAAATCCCACGCTGCCGTGGTGAGCCAGAGCATGAAGAGGGTGAAAAGCGCCGTCCAGACGATGCGCCCGAATAGCGAGAACCGCCCCGCCGCGAGCTGCATGGTCGCGGCCATCGCGCGGCCTTGGGGGGGCGTCTGCGTCTCATTGTTTTCGACAAACGGGTCCGCCGGATCAGCACCGCTGGCCTCGGCCTCGAAAACCTGCGGCGCGGCGGGCTCTGCGGTCTCGTCTTCGTCGTGATGGATCACGAGGGGTGCCCGTTTGGGGGGGCCTTCAGGCGATGAGGTCATGACAATCGGTCTCCGATCAAAAATTCGGCGGCGGCATCGAGGCGGATATGGGGCGGGCCATCCCCCTGCTCAAGGCTGATCTTGGGCGGCGCAAAATTCATCACCGCATAATCCGCATCCAGCCAGTCATTCGCCCCGCTGGCCGCCGCCGCCAAAAGCGCGCGCGGATCATCGGGTAGCGCCCCCGCATACATGGTCGCGGATTTGCCGGTGCTCATCAGCCGTCCCTTGACCGCCGGCAGCACCGCGCCCTCGTGGCGCACCGCTTGCTCGACGGTCGCGCGCCACGCCGCAATGGCAATCGCGCGGGTCTGCGCCCCCGCATGATCCGCACGGTCGCGGGCATCGCGCAAGAGCGCATCGGTGATCCCCTGCAGCGCTTTGTGCTGGCTCTGGTGCAGGTGATCGGCCTTGGTGGCCGCAAACAAAATCCGGTCAATCTTCTTGCCCAAAATCGCCCCAAGCCACGAATTGCGACCGGGCCGAAACGCCTGCATGATATCCGCCATCGCATCGCGCAAATCCTTGAGCGCTTGCGGGCCTGCGTGGATCGCCCCCAGCACATCCATCAGCACAACCTGCCGATCAAGCCGCGCAAAATGATTGCGAAAGAAGGAGATTACAATTCTAGGTTAGGCAGAACGATTTATCCAGAAGATTTTGAACTTGCTTTGGAGACCTTAAACGAT
>CAYLLD010000304.1:0-220 GCA_964384315.1 uncultured Rhodobacterales bacterium | reverse complement strand
GTTCTCCGATGTCCTTTTTCAAGACCTGTTGGTAGAGGAACTTGATCGCAGACAGATCGACGCGCTTGTAGCTCTCGAACCGCCGCTCATAGGCTGGCCAAAGCGCGCCAGATGGCGCTTTGCCCGCAGGGGGCAGGGGGGCAAAGGTCAGCGCGGGCGAGCCTTCGAGATCGCCGGGCATCAAAACCCGCCCCGGCGCGCAGGCCGAGAGCCCCGCCTC
>CAYLLD010000303.1:0-1856 GCA_964384315.1 uncultured Rhodobacterales bacterium | reverse complement strand
GCTTGGGCAGGCCCGCGCGCATGGGAAAGGCGGTTTCGGGCAGAAACAGCGTGTCTTTATAGTCGGGTTGATCGGTGCTCATAGGTCGCACTTTCTTTCGTAACTGCCGCAGGTCTGGCCTAGCGCGCGAAGTTCGGATGTGTCTGATGGTTCTGCGCGCCAGCTTTGGTGGCCCCACGCATGATGTCCCGGTCGCTCGGTTATCAGAGCGCCGGGCCAATAATTCGGTTTGCTATGAGCATGTCTGTGCGCATGTGGCCTTCTATAGCCCCAGAAAAAATCCGCGTCTACAAGCCGCGTCACCTACAAGAAGATGACCCTAACCATTGCTGCAAAAGGGTGTGCAAAACGGCCCGAAGGCGGCAATTCGCTTGATTTACAACGTGAATTTACGCATGCGTAGAAGATAATGATGGGACGAAGCAAAAATATTGCAATCGCTGGTTGCGGAATCGGTGGCCTTGCGGCTGCCGTGTTGCTGCGTGATCAGGGGCACAGGGTCAAAATTTTTGACCAATTCGACAGGCCGCGTCCGGTCGGCTCCGCGCTTATAATCCAGCCAACGGGGCAAGCGATCCTAGACGAATTGGGCCTGTTGAGCCGCGCGCGGGCGCTGGGCCATCGCATTGATCAAATCGAGGGGCGACGCGCAGGGAATGAGCGGCTTATTCTTGATGCACATTACGGCCGCAAAGATCCCACCCGCTTTGGCCTCGCGATCCATCGTGGTGCGCTGTTTGAGCTTTTGTTTGAAGCCGCCATCGGGCGCGGGGCTCAGATCGAGCAAGACGCGCTGGTGTTGGCCATTGAACATCCCGGCGATCCCTATCTGCGCTTTGAAGGGAACCGCGAAGAAGGGCCTTTCGATTTGGTGATCGATGCTATGGGCGCGAAGTCTCCGTCATCGCCGCTCATTCCTATGGATTTGAGTTTTGGCGCGCTTTGGGGCGTGGTCGATTTGCCACCGGGTGAAGATAATCTGGGGCCGGTGCTGCAACAACGCTACCGCAAGGCCCATACCATGGCCGGGATCATGCCCATCGGCAAGTTGCCCGGAAGCGATACCCAAAAGGCGGCCGTGTTTTGGTCGATGCGCCGCGATAATTACGACGCGTGGCTTGAGCGCGATCTTGAGGATTGGAAAGCCGAAGTTTACGAGTTTTGGCCAACATTTGAGTATTACATCTCTGGCATGAGCCACCACAGGCAGTTGACCTTTGCAACCTACGCCCATGGCTCGCTAAACCGCGCGTATCGGGGCCGTGTGGCCTATATCGGCGATGCGGCGCATCAAGCCAGTCCGCAACTGGGCCAAGGTGCCAATCACGCGCTTTTGGATGCGTCGGCGCTGGCCGCGGCGCTGGCAGGATCGGAGGAAGTTGCTCCTGCACTTGCGGCTTATTCCAAAGCACGGCGGCGGCATGTGAAGGTCTATCAGGGCCTTAGTCTGGTCTTCACGCCGTTTTATCAGTCGAACTCGCGCCTGCTTGCCGGGCTTCGTGATTACCTGCTGGCGCCCTTGTCGCGGCGCTGGCCGTTGCGGTCTCTGGTGACGCGGATGGTCAGCGGTGACATGACCGCGCCCGTTCGAACGGGTAAGACGTCACCCCAAAATCTGGGTCGTGGTGCGGTGGCTGAGCCGGGCGAATAGGCCCCCCCAAGTCGCGCTCAAGTCGCGCCTATGATTTAGAAAACACCCCAGTCATCGCGCGGCGCACAAGGGCCGTAACCCTTGGGCGGTTTTGCTGCTCAAAGGGCATGGGGCGGCACAAGTCCATCGCCGCCAGCCCGACCCTTGCGGTCAGTGCGCCGTTGATGATCCCCTCGCCAAAGCGCCGCGACAGTTTCGCCATCGC
>CAYLLD010000302.1:1383-1875 GCA_964384315.1 uncultured Rhodobacterales bacterium | reverse complement strand
TATCTGCCGCTGTCACGGTCAGTCCAAAGGCGGTGTTTTCGCGGATGGTTTCTTTGAAGGCGTCCTGAACCGCCTGTGGTTTGCGGGGATTGCCGATAGCAAAGGCTGTGCCGCGCAGGGTTGCGAATGTCTCGTATAGTTTGGGCAGGTCTGGGCAAGTTTCCTCGACCATGCCGCCGGATTTTTCAACGGCAGTCATGGCTGCGGCCATAACATCGCGGATTTCGCCCTCGACCGGGGCAAAGCCATCAAGATCAGGCGCAAAACCGATGCGGACTTTGCCATCTGCTTGGTCTACAGCGGATTGAAAGCTCTGATGCGGTTTCTCAAGGGTCAGTGGCGCGCGGGCGTCGAATCCGGCCATGGCATCAAGGCAGAGGGCCAAATCGCCGACATCTCGTGCCATTGGCCCTGAAACGCCCTCGCGCTCAAAGCCAGCGGGGCCGCCGCCGCCGCCGCAACGGCCGGGCGTTGGGCGCATGCCGACGACAC
>CAYLLD010000302.1:0-1373 GCA_964384315.1 uncultured Rhodobacterales bacterium | reverse complement strand
ATGGGCGAGCCAGCATTCGCCGGTTGCAAGGCCTGCTGCCGCGCCGCCCGAAGAGCCTGCGGGGTTCATGCGTGTGTCCCAAGGATTGCGGGTGCGCCCGAAAACCTCGTTGAAGGTGTTGGCGCCTGCGCCAAACTCTGGCGTGTTGGATTTGCCGATGACCAATGCGCCATGGCCTTCCATGATGTCGACAAGCGGGTCGCTGAAATTCGGCACAAAGTCTTTGAGTGGCAGCGAGCCATAGGTGCATTTCACGCCTGCCACTTCATTGAGGTCTTTGATTGTGACCGGTAGGCCCGCGAGCCAGCCGTCATAGTCGCCAAAGCGCTTGGCATCTGCGCCAAGGCGTGACACGGCGGCGCGCGCGCGGTCTTCGCAAAGCGTTGGGGTGGCGTTGATGGCCGGTTCGACCTCGCCCATACGGGCAAAAGCGGCATCCAGACAGTCATCGGGCGTGACTTCGCCGGATTTCAGCTTGGCCACCATGTCGCGGGCGGATAGCGCACAAAGCTCTGGTCCGGTGTAATCTGTGTCAGGTCTGGTCATATCGCGCCCTCTTGTTATTTGGCGGGAAGCTAAACAGCCTTGGGCCGTCTTTTCAATGTCATACCGAGCGGTTATACAGGGTCTCTCGTATAGACCGGGCATGTCGCCCGCCAACCAACCAGGAAAGAGACCTCAGACATGGCACAAGCATGGGCCAAATCGGACTGGCGCACGAAACCGCGCATCCAGATGCCGACTTACAAGGATCAGAACGCACTCAAGGCTGTTGAAGAGCGGCTCGCCTCTTATCCCGTGCTTGTTTTTGCAGGCGAGGCCAGAAAGCTGCGCCGTGAGCTGGCGGATGTGTCCGAGGGCAAGGCGTTTTTGTTGCAGGGTGGCGATTGTGCGGAGAGCTTTGCGGAGTTCAATTCCGACAATATCCGCGACACTTATAAGGTGATGCTGCAGATGGCTGTGGTGCTGACCTTTGGCGCAAAGCGTCCTGTGGTGAAGATCGGGCGGATGGCCGGGCAGTTTGCCAAGCCGCGCTCGGCGGATATGGAAACGATTGATGGTGTGGAGCTGCCAAGCTATCGCGGTGACATCATCAACGATATTGGTTTTACGCCTGAGGCGCGTGCGCATGATCCCGAGCGGATGTTGCGCGCCTATACGCAAGCGGCGGCGTCGCTGAACTTGCTGCGGGCTTTCAGTCAGGGTGGTTTTGCGGATATCGCGCAGGTCCATAACTGGACGCGGGGGTTCGCCGAAGCTGGGGACGGGTTTGAGAAGTATAAGGCGCTGGCGGATCAGATTTCCCAGTCGCTTGATTTCATGGAAGCTGCTGGGGTCAATTCTGACACGGCGGAGGTGCTCAAGCGGGTGGA
>CAYLLD010000301.1:0-1906 GCA_964384315.1 uncultured Rhodobacterales bacterium | reverse complement strand
TATGCTGCCGGGTGATGCGCAAACCACTGAGCGCGCGCCGCATTACCCCGACCCGTGGCACATGGCGACGGTGGCCATTGTCGCCGCTTGTCGGACCCACGGGATTTTGCCCGTGGATGGGCCTTTTGGCGATTTCTCGGATGCCGACGGGTTCACCGCGCAGGCCCGCCGCTCGGCCACGCTGGGCATGGTTGGCAAATGGGCGATCCACCCCAAACAGGTGGCGCTGGCCAATGAGGTCTTTACCCCCTCCGAGGCACAAATCACCGAGGCGCGCGAAATCCTCAAAGCCATGGAAGAGGCCACAGCCTCCGGCCAAGGCGCTGCCGTTTACAAAGGCCGTTTGGTTGATTTGGCCTCAATTCGCCAAGCCGAGGTGATTGTGCGCCAGTCAGAGCTGATCGGGGGCTAAATTCCCCCGCAATTCCCCCGCAATTCCCCCGCCCTGTGCCGCCCAGACGATTGCAAAGCTGCCAAACCCGCGCCATAAGCCTCGGCAGAACGCGCGGAGCAATGAGCCATGAATAACTACCTAGATTTCGAAAAGGGCCTCGCCGAGATTGAAGGCAAGGCCGAAGAGTTGCGCACGCTGGCGCGGCAGAACCCTGAGATGGACGTTGAGGAAGAGGCCCAAGCCCTCGATGCCAAGGCTGAGGCGCTGCTTGATGAGCTTTATTCGGACCTGAACCCTTGGCGCAAATGTCTGGTGGCGCGCCACCCCGACCGGCCCCATTGCAAGGACTATATCGAAGCGCTGTTCACAGAATACACGCCGTTGGCCGGGGACCGGAATTTTGCGGATGACCACGCGGTGATGGGCGGTTTGGCCCGTTTCGAGGACAAGCCCGTGGTGGTGATCGGCCAAGAAAAAGGTCACGACACCAAGACGCGGATCGAGCGGAATTTCGGCATGGCCCGCCCTGAGGGCTATCGCAAGGCGATCCGGCTGATGGATTTGGCCCACCGCTTTGGCCTGCCGGTCATTGCCCTTGTGGACACACCGGGCGCCTATCCGGGCAAGGGTGCCGAGGAACGCGGCCAGTCCGAGGCGATTGCGCGCTCGACGGATAAATGCCTCTCTCTGCGCGCGCCCTTGGTGTCGGTTGTGATCGGCGAAGGCGGCTCGGGCGGCGCGGTGGCGCTGGCCTCTGGTGATCGGTTGATCATGCTTGAGCACTCGATTTACTCGGTGATCTCGCCCGAAGGCTGCGCCTCGATCCTGTGGAAAGACGCGGGCAAAATGCGCGAGGCGGCTGAGGCGCTGCGGCTCACCGCGCAGGATCTCAACAAGCTGGGCGTCTGCGATATGATCGTCACCGAGCCTGTAGGCGGGGCCCAGCGCGACCGCGAGATGATCTTTAAGAGCGTGCGCAGCGCGATCAGCCAGTCGTTGGCGTCTTTGTCAAAACATGACGCGGATACGCTGGTGCAGGCGCGGCGGCAGCGGTTCCTATCCATGGGTGATAAGGCGCTGGTGGCCTAAGCCAGCCGCTCCAAACCCGCAGCTTCACCGCCGAGCATCACCTCAATCGCCGCTGTAAGAAACGGCACATTGAGCGTCTCGTTGATATGGGCGGTGTGCATGAAATTGGGAATGGCGTTGACCTCTAGGATTTGAACGCTATCCGATTTACTGGGGCCGCCCAGCTTCGGAATAGCGTCAATGCCCAGCAAAATATACTCGGACCGGCTAGAGGCCGCCAAAAGCTCGCCCAAAGCGGGGATCATCGCCCGCCCCGCCTCGCGCATCGCGGGCCAATAGCGCGGCGCATCCGCATAGTCGCTGAACATCTGCATTTTCACCGGACTGTCCGGCTTTTGATAACCCTCATGACGGATTTGCACCGTGTAGTCCGTCGAGCCCGGCTCATAGGGGACACCGTGGATGATGTTGAACCCGTCCTCG
>CAYLLD010000300.1:0-1918 GCA_964384315.1 uncultured Rhodobacterales bacterium | reverse complement strand
AATGACCGCCCACATCCAAAATACCCCAAACGCCATCTTCATGCGCGCCCAGTTTAACAGAGACTTTATCCCCAAACACCAACTCAAGCCGCTGTGCAAAATCCGCATAGGCAAAAGGTTGAAATTCATCAAACAAAAGAGCCGCTTCAATGCGGCTGGGGCGAACAGGGGTCATGAAATTGGTCCAACTGACGTACGAGATAACTTCGCCAGTAGCATCACGCCAGTATGGTAAGAGTTTGACAGAAATTGGCCGTCAATTTGGGGATTTCCCCGTTATTTTCCCTTAGCGCCGCGCATCATAATGCCCGACCATTGTGGCCGTGGTGGTGTTTAGCGCCATATCACCCGCAATCTGGGCCGCGCTGGTGCCAAAGAACTGCCCGGTAATACGAGAACTGATGACCGTTGTTTGATCGCTCGTTAGCGTGGTGGAAAAGACCTGATCTTGGCCGGGCACGTCCGTTGGCGTGATTTCAAACTCCGAAATTGGCGAGCCGGGAAACATGCCCGCCAAAGATCCGGACAAGCCGCCCGTGGTGTTGGAAAAATCCAATCACGCCATTATAGGTCGCGCTTCCGCTGCTTAGGGGCGCGCCCTTGTTCAGCCCGTCAGTGGTGACAAACACATCCCCGCTGGCATTGGTCAGGCTCAGGAAATAAACGTCATTGGCACCGCTTAGGCGCGGCAAATCCTCGATCACATTGGCCCTAAACGATCCATCCGTTGAGGCCCAAGTGGTTTCAGAACTGCGCGTCAGGGCGATATTTGCGCCATTAACTTGCGCAGAAGCCGTCGCATAATCATTGCTCTCATCAAAAGAAATGCTCGTATTCGTCGTCGTGACGGTCCCATTGCTTAATAAGCTGGTGGTCGAAAAACTGTCAGGCGCAAAGTTGATCGGGGTCGATATGTAATCAAACGAAACGATCGGGGCCTCTGGCGCAGCGTCCATACTGGCACCACCACCACCACATCCCGCCAATGCCACAAACAGGGCCGCCAATAAAACGGGGCGAGCAATTGAAACGCGGGGCAGGCGGTTGGTCATGGGGGGCACTACAACTAATTCTTGGTAAATCGTTAACTGCCCGCCCAAATTGGCAAAAAAAAGACGCCCGCGAAAAACACGGGCGCCCTTATGGTCGTAAATCTGATCGCTTAAGCGATTAGCAAGAGTAGTACATGCCGAACTCAACCGGATGCGGTGTGTGCTCGTAGTTGTAGATCTCTTCCCACTTAAGCTCCATGTAGCCCTCGATCTGAGACTTGGTGAACACGTTGCCTGCAAGCAGGAATTCCATGTCTTTTTCAAGCTCATCCATCGCTTCGCGCAATGATGCACAAACGGTTGGGATATCAGCCAGCTCTTCTGGTGGCAGATCGTACAGATCTTTGTCCATCGCTTCGCCGGGATCGATTTTGTTCTTGATACCGTCAAGGCCAGCCATAAGCAGAGCCGAGAAGCACAAGTAGGGGTTCGCAGCCGGATCAGGGAAGCGCGCTTCAACACGTTTCGCTTTGGGGTTTTCAGCCCAAGGGATCCGTACACAACCCGAACGGTTACGCGCAGAATAGGCCCGCAGAACCGGTGCTTCAAAGCCTGGGATCAGACGCTTGTAGCTGTTAGTCGCTGGGTTTGTGAAGGCGTTCAGAGCTTTGGCGTGCTTTAGAACACCACCAATGTACCACAAGGCTTCGTCTGATAGGTCCGCGTATTTGCCGCCAGAGAACAAAGGCTTGCCGCCTTTGAAGATCGACATGTTCACGTGCATGCCTGTGCCGTTATCGCCTGCGATTGGCTTTGGCATGAATGTCGCCGACTTGCCGTAAGCATGTGCCACGTTGTGGATGATGTACTTGTACTTTTGAAGTTCATCCGCTTGGTGGGTCAGCGATCCAAAGATCAGGCCAAGC
>CAYLLD010000299.1:605-1920 GCA_964384315.1 uncultured Rhodobacterales bacterium | reverse complement strand
CAGATCGTAGCCATCCTCCATCACATAGCCCACACCGGCTTCGCCATCGATGGGCACGCCGGTGGATTGCAGATCGGCGATGTCGCGGTAGATCGTCCGCTCGGATACTTCGAGCTGTTCCGCCAGCCGCGCCGCTGTGGTCAGCCGACCGCCCCTCAAGAACTGAACGATCTGAAAGAGGCGATCGGCGCGGCGCATTTACGCGGGCTCGAACAGGCCGATGGAATTGCCATCGGGATCAGTGGTGTAAACGAAGCGGCCAAAGGGCATGGTCACGATGGGCGAGATCACTTTGCCCCCCGCAGGTTCCGTGCGCGCCATGGCGTCCTCTAGCTTGCCATCCACCCGCATATGTGTGGTCGGGCCGCTGCCATCCTTGGCCGGGTTGCCTTCATAGAGGTGGCCCGAAATGCCCGTGGCGTAGTCTTTGACTTTGAACATGGCTATTGGATTTGGCCCCATCTCGTTCATCTCGCAGGTGATCCCAAGCACAGTTTCGTAGTAGTTGATCCCCTTGTCCAGATTGCTCACGGGGATTTCGGCCCAAACGACGAAATGCTCTGGTTGCTGGCTCATGTCTCTCTCCATCATAGGTTGGTTGATGCGCCTTGATCGCACACCCCTCCTGACAGCGTGGTGTCAGGATGTTTTGCGCACTTTGCGAAACTTGCGCTAATGCGCTTCAATGGAGTTTCGGCTTTTGAAAAACTCGCGTGGGCTATTTGGCACGCGCGGCTTGCTTGTGGCCACCGCCAAAGGCGCATTGGTGCCCGGCGGCCCGATGATGATCTTTCCGCTGGCAGCAGGCTTTCGCGCCGCCGGTGCCACAACGGCCACCATCGTCACCTTTGTCACAGCTTGGAGCCTACTTGGCATCAACCGCACGGTCATCTGGGAGATGTCCTTCCTGCACGTCGATTTCGTTGCCCTTCGGGTGCTGATCTGCCTGCCGCTGCCGCTCTTGGCCGGGCTGATTGCGCGCAGGGTTTTGCGATGAATATTGTCATTGGAACCATAGTTCTGGCGGGACTGGCCTATTGGGTCTGGTTGCGGCTTGAAACCGATGCGCGGCGCGGCGAAGCCTTTGCCGGTGTGCGCCGCATGGTGCGAAACAATCTGCCGCGTCTGATCATTTCTTTGGTCAGTGCAGGTTTGTTTGCCGAGCTACTGCCCAAAGAGCTTGTGCAAGCCTACCTAGGCGACACATCCGGCTTTCAGGGCGTCCTTTTGGCCACGGCTTTGGGCGTGCTTACACCAGGCGGGGCTTTTGTCAGTTTCGCGCTGGCCGCAGGGGCCATGCAGGCGGGCGCCACCG
>CAYLLD010000299.1:0-591 GCA_964384315.1 uncultured Rhodobacterales bacterium | reverse complement strand
CATGGTGGCATATGTCCCCTCATGGGCGCTGTTTGCCCTTACCAAAATCATCACAGAAGAGCTCGCCTTTCTCGGCCCCCGCTTTATCTTACAGCGGGTGGCCGTCTCATTGCCCTAGCCCCTTTTGGCGGGCGGCTTGGCCTTGCTGCTAAGTTGATAGCGCTTAGCAGGCCAACCCAAGGTTTTGCAGATAGGCAAAGCCCACCGGAATATCTGCTTTGTTGCGCAATTCCAGCACCAGATGCGGCGCCGATGGGCAATCGGCTAGCGCACGGAACACCGCATGCCACTCAATCTCCCCCTCACCGGGTGCCCAATGGCGGTCGGCGTGGCCGTCCAAATCTTGCAGGTGCACATGGGACAGCTGCGCGCCCGCATCACGCACGAAGTAATCCACCGGCGGAGCACCGGACATCTTGCGGGCCAAATGCGCGTGACCAGTATCGATCGAAAGCGCAATCGCGTCGCTGTCAAAGCTGTCGACCATCATGCGCCGCGTGGCGGGATCAACGTCCTGAATGTTTTCGATCACACAGCTTACGCCGGTCTCTTCCCCGCGCTTGACGACGGGGCCCATGATCTCGTGAATAC
>CAYLLD010000298.1:0-1952 GCA_964384315.1 uncultured Rhodobacterales bacterium | reverse complement strand
ATCGGTGGCTGTTTGATCCTCGGCCCCCGCCTCGGCAAAACCAGAGGCAAAGCACACTGCGCCGCCCGCGCCTTTGCGCCGCAGCGCGGTCACCGCCTCAACTGTGGCGTGGCGATTGATACCGATAAAAGCGGCGTCCGGCGCAAGGGGAAGCGCGTCGATGCTTGGATGGGCGGGGATGCCCGCTACTTTATCGCGCTTGGGGTGAACCGCGAAAATCGCACCGGCGAACCCGATTTTTTGCAACTGCCTGATGACGCTCTCGCACCAAACGCCGCCGCCGATCACCGCGACGGATTTGGGGGCAAACAGGCGGTCAAAGCGCCGGCTCATCGCCTCATGCACCAAGCGGGCGCAGCAGGTCGCGCGCGATGATGTGGCGCTGGATTTCCGAGGTGCCGTCCCAAATCCGCTCGACCCGGGCATCGCGCCAAAACCGCTCAAGGGGCAGATCATCCATCAGCCCCATGCCGCCATGAACTTGGATCGCCGCATCGGTCACCCGCGCCAGCATTTCCGAGGCATAAAGCTTGGCCGAGGCGATCTCGCGGTTCGCAGGCAGGCCTTGATCGAGCCGCCACGCGCTGGCGAGGGTCAGGTAATCGGCGGCGTCAATTTCCGTGATCATATCGGCGATTTGAAAGCCTATGCCTTGGAATTTTCCGATGGGCTGGCCGAATTGCGCGCGCTCGGCGGCGTAACCCAGCGCCAAATCGAAGGCCCGCCGCGCGCGGCCTACGGCCATGCTCGCGACGGTGATCCGCGTGGCGTAAAGCCATTCATTCATCACTGCAAACCCGCCATCGACCGCGCCCAGAACCGCCTCATCGGGCAGGCGGCAATCGTCAAATTCCAGCACCATATTCTTGTAGCCGCGATGACTAACCGATTTATAGCCATCCCGAATGGTAAACCCGAGGTGGCCGCGATCCACCAAAAAGGTCGTGATCCGCTTTTTGGGGCCTTTGGGGGTGTCATCCTCGCCAGTGGCCACGAAGACGATCAGAAAATCCGCGTGATCGGCCCCCGAGATGAAGTGTTTCGTTCCATTTAGCACCCAATCGCCGCCATCGCGGGTGGCCGTGCATTTCATCGAGCGCACATCCGAGCCTGCATCGGGCTCGGTCATGGCCAACGCGTCCATTTTCTCGCCCCGAATGGCGGGCAATAGATAGCGCTCGATCTGTTCGCCCTCACAGGCCATCAAGATATTTTGCGGACGGCCAAAGAAATGGGTCAGCGCCATCGACCCGCGCCCCAACTCGCGCTCAACCAGCGCAAATTCCAGATGGCTCAGCCCCGCGCCGCCGACGCTTTGGGGGAAATTACAGGCATAAAAGCCAAGCTCGATGGTCTTGGCCTTAATCGCCGCCGCGACCTCTGCGGGCACCTCGCCTGTGCGCTCAACCTCGGCCTCATGGGGGTAAATCTCATTCTCGACAAAGGCGCGCACGGTCTGCACGATCATTTCTTGTTCGTCGCTTAGGCCAAAGTTCATCTAGCTATCTTTCGGAATGATGGGCGCGTGGGCCTGCGCCAATGCGCTCAGCGCCTGCGCCACCTGCGCCTCGGGCAGGCAGGTTTTGCGGGTTGTCAGGCTAACATGCAGCAGCTTTTGGGTGCAGCTTGCAAGCGCCGTGCCATCCGCGCGGCGCATCTCGTGGAACAAAAACAGCTTTTTGCCCGCGCCGGTGGTCACATAACTAAAGACCTCGATCTGCTCATGGGCGTGGGTTTCATCGATGAAATTGGTGGTGGTCTCGACGGTGAAATAGCTCAAGCCCGCCGCGATATAATCCGCATCCGCGCCGATAAAATTCATCACCTCATCGGCGGCATCCGAAAACACCTGCCCATAACGGCTCTCGTTCATATGGCCGTTGTAATCGGTCCAATCGATGGGGACCTGACGGGCGACGGTGCGCAGGGGCTTGGTGATGTCGTGGGGCGCG
>CAYLLD010000297.1:0-1985 GCA_964384315.1 uncultured Rhodobacterales bacterium | reverse complement strand
CTGCCAGAACCAAACCCGCGACGGTCATGGCTTCGGGGCCCCGATGAGCCGATCCGCGCCGCTTAAACAGACATAACGCTCGCCGCGCATCCGCCCGATCAGGGTCAGCCCCGCCTCGCGCGCCAATTCGACCCCCCAAGCGGTAAAACCCGAGCGCGACACCAGCGCGGGGATGCCCATGAGCACGCATTTGATCACCATCTCCGAGGTCAGCCGCCCCGTGGTATAGAGAATTTTATCCCCCGCCTGCGCGCCGTTCATCACCATCCACCCCGCGATTTTATCCACCGCGTTGTGACGCCCGACGTCCTCCATATAGACCAGCGGGCGCGCGCCCTGACACAGCACCGTGCCGTGGATGGCGCCAGCCTCAAGATAGAGCGAGGGCATGGTGTTGATCGCTTTGGCCAGCGCGTAGAGCGCAGCGATATCCACGGTGGTAGGCGGCAAGGTGACGCCCTCGATGGCCTCCATCATATCGCCAAAAACCGTGCCAATGGCGCAGCCCGAAGTGCGGGTCTTTTTCTTCAGCTTGGCCTCGTAATCCGTTTGCCGCTTGGTGCGCACCACGACCGTCTCAAGCTCTTGGTCAAAATCAATCCCGAGGATCGTGTCGTCGCCCAGCAACATGCCTTGGTTGCGCAGATATCCCACCGCCAAAAGATCGGGATAATCGCCGATGGTCATGGCCGTGACAATCTCTTGGGCATTGAGAAAAATCGTCAGCGGGCGCTCTTCGACCACCGCCATATCAACCGGCGCACCGGTATGATCCACGCCAGTGACCGCGCGGGTCAGACCGGGGGCATGGGGGTCGGGCTTGATAATCAGCGTGTCAGTGGTGCCTTGGCTCATGGACAATTAATGAGGGTGCGCGCGGGCATGTGCAAGGCGCGTTTCGCCGCTTTGGCGCGCCCGATTGCCCCATTGGCGCTTGATGGGCCGCTAAATTTATCGTGAGTTACCTGAAATGACGCTCCTAAATTCACCAAGAGGCCCTATATCCAACTCATGACGTCGAAACTGACCCAGATCCTCTTGGCTATTATAATGGCCATACCGACCGCCCTGCCCGCACGGGCTGGTAACGGCGCGCTTGACCTTGATGAGCTGTCGCAGATGCGGCTGGCATATGGTTGGCAGCGCGACGACGGGGCTTATGTTGCGGCGGTGGTGGTTGATTTGGCACCGGGGTGGAAGACCTATTGGCGTTGGGCTGGCGGCAATGGCATCCCGCCGGATTTCAACTGGTCCGGCTCACAAAACGCGAAATCTGTGCAGTATCTCTGGCCAACGCCGCAGGTTTTTGGCGCTGGTGATGCGCGCACCATTGGTTTTGAGAACCGGCTGATCCTGCCCATCATCATTCAGCCCGAGCGCGCCAACCAGCCTGTTGATCTGTCCCTCAACATGGATTTTGGTATTTGCGCCGATATTTGTATTCCCACCGATGCGGTGGCCCAGCTTAATCTGGCGGCCAGCGAGGCCGAGCGCGACATGATCGAGCTTGCGCTTTTGGCCCGTCCTGAAACCGGCTCGGATCGCGGGCTGGTCTCGGCCAGTTGCGCGCTGGTGCCTGCGGATGGGGCCTTTGAATTGCAGGCAAATCTGGCCTTTAGCGAGGGTTTGGGTCAGATTGAGGCCGCCATTGCCGAGGCCGGATCCGAGAGCCTTTGGATTTCCGAGCCCACCATCCAAGGCACCGACCGCGACATCGGACTAAGCGCGCAGATGATGTATTTTGGCGAGGGGCCGATGACCCTCGACCGCTCGGCCATGCGCTTTACCCTGCTCACCTCATCGGGCGGGGTTGAAGTGATCGGCTGCACTGCGGGCTAGATGGGCCCCGCATTAGTCCCAGCGTCAGTCCCAGCGTCGGTCCCTGTGCCACGGGCCATTGCCCGCGCACCGATAAACATCGCCACCAGCATCACCAACAAAAGCCCGACAAAGGCCACTAGTAGCGTGGCTGAAAAGGGCGAGCC
>CAYLLD010000296.1:0-1991 GCA_964384315.1 uncultured Rhodobacterales bacterium | reverse complement strand
CCCGAGCTGAATTCATACTCGCGGCTTGAGGATCATTATCACATCGAAGAACCGGGGCATTTTTCGGGGCAGGGCACGACAGTCTATCGGCAGTTGATGGAAAATGGCAAAGCGGCCTTTCCTGATTTCGACGGGCTTAGCTCGTTTTGGGATGAGGGGGCGGAATACGTCGCGCTTTATCCCAATGTGCTTTTCGCGGCGCAGCGCGATCACGCCTACGCCATGGTGCTGACCCCGACAGCCAAGGATCGCACCGTTGAGCGGGTTGAGATTTACTACGCCTTTGATCCGGCAACGCGCCCAGAACTTGCGGCGCTGATCGAGAAGAACGCGGCGCTTTGGCACGGGGTCCTCGAAGAGGATTTGTTTGTCGTCGAGGGCATGCAGGCCGGGCGGTACAGTCCCGGCTTTGATGGTGGGAAATTTTCCCCTGCCATGGATGGGCCAACCCACAGGTTTCACCAATGGGCGGCGACGCAACTCAAAGCCCGGCGTGAGGGGGTGTTCTAGGATTGGAGGCGCTTGAGGCCGAACTGGTAGCCGCGCGGGCCGCAGGCGATGGGGCATCCATCGCGCAGATTTACGGCGAGGCGGCAGATCGCGCCGAGGCGCAGGGGCGCGTCGAAGAGGCCTGCTTTTTATGGGTGAACGCTTACGTTTTTGCGCTTGAGGCCGGAAGCGCCGCCGCCAGAAAATTCCATGCCCGCCTCGTCGCACATGGGCGCGAGGCATAGGGCCTCTTTACTGCTGGTCGTTCCCAGTGATCGCCTTTTGCTCAAAGGCCGCCGCCATCAGCGCGCGGGTATAGTCGGTTTGGGGCGCGTCGAAAATCTGATCCGTTGGCCCAGCCTCAACCACATCGCCCGCCTTCATCACCATGATCTTGTGACTAAGCGCGCGCACAACGCGCAGATCATGGCTGATGAACAGATAGGCCAGACCATATTTAACCTGCAAATCGCGCAACATCTCGACGATCTGCACTTGCACCGTTTTATCAAGGGCCGACGTCGGTTCATCCAGAACCAAAAGCTTGGGCTTCAGGATCATCGCCCGCGCCACCGCGATGCGTTGGCGTTGCCCGCCTGAAAACTCATGGGGGTAGCGATCCAAAATATCGCGCGGCAGGCCGACCTCGTGAAGAATATCCGAAACCAACTGACGCTTGTCTTGTCCCGGCTCAAGCCCATGAACATCAAGGCCCTCAGAGACAATCCCCTCGACGGTCATGCGCGGCGACAGCGAGCCAAACGGGTCCTGAAAGACCATCTGCATATCCCGCCGCAGACCGCGCATCGCCCGTGATCGCAGCCCTTGAATGTCGCGGCCCAAAACCACGATCCGCCCCTTAGAAGACAGCAGCCGCATAATTGCCAGAGCCAGCGTGGACTTGCCCGAGCCGCTTTCGCCCACAACCCCGATGGTCTCGCCGGCGCGCAGGGTTAGTGACGCGTCGTTGACCGCTTTGACGTGGCCCACGGTGCGGCGCAGAAATCCGCGTTGGATAGGGAACCAAACCCGCAAATTCTCGGTCTGTGCAATCACGGGCGCTGTCTCTGAAACCGGCGGCGGGTTTCCCGTGCTTTCCGCACTGAGCAGCATTTTCGTGTAGTCATGGCGCGGGGTCGCGAAAACCTCGGCCGTTGGACCTGTTTCAACGATCTGGCCGTCCTTCATGACGCAAACCCGGTCCGCCAGCCGCCGGACAATGCCAAGATCATGTGTGATAAAGAGCATCGACATGCCCTTTTGGTTCTTCAAATCCACCAAAAGGTTCAAAATCTGCGCCTCGATGGTCACATCAAGGGCGGTGGTGGGCTCATCGGCGATCAATAGTTCGGGGTTGTTCGCCAGCGCCATGGCTATCATGACCCGTTGGCGCTGACCGCCCGAAAGCTGGTGCGGATAAGATTTTAGGCGCATGACAGGATCAGGAATCCCGACTTGGCCAAGCAGCTCAATGATTTTCTCGCGCGCCGCTGTGCCCGATA
>CAYLLD010000295.1:0-2008 GCA_964384315.1 uncultured Rhodobacterales bacterium | reverse complement strand
TTAGACGTCCATCTCGCGCATCACCCCAAAAGCATCGCGCAGCCGGGTCGACCATTGCTCGGAAAAGGCGCGAAATGAGGGGTCGTCTTGCTGAATACGCCGATTCTGGCTTAGCCCCAGCAGGCCCGTGGGCATAACCGCCAAATCCAGCGGCATCCCAACACCCAAGTTCGAGCGCAAGGTGCTGTCCATGGACAAAAGTGACGCGATGATCCCGTCTTGAAGCGGGGTGTCAGGGGTGATCACCCGGTCCAAAATCGGCTTGCCGTATTTATGCTCGCCAATTTGGAAAAATGGCGCATCTTCGAAAGCCTCAATGAAATTGCCTGCCGAATAGATGTGAAACAGACGCGGCGCGCCCCCCAGGCGCTCGCCGCCCATCAAGATCGAGGCCGAAGAGCTTTCGCCGCGCGACACCAGACCGGGGCCGTAGTCTTGCTGGACCTGCTGCATGCATTGCCCCACCAGTTCGGCCGCGGTGAAGAGCGAATTTGTGTTCAAAATCGTCTCTTTGTTCGAGCCGTGATCGGTGATCGCCTCGTCGATTTTGGAAATCACCGCCTGCGTGACGCCAAGATTGCCCGCCGTGAGCATGACAATCTGCCGCTCGCCGGGCACTTGCCACGTGAACATCTTTTTCACCCGAGAGATATTGTCCATACCCGCGTTCGTGCGGGTGTCAGACAAAAACACCATTCCCTCGTTCAATTTTAAACCGACGCAATAAGTCATGCTCGTCCCTCGCCATGCAAACAGGCAGTTATTAACTCTGGCTTTGCGGCTCTTCAGGCGCAATTTCACCATCGTCTTGTGCGATGGCAAACCCGTAACTGTGGCCAAAGGTATCGGCAACTCGATAATTCTTTTCTATGACCTCTGTGAGGAACTCGTGAAGACCTTGGGAAATTATGCCGTCAATTTGACTTTGCTCCATCCAATTCACGAATTTCACAGCATCGGCGCGGCAAGCGCTTTCAAACCCGTAAATATGCTCAAGCCCGTTCAGGGCCGAAATCAGATTGCGCGCGTTGAAAAGAATTGAGCGTGGAAATTCTGTCGAAAGCAGCAAAAACTGCGCCACGCCCCGCGCGCTCACGTCGGATTTGGTGGCATAGCTATAGGCTCGCTGCGCCGCTGATGCATGTAAGAGCGCTTGCCATTGGGTCCGATCCGTTGGGCTGCCAACCTCGGCCGGGTTTCCCAAAAGGACGTGATATTTCACATCCACCAGCCGCGCCATACTGTCGATGCGCTCAATGGCTTGGCCAAATTTGATGAAATAAAACCCGTCATTACGCAGGAGCGACTCGTTGATCGAGCCACGAATGCGCGCGCTTTGGCCTTTGACCTCGCTGATGATCCGATCCAAATCAGGCTGCAACCGGCTCGACATAAGACCCGGCAGCGAGAGCCACATGTCGTTGATCGCCTCCCAAACCTCTTGGGACAAATCGACCCGCACCGCGCGGGCATTCTCGCGGGCATGATTGAGACAAGAGACCACGCTTGAGGGGTTTTCCCCGTCGAAAAACAGCGTATGCACCGCCGTTGCGCGTGAGACATGCATCACACCGTCGGCCTCGTCCAAAACACCCCCCGCAATCAGCGCCGAGGTCCATTCCGAGGAGCGCACCGCCCCTTCGCCGGGCATGGCCTCAATGCGCCGCGCCGCATCCGCGAGCCGCGCGATGTTCGAGGCCCGATCGATATAGCGCCCCATCCAAAACAAACTGCCCGCAACGCGGCTTAGCATCCCTAACTCGCTCATTGGCCCAACACCCATGTGTCTTTGACACCGCCCCCTTGCGAGGAATTCACCACCAGCGAGCCCTCTTTCATAGCCACGCGGGTCAAGCCGCCGGGCACCAGACGTGTCTCTTTGCCCGAGAGCACAAAGGGGCGAAAATCGATGTGGCGCGGGACCAAGCCGTCCTGCAGCAAAGTGGGCGCGGTCGAGAGCGCCAGGCGGTCATAACGGCTTTGAAGCACCTTTGCTTTTTCAGCGTTT
>CAYLLD010000294.1:0-2014 GCA_964384315.1 uncultured Rhodobacterales bacterium | reverse complement strand
TTGTAGAATTTCACCGAATAATCGTGGATGTGGCTGGTGGCATAGGACATGTTGAACAGCGGCAAAAGCCCCGCCGCATGCCACGTCGAGCCGGAGGTCAGCTCGTCCCGCTCCAAGAGCATGGTTTCCCAGCCCGCTTTGGCCAAGTGATAGGCGATGCCCGTGCCCACGGCGCCGCCGCCGACAACTAAGGCTCTGGTGGTGGTTTTCATCGCGGGTCTCATTTCTGTCAATTGGCGCTTTTGCGCAGATTAGCGCAGAACGGGGGGGCAAGAAAACCAAGCGCCGACCCGGTGGCTTAGAAAAACGACGCCTGTGCGGATTTCGCTGTAGGGGTTTCGTAGGGGTAAGGGCGTTAAATGCCCGTAAATTATCGTGAATTGCAAATTTAACGACTTGGTATGATTTGGCGTGTTAACACTTTCCCAAGGTGTGGTTTTTGTGTGTGGAGTTTTGTTCGTGCGTAGCGTGGTGTCGGCCCTATTTGTACTTGGGGCAATAGAAGCGGGGGCCGCTGAGGCCCCAATTTGGCAATTTGACGGGCGGTTCGGCCCGGATCAATGGTCGCATCTCAATTCTGACTATGAGATGTGTACAGCCGGTAAACAGCAATCCCCGATTGATATTGCCGGTGCCTTTGACACCAGCCTGTTCATTCCCGTCGCCGATTGGGCGCGCGAAGGCTGGCAGGTCGGCAACACGGGCAATTTCGTGGTCGCGAAAAACGCCCAAGGCGGGGTGACGTCGATTGGCGAAGAGAATTTCTCGCTCTATCAGATCGACTTCCGCTTGCCCGCTGAGCATCTGGTGCATGGCAAGCGTCACCCGATGGAAGCCCAGTTCCATCACCGCTCTGAAAGCGGCGAGCGGATGATTTTCTCGGTGTTTTTTGAGGCCAATGGCCAAAATGATGCGCTTGAAACCCTCGTGGGCCATGCGCCCAGAAAGTCGAATAAAAAGCCCAACGGGGTGGTGAATGTCGATCTAAACGAGCTGTTGCCGGATTTGTCGGATCGCTGGGTCTATCGCGGCTCGCTGACCTATCCGCCCTGCGACGAGGGGCATCTGTGGATGGTCTTTATGGACCCGGTCCCGGTCTCGAATGCGTCGATCCTCGCCTTTGACGCGCTGCATCGGCCTAGTGCGCGGCCGATCCAGCCGCTCTATGGCAGGTTTGTTTTGACAGACTGACCGGGCCGACTAACTGGGCCAATCAATGGGGAACCCGATCCCTATTGCCAGCCTTGGCGCATGAATGGTAACGCGTGGCGCAACTTGCGCCGCGATCCCGCGCCGCGCCCCAAATTTAATAGTGCGCAACCTGTTGCACAACACATGACAAAAGGACCCGGCCCATGGCGCAGGATTACATCGTTAAGGATATTTCACTGGCCGAGTTTGGCCGCAAAGAGCTTGATATCGCCGAGACAGAAATGCCCGGGCTGATGTCTTTGCGCGAGGAATATGGTAGCAGCCAGCCTCTGAAGGGCGCGCGTATCGTGGGCTCGCTGCACATGACGATCCAAACCGGCGTGCTCATCGAGACACTGGTGGCGCTGGGCGCGGATGTCCGCTGGGCCTCGTGCAACATTTTCTCGACCCAAGATCACGCGGCGGCGGCGATTGCGGCGGCGGGGGTGCCGGTCTTTGCGATCAAGGGCCAGAGCCTGGAAGAGCATTGGGATTATCTGGACAAATCTTTCATGTTCGCGGACGGCCCGAACCTGATCCTCGATGACGGTGGCGATGCCACGCTCTACATCCTCTTGGGCGCGCGCGCCGAAGCGGGCGAAGAGATCATCCCCGTTCCCGAATCCGAAGAAGAGGCCGTAATCAAAGCGCAAATCGCCAAGCGCATGGCCCAAAGCCCCGGTTGGTTCACCAAACAGCGCGACCAGATCAAAGGCGTCTCCGAAGAGACCACCACCGGCGTGAACCGGCTCTATCAACTGGTGCGCGACGGCAAGCTGCCCTTCCCCGCGATCAACGTGAACGACAGCGTGACCAAGTCAAA
>CAYLLD010000293.1:0-2027 GCA_964384315.1 uncultured Rhodobacterales bacterium | reverse complement strand
AAACTTAAGATTCCGAGTAGTTTCCCTCGCGAGCTTAACTACGTCCGCTTCGTCCCCCTCAGTAGCCACTCATCCCCAAAAGCAAAAAGCCCGCCATCTACCCAAATACAAGCCCCAAATAGTCACGCGCCAAGCCCCCCCAATGTTGCAAACCAGCGACAATCCGGCCCAGCCCGATTGACAGACCGGCCCAAATGCACCAATACACCCCCGTCGCTGCGCTTTCCGCGTGAGTAAGTTGTGCACCCGATGCACTCAGCGACCCAAATTTCCCGTTCCCCATCACGCAGGGTTCATGTGACGAGTGCCAGATCGCGCGGGACAAGCCTGCGCATCCTGAGGCACCGCCAACCCTGAAGCGCGATCACACCCGTGATCCGCATGCATATGTCTGTAGGCCAAGGCTTGCAGGCACAGTTAGGACTTATTGTGCAAGATTTTTCGACGCTCGGCCTCAAGCCGGCAATCAACGAAGCGCTCAACCGTATTGGCTTTGAGAAACCCACCCCGATCCAAGACCAAGCCATCCCGCTTGCGCTGGCGGGCCACGACATTATGGGCCTCGCCCAGACCGGCACCGGCAAGACGCTGGCCTTTGGTCTGCCGCTCATCGACACGCTCTTGGAAATTCACGGCAAACCCGCCCCCAAGACCGTCAAGGCGCTGGTGCTTGCGCCGACCCGCGAGTTGGTCAATCAAATCGCCGACAGCCTCAAGACCCTCACCGAAAAGACCCCGCTGCGGGTCAATGTTGTGGTGGGTGGCCAGTCTGTTGGCCGTCAGATCAACATGCTGGCGCGCGGCACGGATATTCTCGTCGCCACGCCCGGTCGTTTGATCGATCTGATCGACCGGCGCGCGGTTGATCTAAGCTCGGTGGGGCATTTGGTGCTCGATGAGGCGGATCAGATGCTCGATATGGGCTTTATTCACGCCCTGCGCAAAATCGCGCCCAAACTGGGGACGCCGCGGCGCACCATGCTGTTCTCGGCGACCATGCCCAAGCAGATGGAAGAGCTGAGCCGCGCTTATCTCAAAGACCCCAAGCGCGTGCAGGTTTCGGCCCCCGGTAAGGCGGCTGATAAGATCACCCAATCGGTGCATTTCCTCGATAAAGGTGCCAAAGCGGCGAAGTTGCGTGAGATCCTGTCGAAGGATCCGGACGCGCTGACGCTGGTCTTTGGTCGCACGAAACATGGTGCGGAAAAGCTGATGAAGGGGCTTGTGGCGGATGGGTTCAACGCCGCCTCGATCCACGGCAACAAAAGCCAAGGCCAGCGGGATCGCGCGCTTAAGGCGTTTCGCGAAGGCTCGATCACGATTTTGGTGGCCACCGATGTGGCGGCGCGGGGGATCGATATTCCCGGGGTGGCCTATGTGATCAACTACGAGCTGCCCGACACGCCGGATAACTATGTGCACCGCATTGGCCGGACTGCGCGTGCGGGCCGTGAAGGTGAGGCGATTGCCTTTTGTGCGCCGGATGAGAGCAATTTGCTGCGGCAAATTCAAAAGGTGATGAAGATGGATATCCCCGTGGCCAGCGGCACCATGCCCCGCTATGTGGCCTCGGATGGCCCTGCGCAAAAGCGGCGCGGTGGCGGCAAGCCTTCGGGTGGTGGTGGCGGTAAGCCCAATCCTGGGGGGGCGGGCAATAAGCGTCGTCGCCGGCCACGGCGCGCGGCTTAAAAGTCGCCGGCCACGGCGCGCAGCTTAAAAGTCGCCGTCCTCGGCGCGCTGCTTAAATCACCGTGCTCGGCGCGCAGCTTAAGCGCATTACTCTCAGGTCACGCGCTAGACGCGTGACCTCGAACTCTCAAAAAACCAGCGCCACAATTTAACGACACAGTTTAACGCCGCAGCTTAACGGCGCAGTTTAACGACGTGGTTTAACGGCGGCGACGCCCCCCACGGCGGGGACGATCACCGCTGGGCGCATCCGCTTCGGTGCCATCTTGGGGCGAGGAAAACCCGCCCAAAGCTGCAACGATATCTTCGTGGCTCGGGGCCGGACCTTTCTCGCCAGC
>CAYLLD010000292.1:0-2078 GCA_964384315.1 uncultured Rhodobacterales bacterium | reverse complement strand
ACGACTTCGTCATCTACGGCGTCGTCTACCGCTCCAGAACTGGCAGCAGGCGCACCAACGGCATCATCAAAGGGGACTGCTTACGCGGAGACCACATCGACAACGACATCATCAGCAGAGAACGCCTTCACCGCATCATCGGCAACGGCCTCTGCAAGCACTTGGCACCAACAGCTAGTACACCCCAACGTTCATATTCTTGAACAAGTTGCACGCATTGACGGCATTGGGGTAACGCTGCGCGACTCTCTCGCTATCGCTCATCAGCAAATCTTGCCGCACGCGCCTAAATCAAGCGGCCACATCATCAAGAAGACTGCAGCTACGTCGGTTTTCCTCGCCAATCTACCGCACAAGGCACTCAAGGGCAGCACGTACAACATTTTCAACAACCAAGCGAACCTGTCTTTTCTGCACGGCATCGGCTCGCGCGACTTCGCCCACATCGAGGGAAAGACGACCAAGCCGCAACTTCAAGCATGGGAAGGATTTTTGGTCGGCTACAACCACGACAGTCCTACTTTTCGCATCTACGACAGGGCAACGGGACGCGTCACCAGCTCCGGCAGCGAGACCTTTTTTGCGTCTCCGACCGCCGTTTTACCACCAGCCGATTTGTCGGGGGGTTTCGTGATCAATCGTGAACCCGATTCGCTGGACGTGGACAACATGAACGACGGCATCACGATTTTGGGGCAAGACGACAACGGCGACAACAATGTTCAAGAACAACCAATTGCCAAGATTAGCTCTCGGCTACGTTCTTCTGTTCACGCGCATCTTCCGCAGCACGAGCAACAGCACTCTCGGAACTCACCGCATTCAACGCAGTGGACGGAAGCCATGCCCAAGGAACTCTCCATCTTGGATCACCATCAAGTCATCGACCGCACCCCCATCTCCTTCGCCCCAGCCGACTACTCCATTATTTGGAACGAGCTAGGTCCACCAAAACGGGAATATTCCAGCACGTAGCCCCGGCGACCCATCAAAGTTGCGGAGCTCGCGCTGCGGGGGAGCATCATCTTCCATCATCTTCCCGGGAACGTTTCTTCATCCGGAGGCTTTCCATCAATTTCTTCATCGTCATAACTTCCGCGGCTACATCATGAACATCAACTACTACGGTCCAGAGCTACGGGCGACTGCAGCAGCAACACAGGCAGACCCACTGCGGGCATGACCTGGTAGGCACTGTAGCTCAGTCGAATCTATCTTTCGATTTATATTTTAGTCTAAGCATTATATTTTGGCCTTGACTGTCTTTCGTCACTACAGGACATCACCTACGGAAAGGTTGAAGTATGCTTTGCACCAACAATCTTCAGTGCGCGTACTAAGTCCGGTATCGTTCAGTACAGTTGGATGCATCTCGCACAAAACTTCAGTGCATGCATGCTGTATGTTGTTGATTCGTCATGGCTCTGATATCTGAATTCTATTTTCCGATTCAGTAAGAACACTGCTTCTACAGCAGCGGTATAGTTTTTGGTATTATACACAGGCACATAGCTGCATCACCTAAGACACTGCTCCTACAGCAGGTTAGCCATCATCATAAACATGCACCAAGCTGCATTAGTATTGACATGAATTCTTGCTTTTCTTGCGTACCTCTGAAGGTATCTCTTTGTTCCAAGTTCTTGCTTAGTCCTCTGGACTGTTTCTTGGTAAACGCAGCGTAAAAATTTGCTGTTTCAGAAGCAATTGGCAACACAGCAATAAGCTGTACCATTCTTCAAATGAATTTCGTGTTGATCTCCTCGATTAGGTACATTGCTTCGATTGGAAAATTCGTGCAAGTAAGGCACACATGTGTTCTAGAAATGACTTCCATTGCGGGGGAGTGTTGGAATACTCAATGTCAGTCATTAGTATTCGTATTATTGCTGTAAGCACAGCACGTAGGTATTCACCTAAGGAGTATTACCGGAATAGTCTTCGGTAGATTGTACACACACAAGGGTTATACATTGGACCATAGCAGTACGGTACATCGGACAATTGCCTAGCAGGATATTCGAGTATTGATCCTAGAGGTCGGATTAACCGCCTATTAACGTGACCGGTACGTTGCG
>CAYLLD010000291.1:0-2080 GCA_964384315.1 uncultured Rhodobacterales bacterium | reverse complement strand
CCGGATTCAATCATCTCGTGGTAAAGATCGTTGCCCTCACGGGTCCGCTCACCAACACCCGCAAACACCGAGTAACCCGAGTGCACTTTCGCGATGTTGTTGATCAGTTCCATGATCAAAACCGTCTTACCAACACCCGCACCGCCGAAGAGGCCAATTTTACCACCCTTCGAGTAAGGCGCGAGCAGGTCGACCACTTTGATGCCGGTCACGAGGATTTCCGATTCAGTCGCCTGATCCGAGAACTCTGGCGCAGGCTGGTGAATGGCGCGGCGCTCTTTGGAGACAACCGGGCCACCTTCGTCCACAGGATCGCCGGTGACGTTCAGAATACGACCCAAGGTCGCATCGCCCACGGGGATCGAGATCGGGCCGCCCGTGTCAGTCACAACGGTGCCACGAACAAGACCCTCAGTCGCATCCATCGCAATGGTCCGCACAGTGTTCTCACCGAGGTGCTGTGCAACCTCAAGAGTTAGCGGGTTGCCCTGATTGTCTGTTTCCAGAGCGTTCAGAATTTCGGGAAGTTGGTCATCGAACTGCACGTCGACGACCGCGCCGATCACTTGGGTGATTTTGCCTTTAGCTTGTGCCATTTGGTCTCTCTCCAGTCGTCTCTATCAAAGCGCCTCAGCGCCCGAAATAATCTCAATCAACTCGTTCGTAATCGCCGCCTGACGCGAACGGTTGTATTGAATTGTCAGTTTGTCGATCATCTCACCAGCATTGCGCGTCGCGTTATCCATTGCGGACATCCGCGCGCCCTGCTCGGAGGCGCCGTTTTCCAAAAGCGCCGTAAAGATGTTCGTGGCCACGCCGCGCGGCAGAAGTTCGGTCAAAATGCCTTCTTCGTCCGGCTCGTAGTCATACATTGTGCTATCACCCGCCGCTGCGTCGTTTTCTGCCTCTGGGGCATCGAACTTGGCCGGGATCAGCTGGGTCTCGGTTGGGATTTGGCTGATCACGCTTTGGAAGGTGTTGAAAAAGATCGTCGCGACGTCGAATTCACCGGCATTAAACCCGGCGATCACTTTGTCCGAGACCTCTTTGGCATTGGCGTAACCGATGGTTTTAACCTCGGAGAGGTCAACATGCTCGGTGAACAAATGCCCGAAATCGCGTTTCAGCGCTTCGCGACCCTTTTTGCCAACGGTCAGCATTTTGACCGTTTTGCCCGCCGCCAAAAGCTCTTCGGCCTTAGCACGCGCAGCTTTAGCGATGGAGGAGTTAAAGCCCCCACACAGGCCACGCTCAGCGGTTGCAATGATCAACAGATGCGTCTCATCAGCACCAGAACCAGCCAAAAGCCGTGGCGCATTGTCAGAACCTGCAGCAGCGCGGGCAAGATTGCCCAGCACAGCTTCCATACGCTCCGAATAGGGGCGCGCACTTTCCGCATTCTCTTGGGCACGGCGCAGCTTAGCCGCCGCAACCATTTGCATCGCCTTGGTGATCTTGCGGGTCGATTTAACACTATCGATCCGGATCTTCAGATCCTTGAGGTTAGGCATGGGTCAACTCCCTAGTCCGTTTCGCGAAGGGGCTTTGCGTGTCTTACGCAAAGTCCTTGGCAAATTCCTCAATCGCGCCCTTGATGGCGTCTTCAAGATCGCCCTTAACCTTACGGTCATTGGTCGTGATATCATCCAAGAGCGACTGGTGGGAGCCACGCACATGCGACAGCAAACCCGCTTCAAAGCGGCCCACGTCGCCCACGGGGATCTCGTCGAGATAACCCTTGGTGCCTGCGTAGATCACCATGACCTGCTCAGCGTTGGTCAGGGGCGAATACTGGGGCTGTTTGAGCAGCTCGGTCAGACGCGCACCACGGTTCAAGAGCTGCTGCGTTGCCGCATCCAGATCAGAGCCGAACTGAGCGAAGGCCGCCATCTCGCGGTATTGCGCAAGTTCCAGTTTGATCGAACCCGCAACCGATTTCATCGCGTTGGTTTGCGCTGAAGAGCCCACGCGCGACACCGATAGACCAGTGTTCACCGCAGGACGGATGCCCTGATAGAACAATTCGGTTTCGAGGAAGATCTGACCATCGGTGATCGAGATCACGTTTGTCGGAATAAAG
>CAYLLD010000290.1:0-2102 GCA_964384315.1 uncultured Rhodobacterales bacterium | reverse complement strand
GGCCTATGTGGTCGACGGGCTGCGCCCCGAGCGGCTGCGGCCGATTTTGAACGCGGCGATTGCGCGGTTCAACATGGTGCGGCGGATGCGCGAGGAACTGACGGCGACCAAACAGGCCCTCGAAGAGCGCAAATTCGTCGACCGCGCCAAGGGGCTTTTGATGAAGGCGCGGGGGGTGAATGAGGATGAGGCCTATCAAATTCTGCGCAAGGCCGCGATGAACCAAGGCAAGAAAATCTCTGAGGTCGCGCAGGCGATTGTCACGGCGGCGGATTTGCTGTCGTGAGCGCGCCGGTGATTGCCGCTTTTGTGCCCTTGGTGGATGCGGCCCCGCTGATCGTCGCGCGCGAGTTGGGCTTTGCTGAGGAAGAGGGGATCGCGCTGGATTTGCGCAAGGCCCCCTCGTGGTCCTCGGTGCGCGATATGCTGGCCTTTGGCCATGTCCACGCGGCGCATTTGCTCTCGCCCATGCCCATTGCCATGGCGCTGGGGCAGGGCAGCATCAGGGCCAAAACATCGGTTTTGCAGGTGCTGTCTTTGGGCGGTACGATCATCGGGGTCAGCTCGCAAATCGGTAGCCAGCTTGAGCGGGCGCAATTCGGGTTCGATTTTGCCGACGCGCGCGCGGCGCTCACCGCCATGGCCGGTTTGAAACTGATGACCCCCCTGCGCATCGGCGTGCCCTTTCCGTTTTCGATGCACACTGAGCTGTTGCACTATTGGCTCGACGCCCCCGAGGCGGCGGGTCTGCGGGTCGAGGTCAAGACCATTCCGCCCCCCGCTATGGCCAATGCTTTGGCCGCCGATGAAATCGACGCTTTTTGCGTGGGCGAGCCTTGGGCCTCGCTGGCGGTGGAAACGGGGGTGGCGCGGCTCTTGCTGCCTGGGAAGGCGATTTGGACAGCGGCCCCTGAAAAGGTGCTGGCGGCGGCGGATGAGTGGATCGCGCAGGACCCCGCTTCGGTGGGCAAACTGATGCGCGCGGTGTGGAAGGCGGCGCGCTGGCTCTCGGACCCCGCGTCCTTGACCATCGCCGGTGAGATCATGGCCCGCTCGGAGTTTCTGGATATCTCGTCCGAGCTGATCGACCGCGCGCTTTCGGGGCATTTTGTAATCTCGCCCGGTGGCGGGACGCGGCGCTGCGACGGGTTCATGGAGTTTTACGAAGGCGGCGCGAGTTTTCCGTGGCGCTCGCAGGCGGCTTGGATCGCGGCGCGGCTGGCGCGGCGCTCTGGCACTGATCCAGCGGCGGCCATTGCCACGGCCCAGCATGTGTTTCGCACGGATTTATACCGCGAACACCTCAAGGACACCGGCGCGCCCATGCCGAGCGCTTCGTCGAAAATTGAGGGGGGAATCGATGCCGGAACGGCGGTGGCCTCGGTCACGGGCCGCCTTGTTTTGCCCCAGCACAGCTTTTTCGACGGCCAAATTTTTGACCCAGAGCAAGAATTCTGACTATATTTTAGGCATTTTCATGCAGATGCCGCTGATCCGCCCAAAGCCGCGCCCTGAATATTGACAGTTTTTGCCGCGCTGCAGCAAAACAGTCTTGGAACAACGGCGTTCCACCTTCCGACCCACGATTGGGAAAACCCCGAGCACTGTCGCTCAGCCTCTGTTGGCACATCCGTGTCCGCAGTCCGGCTTTGCGACTTTTTTTGTTTGGCGTTGATGGTGACGCCGCGACGATAACGATAGGAACTTCATCGAATGAAACAGTTTTTGACAGGTCTTGCTGTCTCTGCCCTTTTTGCGGTCTCGGCGCAGGCCCAGACCCTTGAGCTTGAAAAAGACGAGCTGACCTTTGGCTTTATCAAACTCACCGACATGGCCCCCCTCGCGATTGCATACGAGCAGGGCTACTTTTTGGACGAAGGGCTGTTTGTCACTCTCGAAGCCCAAGCGAACTGGAAGGTTCTGCTTGATGGTGTGATCGACGGGCAGCTTGATGGGGCGCATATGCTGGCGGGTCAGCCTCTGGCTGCGACCATCGGCTTTGGCACCGAGGCGCATATCATCACGCCCTTCTCGATGGATCTCAATGGTAACGGCATCACCGTCTCGAACGAGGTTTGGGAGCTGATGAAGCCGAATATCCC
>CAYLLD010000289.1:0-2103 GCA_964384315.1 uncultured Rhodobacterales bacterium | reverse complement strand
CGATTACGCGGCGACCTGTCATGAGTGGGCGCGCCGATTGCACGCAAACGCGCCGCGTCTCGGGGCGCTTGGCTTTGACGATATGAGCTTGCGCGCATGGCGTTATTATTTTGCGACCACCGCCGCCAGTTTCGAATGCGGCGCGGCGGATGTGATCCAAGTTGAGCTACACCATGCCTGACTTGCGCCCCTTGGGGCACCCATGAAACACCCCGCCCGCGTCGCACTTTTCGCCATGATATTGGCCGCAGCGGGCCTGCCGCTTTACATTCACCTCCCACGATTTGCCGCCGCGGAACTTGGCCTATCCCTAACCACGGTCAGCCTGATCCTCATCGGCATCCGCTGCCTCGATTTCATCCAAGACCCAGCCCTTGGCCGCCTGATCGACGCCTTTCCCGCACGCCGCAGCCTCTTTGCGGCACTCGCCTTGGGCGGCGTCGGGCTCGGCTTTTTGGCGGTGTTCACTCTGTCGGCACAAATTGCATCGCTGTGGTGGTTGATCGGGGGCTTGGTGCTGCTTTTCACCGCCTACAGCTTGGGCTCGGTGCTGTTCTACGGCCAAACCATCGCCCTCGCCGGCAGCAGCACGCCCGCCGCGATCTATCGGCTATCCGCCTACCGCGAGGCGGGCATGCTGGCGGGGATCATCGTCGCCGCCGCCGCACCCATGGTGCTTGGATACGCGGGATTTGGGCTGGCACTTGCCGCAATGGCGGTTTTGATTGCGGCGCTGACCCATGGGCTATGGCGCGGCAACGCCCAACCCGGCGAGCCCTTTAGCTTTTCGCAACTGCGCGCAGCCGGAGGCACGGACCTGATTGCCCTAGCCTTCGTCAACGCCCTGCCCGTGGCCATGACCTCAACACTGTTTTTGTTCTTTGTCGAAGACCGCCTCATGCTGCGCGGCCTTGCTGGCCCGTTTTTGATCCTCTTTTTTATTGCCGCCGGACTATCGGTGCCCCTGTGGACCCGCGCGCTCAAGAGCTTTGGCGCGCGCGGCCTCTTGGCGATCGCCATGTCCCTGTCCATCGTCGCCTTTATGGGTGCCGCCGTCCTGCCCCAAGGCGCAGCCTTTGGCTTTGGGGTGATCTCCATCGCCTCAGGCCTAGCGCTCGGGGCCGATATGATCATCCTGCCCGCGTTGTTCGCCGGGCGGCTCAACCGCGCAGGGCTCAAATCCGGGCTCGCCTTTGGCATCTGGTCTTTCGCGCTGAAACTTGCACTGGCCGCCGCTGCGCTCATCCTTTTGCCCTTTCTTGATGCATTTGGCTTTGAGGCGGGCGGGCAAAACACGAAATCCGCACTCGGCGCGCTGACTTTCGCCTATGCCGTGCTACCTTGTGTCGCTAAGCTCATCGCCATCGTGGTTTTGCTGCGCCTACCCCGAGAGGTCTTTTCCATATGACGACCCTGCTATTCATCGCCCTTGGCTTGGCAGTCTTGCTGCTCTGGCGCCCCGGCTTTAATTTTCGGGCGCAGCGCCCCGCAGATTACCAAGATCTCGGGCCCGCCTTTGACATCCAGACCCATCTGGCAGGGGATATGATTTCCGAAGGGATCATTTATGGGCCGACGGGCCGCGTCGCCACCCGCTTTGTGGCTGAGATGCAAGGCGATTGGAGCGGCAACACGGGCACGCTGGCCGAGCAATTTTCCTACGCAGGTGCGGGAACACAATCGCGCAAATGGTATCTTAAGATGGGCGAAAACGGCGCCTTTACCGCCACCGCTGATGATCTGGTGGGCGAAGGGATTGGGCAGCAATCCGGGGCCACGGTTCGTATGACCTATAAAATCCGTCTCACCCCCGAGGCGGGTGGCCATGTGCTGTCGGTTACAGACTGGATGTATCTGATGGAGAACGGCACCATCATGAACAAATCGGTGATGCGCAAATTCGGTCTTCCGGTGGCAGAGCTTGTGGCGACCATCCGGCCTTTAGAGCCGAGTAATGGGACCAACGCGCCTAGTCTTTAGGCAGTAACAAGCCTAGTCTTTGGGCATGAGACAGCCTGTTGGCACAATTCATGCTTTTTCACGAGTTCCCCGCAAAAAACCTGTCATAATTCAGTTGCACAGGTTTGCTCTGATGCATGAACC
>CAYLLD010000288.1:0-2119 GCA_964384315.1 uncultured Rhodobacterales bacterium | reverse complement strand
GTTTTGGGCTTTGATCCTTGGCTGATGGTCAGAACCGAGCACGAGCGCTTTGCCAAAACCTGCCGTGCGGCTGGGATCACCCTTGCGCCTTGCGCCAATCTCATCGACGCGATTTGGCAGGATCGCCCGAGCGCCCCTTTAGGGCTGGCGAAACCCCATGACGACGCGCTGGCAGGCGAGGCCCATGGGACCAAACGCGCGGCGCTGGCCAAGACCATTGCCCAAAGTGATTGCACGGCGGCGCTTTTGACCATGCCCGAGGCGCTGGCGTGGCTTTTGAACATCCGCGGCACGGATATCGCGCGCATGCCTGTGGTTCACGCGCTGGGAATTTTGCAAGCGGATACCACGGTCGATCTTTTCATCGCGCCGCAAAAGCTGGATGATACCCTGCGGGCGCATCTTGGCGCGGCGGTGCGGCTGCATGATTTTGATGCTTATCTGCCTGAGGTCGCCGCGCTCAAGGGCCAGATTTGGATCGATCCGGATACTGCGCCCAAGGCGGTGCTGGATGCGGTCACCGCCAAACCGCTGTTCAAACGCGACCCTTGTGTCTTGCCGCGCGCGCAAAAAAACGCGGTCGAAATTGCCGGCGCTCACGCGGCGCATCGCACCGATGGCGCGGCCATGGTCGAGTTTTTATCTTGGTTTGACGCCGAGGCGCCCAGCGGCAAGCTCACGGAAATTGACGTGGCGCAAAATCTTGAGCGGTTTCGCCGCGCCACCAACGAGCTGCGCGACATCTCGTTTGAGACGATCTCGGGCAGCGGGCCCAATGGGGCGATTGTGCATTACCGCGTGAACGAGGCCACGAACCGCACCCTTGAGCCCAATTCGCTGATGCTTGTGGACAGTGGCGGCCAATACGCTTCTGGCACCACGGATATCACGCGCACCATGAGTGTCGGCACGCCCCCAGGCGGCGCGCGCGAGGCTTTTACCCGCGTGCTTAAAGGCATGATTGCGCTGTCGCTTTTGCGCTGGCCCCAAGGGCTGGCTGGGCGGGATATTGATGTGCTGGCCCGCGCGCCGCTTTGGGCGGCTGGGTTTGATTATGACCACGGCACCGGCCACGGGGTTGGCTCTTATCTTGGGGTCCATGAGGGGCCTGCGAACCTGTCGAGGCGCTCCCATGAGCCGCTTTTGCCGGGGATGATCCTCTCGAATGAGCCAGGGTATTACCGCGAGGGCGCTTTTGGCATTCGTATCGAGAACCTGATGGTCGTGCGCCCGCCCCAAGACATCGAAGGCGGCGATCGGCCGATGCTGGGCTTTGAGACGCTAACCTACACGCCAATTGACCGACGGCTGATTGACGTGGACCTTTTGACCGCCACAGAGCTTGACTGGCTCAATGCCTATCACGCCGAGGTCGCCAAGCGCTATAAGGGCGCGGTATCGCAAAGTGCGCAGGGCTGGTTGGCCGCGGCAACGACTGCCATTTAACGGTGGCCGTCTAGATCAGCGCGCCTATTCAGGCTCGCCCTCATAGATCAGCTTTTCATCAACCGGGGCGATGCGCAGAATATTGGTCGTGCCCGGCTTGCCAAAGGGAATTCCAGCAGTGACGATGATCCGGTCCTTGTCCGTGGCAAACCCCGCATCCCGCGCCACCCGCGCCGCCGAGACCACAGCCATTTTAAAGCGCTCAAACTCACCAGTGACCGCGCAATGCAGGCCCCAAACCAGCGCCATGCGCCGCGCGGTGCGTTCAAAGGGCGTCAGAGCGAGGATCGGCACCATGGGCCGCTCGCGCGCCGCCAAATTCGCGGTGGTGCCCGAGTGGGTGAAACAGGCGATAGCCTTCACATCGACGGTCTCGGCAATCTCGCGCGCCGCGACAGTGATCGCATCCGCGACCCGCTCACGCGAGGGGGTGCGCGCGGCGGCGATGATCTGGGTGTAGACCTCGTCCTGCTCGATCCGCTCGGCAACCGCGTTCATGGTCGTGACCGCCTCTAGGGGGTATTTGCCCGCCGCACTTTCCGCCGAGAGCATCACCGCATCCGCGCCTTCGTAAATCGCGGTTGCCACGTCGGAAACCTCGGCCCGCGTAGGCACCGGCGCCTCGATCATACTCTCTAGCATTTGCGTCGCCACGATGACCGGTTTGCCCGCG
>CAYLLD010000287.1:0-2132 GCA_964384315.1 uncultured Rhodobacterales bacterium | reverse complement strand
CGCCCCATCTCTTGGCCCTCGCGCAACCGCTCTGCTGCGGGGGCAAAGGCGCGCGCGGTGGCGTTGATGTCATCAAGCTGCGCTTCATCCGGCTCCAGATATGCGGCGTTCAACACAAGCGCATCGTTAAACCCCGCGCCGTGTGCCAGCACATCCGCAATCCAGTCCTGCAAGCCGCACGCATCTGTCACCTGATCGGTGCTGATCGAGTGCTCAAGCCCGTGGGAAAAATGGAACCCGCCCACGGGAAAAGCTGGCGAAAACCACTGTGCCAGCGTCAGGATTTGCGCTTCAGTGTTGGTGGCCATGGGTCCGCCCGTGCCCATAGGCACCGCCTTCGGGGGTGAAAACCGCATCTACCTCGCGCAGATCGGCCCCAAGGCGCGTCAGCATATCCTTGAGCACATGATCGCGTTTGATCAGCAGGTGGTCCGTCTCAATCTGACAGGGCGTATGGCGATTGCCCACATGCCATGCCAGCCGCACCAAATGCGCGCCGCGCACCTCTAACAAAGGCTCAATTGCCGCGCGCACCTCGATCACGCGCCCATCGTTCAAAACCAGCCCGTCGCCATGATCCAGCGAGGTGGTCTGGGGCAAATCCACCAAAAACTCCTCGCCCTGCGCACTCGTAAGAACCTTGCGCCGCAAAAACCGCTCGTCATAGGTCAGCGACACATAAGCGGCCGCGCTTTTTGGGTGTTTGGCGACTTCATTGGCGATCAGGCGCGTGAGTTGGGTCATAGGGGGGCCTTTTCGATCCGTACAAAATTGAACTTGTCTTCGCCATCCGCATCACCAAAGGCGGAAATGACTGAAATCCCAAGCTCAGGATAGTAGTTTATAATGTCATAAAAGGGTTGGCCATCGCCGTAATCGACATCGATACGCACTGGGATCATTTGGTATTCGCAATCGCCGATATCATGGGTTTGCGCAGTGCCAAAAACAATGCTCCGCTGCGAGATGTAAAACCCTTCTGACCCCAATTCGCTCACCTGCGATTCCCAAGACAGCCCCGCCTCCGGCATAGGCAAATCGTCATATTCAACCGAATAGCGAAAGGTTTTGCGGTCGCCGGGATCAAGCAATCGCTCATCGTCGATGCCTTGGCCAAGAGCTATGTATAACCCTTTGGCCAAAACCGCCTTATAGGTCGGCCCGTCGTTATCAAAATATGTGCTGACAATGAAATCGCCCTCACGGACAAATCTTTCGTAGTCCCCATCATCTTGATAAATATTGATCCAGCCAGATAAATCATCCGCCGTGGGACAGGCCGTTGCCGCCCCCGCGCATGCCGTAATAGCCAGGCTTGAAAAAATCAGGTTTCTCATGGTTTGCTACCCCAAAAAATGCATGGATGCATAATAATTGGGGGCAGCATAGCCGTGCTTAGACGAAGTCGTCCAGCTTAGTTTCCAGCTTCACGATCGGCTTTGCGCGCACAGGTTTTGCGCCGGAGTTGTCGATTGCCATCTCTAGCAATGCCACTGCGCATAAAAGGCAAGACACAGCCCAAAGGGAGGCGGGAGAGGTGATGAATTTTGGTCTTAGTGACATGGTTACGCTGCCGTCTGATACAAATATTGCGATGCACCATCAGATAGAGGGCAGCACGGTTTTCATAAACAGACAGTTCGGAAGTCCCGCTATGCAGGGAATGCATAGGTAGGTGCATAGGTAGGTGCATAGCTACCCTAAAAGAGAAAATACCTCTGGGCCATCGGCAACACTTCTGCAGGCTGACAGGTCAAAAGTTCGCCATCGGCGCGCACTTCGTAGGTTTCAGGGTGAACCTCAACCTCGGGGGTCGCGTCATTTAGGATCAAATCCTTCTTGCCAATGCCCCGCGTGTTCTTGACCGCCAGCACATCTTTGGCGAGGCCCAAACTCTCGCCGATCCCCGCATCCGCCGCTGCCGCCGAGACAAAACAGACCGCCGAGCGCTCAACCGAGCGGCCATAGGCCCCGAACATCGGGCGGGTATAAACCGGCTGCGGTGTCGGGATCGAGGCATTGGGATCCCCCATTTGCGCGCAGACAATCGAGCCGCCCAAAAGCACCATTTCAGGCTTCACCCCGAAAAACGCAGGGTTCCACAGCACCAAATCCGCGCGCTTGCCCACCTC
>CAYLLD010000286.1:0-2138 GCA_964384315.1 uncultured Rhodobacterales bacterium | reverse complement strand
GCCTCTGGCTGCGACCATCGGTTTTGGCACCGAGGCGCATATCATCACGCCTTTTTCGATGGATCTCAATGGTAACGGCATCACGGTCTCGAACGAGGTTTGGGAGCTGATGAAGCCGAATATCCCAACCATGGATGACGGTCGTCCGCAGCACCCGATCAGCGCTAAAGCGCTGGCGCCAGTGGTTGAGAAATTCAACTCTGAGGGCAAGCCGTTCAACATGGGCATGGTCTTCCCCGTGTCGACCCACAACTACGAGCTGCGCTACTGGCTGGCGGCGGGTGATCTGCACCCCGGCTATTATTCCCCCGAGAATATCACCGGCCAAATCGGCGCGGATGTGTTCCTTTCGGTGACGCCTCCGCCGCAAATGCCTGCGACCCTAGAGGCGGGCACGATCTACGGCTATTGCGTGGGTGAGCCTTGGAACCAGCAAGCGGTCTTTAAGGGCATCGGCGTGCCGGTGATCACGGATTACGAGCTGTGGAAGAACAACCCCGAGAAAGTCTTCGGGATTTCGGCGGAATTTGCCGAGGCCAATCCGAATACGACCATTGCGGTGACCAAAGCGCTGATCCGTGCGGGTCAATGGCTTGACGAGAATGACAACGCCAACCGTCCGGCGGCGGTCGAAATCCTCTCGCGTCCTGAATATGTGGGTGCGGATTACGAGGTGATTGCCAACTCGATGACGGGCTTTTTCGAGTATGAAAAAGGCGACAAGCGCGACGTGCCGGATTTCAACGTGTTCTTCCGCTACAACGCGACTTACCCGTTCTACTCGGACGCGGTTTGGTATCTGACACAGATGCGTCGTTGGGGCCAAATTCCTGAGGCGAAATCCGATGAGTGGTATGATGAAGTGGCGCGTAAGGTTTATCGCCCTGACATCTATCTTGAGGCGGCCAAGCTCTTGGTTGACGAAGGTCTCTCGAATGAGGCGGACTTCCCTTGGGATAGCGATGGCTACAAAGCCGCGACACCGGGCGAGGATATCATCGATGGGATCACCTACGATGGCCGCGCGCCAAACGCCTACCTCGACAGCCTGCCGATTGGCCTGAAGGGCACGCAAACCGTCGTTGGCACCGAAGTGCAAGGTTAGGCCTTACACGAGCGCGCGCGTCTGCTTCCTCCCGGATGTGAGGCGCGCGCGTTTACCCCCGCTTTTTCAAAGCCAGAAGTTTTAAAGAAGGACAGTGCCATGAGTGCCATTGACCATGATCTCGTAATTGATGAGGCCAAAGAGGCCCGTCGCGCCCGTACGTTCACGCGCATTAATCAGGCGGATCGCTGGTTTCAGGTATTGGGCCTGTCTTGGATGACCCCCGCCTTGCGCGCGATTGCGGGCGATAACCCCAAAGCCCAAGGCAAAGAGATTTGGCGGCTTTTGGGCGTGCCGCTTTTGGCGATTTTGGGCTTTTTGCTGCTTTGGGGCACGCTTGCCCCTACGGTTCAGACCTCGCTTGGCGCGGTGCCTGGCCCGTCGCAAGTTTGGACCGAGGCGGTGAACCTGCACAAGGATGCTGCGGCCAAGGGCGCGAAGGAAGACGCGTTTTACGCCAAGGTCGAAGAGCTGAACCAGCGCCTGCGCGACAAGGGGCAGGCCGACCGCATCAAAGAGCGCGTTTTCACTGGCGCGCCGACGTATTACGACCAAATCTGGACCTCGATCAAAACCGTGTTTTTCGGCTTTTTGATCGCCACGGCCATTGCGGTGCCCCTTGGCATCATGGCGGGGCTCTCGCCACTGGCCAATGCGGCGCTCAACCCGCTCATTCAAATCTTTAAACCGGTCTCGCCGCTGGCGTGGTTGCCGATTGTCACCATGGTGGTCTCGGCGACCTATGTGGGCACCGATGGCTGGTTTTCGAAATCTTTCCTGAACTCGGCCATCACCGTGACGCTCTGCTCGCTCTGGCCAACGCTGATCAACACCTCGCTGGGTGTGGCCTCGATCGACAAGGATTTGGTCAATGTCTCCAAGGTGCTGAAAATGGGCACTTGGACCAAAATCACCAAATTGGTGCTGCCCTCGGCGCTGCCTCTGATCTTTACCGGTCTGCGGCTGAGCCTCGGGGTTGGCTGGATGGTTCTGATCGCGGCTGAAATGCTGGCGCAGAACCCCGGCCTTGGTA
>CAYLLD010000285.1:0-2154 GCA_964384315.1 uncultured Rhodobacterales bacterium | reverse complement strand
GGCGCAAGGGGCGGATATGACCAATTCCACAGCGAAGAGCCTTACGCTGAATTGGTCGTGGCAGGACACCCCCTCGGGCAATGGGCGGCTGCGCTTTGAGGTGGCGAACCTAGGCGCGCGGGCGATTGCTGCGCCGGTCCTCCATGTCTCGATGCTCACGCGGCTAACGGATGCGGCGCAGGTCCAAGGGGCCAGCTATCTGGGCCGCACCGCCAATCACCATAAGTTCGCTTTGGGCGCATTGGCAGCGGGTGCGACCTGCAACTTCACCGCCACGGGGCTGAGTTTTTTGCCCAAACACGCGACCGACGGGCCGAAGTCGGCTTATATCGACGCGGAGGGGGCGGTTCTGCCTGTGGCGATCACGCCTGACCCTGACCATATTCCGGCGCGAGCCCACAAAGCACCGACGCCAAACACGCCCTTGGGGGTCACCCCTTGGCCCGCCGAAGTTGCGATTACCGCGTGGCATGACAGGCCCGCCGAGATTGCCCCCGACCATGCAGATGCTGACTATCTTGCGGCGCAAGCCCTACGCGTCCGTCTGTTCGGCCAGCCAGCGCCATTGCCGCGCATCGCGCTTGAGATAGGTCAAAAAGCTCTGCCGCCCAGCCATTACGAGATAGAGTTTACCCCCACCAAAGTGACGCTATTCGCGGGCGATGACGCTGCGCGTTGGCAGGGGTTGGTGACGCTGATGCAGATGGTCCATGCGGCTCAAAGCGCGCCTGCGATTTTCAAACTGCCTGCGCGCGGGGCGATTAAGGATCACCCGCAGCAGGGTTGGCGGGGCGCGCATTTGGATGTGGCGCGGCATTTTATGCCCAGCGATGACCTGCACCGTTTTGTTGATTGTCTGGCGTGGCTCAAGCTGAACCGGCTGCATTTGCACCTGACCGATGACGAAGGGTGGCGCCTTGAGGTGCCTGCGCTTCCGGCGCTTACCCAAATCGGTGCGTGGCGCGGTCCGGATCTTCCGCTGATTGGCCAGCACGGGTTTCTGCCCGCGCGTTATGGCGGCTATTACACCGGCGCGCAGATGAGCGCGCTTGTGGATCATGCCCGCGCTTTGAACATTGAGATTATGCCCGAGATCGACACCCCCGGTCATTGTCACGCGGCGCTGGTGGCTTGCCCGTGGCTGCGTGATCCGGCGGAGCCCATGGACGCCTATACCTCGTTTCAGGGCTATCCCAACAATGCGCTGAACCCTGGCATGGCCGACACATGGCAGTTTCTGGAGACGGTGCTGGAAGAGGTGACGCGGATTTTTCCCTTTGAGGTGATCCATATCGGGGGCGATGAACTGGCCGGAACCGCTTGGGCGCGCTCGCCAGCGGCGGGTCAGCTTGCCCCGCAGGACCACGCGGGGCGGTTCCGGCATTTCATGCAGCGCGCCTCGGCGCTTGTGCAGGCAGCGGGGCGCAAGACGGCGGTTTGGGATGATGCGGCTTTGGTGGGGGCGGTTGATCCGGAGGCAGCGCTGGTTTTTGCTTGGCAAAACGAGGCGGATATCGCGCGGCTGGCGGGGCAGGGCTTTGAGATTGTCGCGATGCCGGGGCAGGCGGCCTATCTGGATATGGCCCAAAGCGATGACTGGCTAGAGCCGGGGCTGCATTGGGGCGGCACGGTTCCGGCGCAGGTCACCCATGGCTATGATCCGCTGGCGGGGCTTGATGCGGCAGCGCGCGGGCGTATTTTGGGCGTGCAGGCGGGGATTTGGAGCGAGAACCTGATCACGCGGGACTTGTTCAACCATTTGGTCTTTCCCCGTTTGGGCGCGCTTGCCGAGGCGGCTTGGGCGGCGGAGACCCCGCGCGATTATGCATCATTTGCCGCCCGCGCGCCTTTGTTGCCGCAAATGTAACCTGCGCGGCTTAAACATGGTTTTGCAAATCTGCGGGGGGCTCTGTAAAGCCAAGCCCTAATTGTGAGGAATGGCGATGACGCAATATGTCGTAGCGGCGCTTTATCATTTCACCGCCTTTGCGGAGCCCAAGGTGTGGATCGACAAAATCCGCCCCGTCTGTGAGCGCCACGAGGTCAAGGGCACCCTGTTGTTCGCCCATGAGGGCCTGAACGGCACGATCGCCGGAACACGCGCGGGGATCGACGCGGTGCTGGCGGCGCTGCGGGGCTTTGACGGCTGCGCGG
>CAYLLD010000284.1:0-2182 GCA_964384315.1 uncultured Rhodobacterales bacterium | reverse complement strand
TGGCCGTTGCTCCCTTCGATGCTATTTCCTTCAGCTTGAGTGATCTTTGGCCGCCGTAAGCGCCGCGCTATCGCCCTCGTAGACGTTTGAAGCCTGTCATCTGAGAAGAGCCCATCCGAACAAGGAGGGTTCCCGATGGATGATACAGTGCAAAATTACGAAACTTCTCACAGTGTCGAAGAAGGATACGCCGGGCGTATCGATGTTGTGACTGGGCCGAGTGGTCGGCGACGTTGGCCTGAGCATGTGAAGGCCGAGATCGTGCTTGAGAGTTACCGCGATGGAGTTTCGGTGGCGGATGTCGCTCGCAAGCATGGTGTCTCGGCACCTCAGCTTCATTCTTGGCGGCGGGCGGCGCGGGACGGTGTTCTTGCGATGCCGGATGACGACATGCTGGGTCTGGTACCGGTCGTCGTTGAGGCGGGCGGAGGGGATGGCGGACAGATGCCGCCTGACGTGCCCAGGACGATTGTCCTGGAAATCGATGGTGTTCGGGTGCTGGTGCAGCACGGTTTTGACCCCGAGCATCTTGGCCGCGTCATTGCTGCGCTCAGGGCGGCGTCATGATCCTGCCGGGGGGTAAGTATCACGTTTATCTGGCGACGCGGCCGGTGGACTTCCGAAAAGGTCATGCCGGTCTGTCGCTCGTGATCCAGACGGTTCTTGGGCGTGATCCCTTCAGCGGAGCGGTGTTTGTCTTCCGCTCGAAGCGGGGTGACAGGATCAAGATCCTGGTCTGGGATCAGACTGGTTTGGTATTGGTCTACAAGCACCTTGAGGGCAGCCAATTCCAGTGGCCCCGACCAGCGGATGGGGTGATCAAGCTTACCCCCGCACAGTTCTCTGCGCTGTTTGAAGGGCTGGACTGGAAGGCCGTTCGGGCTGAGCGGCGACGGCAGCCGAAACTGGCTGGCTAGCCTGCGGCAGGATGACTCACGGCGGTGATTTTGGCGGCAGGATTGCACGTGCCGATGTATAGTTGGTCATGTCTGCCATCACCCCGATCGACCCCAAATACGTTGCCGAGTTGGAACGGTGTCTTGCCGCCGCTGAGGCGGAATTTGCTCGTGTCACGGTACAAAACACTTTGTTGGAAAGCTCGAATGCCAACCTTGTGGCGGCGAATGCGCGTCTGGAACGTATGCTGTCTCAGGCGAGGCATGCGCGGTTTGGGTCGAGCTCTGAGAAGAGCGACCCGGATCAATGCAACCTGTTCGCAGAAGATATCGAGGTTGCCGGGGGGCAGTTGGCGGCAGCCGGCGATGCTGCTGACAAGGCACTGGGCAAGACGCCCAAGCACAAGAAGGCCGCTAAGCGGAATAAGGGCAATCTGCCAGAGCATCTCGAACGCATCGAACAGGTGATCGAACCCGAGAGCACGCTCTGCCCATGTGGGTGTGGCGAGATGGTCAAAGTTGGAGAAGATCGTACCCCACGCCTCGACGTCGTGCCCGCCCAGTTCCGCGTTCTTGTCACCGTGCGCCCGAAATACATGTGCCGCACGTGTGCTGGGAAATCCCACGTGCAAGCCCCCGCGCCGGAGTTTTTGGTCCCGCGCGGTCTGGGAACCAACCGATTTGCTGTTCATTCCGTGGTTGCCAAATTTTGTGATCACCTACCGTTTTATCGCCAGGCCGAAATCTGGCGACGCGAGGGCATCGAAATCGATCGTACCATGCTGGCCAACTGGGCCGGGCGCATCGCGTTCCATGTCGCTCCAATCATCGACGCCATGATTGACGAACTGAAAGCCAGCGACCGTTTGTTTGCAGATGAGACAACCGTGCCCGTTCTGGCCCCGCGCACCGGCAAAACCCGCAAGGACTATCTTTGGGCTGTGGTTCGCGACCAGCGCGGGTGGGGTGGAGCCGACCCACCCATCGTGGTCTTCCAGCACTCGAGAAGCCGCAGCGCAGAGACTGCAAAAAAGATATTCACCGGCTTCAAGGGCGGCTCTCTAACCGTGGATGGCTATGCCGGATACGATGCCCTGGGTGATCCAAAGAAGACAAACCAGCCGTGGGGCCTCACCTACTGCTGGACCCATTGGCGACGCCGGTTCGTGGAATACAGCCGCACGACTGAGTCCCCGATCTGCATGGAAATGACCCAGCGTATCGGGCAGCTTTACCGGATCGAGGACGAGATCCGCGGCAAAGACCCCGACGTCCGGCGCGCCATC
>CAYLLD010000283.1:0-2194 GCA_964384315.1 uncultured Rhodobacterales bacterium | reverse complement strand
GTCGTATGTGTCCGATTGAAACGCCGGAAGGGCCAAACATTGGTCTGATCAACTCGCTGGCGTCTTTCGCGCGGGTCAATAAATACGGCTTCATCGAGACGCCCTATCGCAAGGTGAATGAGGGCCAAGTGACCGATGAGGTCATCTATATGTCCGCCACCGAAGAGATGCGGCACACCATCGCGCAGGCCAATGCGCAGCTTGATGGGGAAGGGCGCTTTACCAATGATCTCGCCTCGACCCGTCAGGGCGGTGAGTTCATGCTCAACCCGCCCGAGCGCATCGATTATATCGATGTCTCGCCTAAGCAGTTGGTCTCCGTTGCGGCCTCGCTGATCCCGTTCCTTGAGAATGACGATGCGAACCGCGCCTTGATGGGCTCGAACATGCAACGCCAAGCGGTGCCGCTGGTAAAGGCCGAAGCGCCTTTCGTCGGCACTGGTATTGAATCGGTCGTGGCCCGCGACAGTGGCGCGGCGATCACCGCGCGGCGCGCTGGTGTGATCGATCAGGTCGATGCCATGCGGATCGTTGTGCGCGTGACGGAAAACCTGCGCCCCGGTGATCCGGGCGTGGATATCTACCGCTTGCGCAAGTTCCAACGCTCGAACCAAAACACCTGTATCAACCAGCGTCCTCTCGTGAATGTGGGTGATCTGGTAAGCGAAGGCGAGGTCATCGCTGATGGTCCCTCCACGGATCTGGGTGAATTGGCGCTGGGTAAGAACGTGCTCGTCGCCTTCATGCCGTGGAATGGCTACAACTACGAAGATTCGATCCTGATCTCTGAGCGGATCGCGAAAGACGACGTGTTTACCTCGATCCACATCGAGGAATTCGAGGTCGCCGCCCGCGATACCAAGCTTGGTCCCGAGGAAATCACCCGCGATATCCCCAACGTCGGCGAGGAGGCCCTGCGCAACCTCGATGAGGCGGGGATTGTCTATATCGGTGCCGAAGTTGGCCCCGGCGACATTCTCGTGGGTAAGATCACGCCCAAAGGCGAAAGCCCGATGACCCCCGAAGAAAAGCTCTTGCGGGCGATCTTTGGCGAGAAGGCGTCCGATGTGCGCGACACAAGTATGCGCGTGCCCCCAGGTGATTACGGGACAATCGTTGAGGTGCGGGTCTTTAACCGTCACGGCGTCGAGAAAGACGAACGTGCGTTGCAGATCGAGCGCGAAGAGGTTGAACAGCTCTCGCGTGACCGCGACGATGAGATGGCGATCCTTGATCGGAACATCTACGCCCGTCTCAAAGCGCTGATCCTTGGCAAAACGGCTGTCAAAGGCCCCAAAGGCATCAAGCCCAAATCGACCATCACCGAAGAGGTTTTGGGCGAGTTGAGCCACGGTCTGTGGTGGCAGTTGGCCCTTGAGGACGACAAAGAGGCCAGCGAAGTCGAGGCCCTGAACGCCCAATACGAAATCCAGAAAAAAGCTCTGAACGAGCGCTTTGAGGATAAGGTCGACAAGGTCCGGCGCGGCGATGATTTGCCCCCCGGCGTGATGAAAATGGTCAAGGTCTTCATCGCGGTGAAGCGCAAGCTGCAGCCCGGTGATAAAATGGCCGGTCGTCACGGCAACAAAGGGGTTATCTCCCGCGTTGTACCCGAAGAAGACATGCCCTTCCTCGAAGATGGCACCGGCGTTGATATCGTGCTGAACCCTCTGGGGGTTCCGTCGCGGATGAACGTGGGGCAGATCCTTGAGACCCACATGGGTTGGGCCTCGCGCGGGTTGGGCCAGTCGGTTGAAACGGCCATTGGCGATTTCAAGCGCGAAGGCGATATTGGCACCGTGCGCGATGCTATGAAAAACGCCTATGCGACGGATCACTACAACGCGATCATCGATGGGATGACCGAGCCGCAGCTGCTTGAGGCGGCGGGCAATGTCACCAATGGTGTGCCGATTGCGACGCCTGTGTTTGACGGGGCCAAAGAGGCTGACGTCAACGAGGCGCTGGCGCGGGCTGGGTTCAACGAGTCTGGTCAATCCATTCTCTTTGATGGCCGCACCGGTGAGCAATTCAGCCGTCCTGTGACGGTTGGCGTGAAGTATCTTCTGAAACTGCACCACCTTGTGGACGATAAAATCCACGCGCGCTCGACAGGGCCTTACAGCCTCGTCACCCAGCAGCCTTTGGGCGGTAAAGCGCAATTCGGTGGCCAGCGCTTTGGTGAGATGGAGGT
>CAYLLD010000282.1:0-2210 GCA_964384315.1 uncultured Rhodobacterales bacterium | reverse complement strand
AGCGCTCGCTGACTTCACAGCGGATTCGCCATTCTTTGGCCTGTCAGTTCCGGAAGACGTCCGCATCACAGCGCAAGTAATGGCCCAACCAGACCCTCTTCTGGCGGAACGTGTCATCGCCCAATTGACCGACGGAACCCCACTTGTGACCCGGAAGTCGCTGGGACTTGGTCAGGTGGTCCTGTTTCACGTCACCGCCAATGCCGAGTGGTCGTCGCTGCCGCTCTCGGGGCTCTTCGTTGAGATGCTAGAGCGGCTGGCGCAGCTCTCGGGGCAGAATTTCGGCGGGGCCCAAGCGCTGGAGGCGCGGCAATGGACGCCGGAGCTGCTTTTGGATGGCTACGGGCGTTTGATCGAAACCACGGACCGCCCCGCCGTTGATGGGGCTGAATTGGTCGAAACCATACGGGGCGCGGCGACCCCGCCGGGTATTTATCAAAGCGGTGAGCGGCGCGCGGCGGTGAATTTGTTTGGCGAAGACGATGTGCTTGAGCCGCTCACGCAGCCAAGCGGCGTGACGTGGGAAACCATGGGCGTGATCAACGAGCGCGCCTTGCAGGCCCCGCTTTTGACCCTCGCGCTCTTGCTTTTGGGTCTCGATGTGCTGGGCACTTTATGGGTCTCTGGCCGCTTGCGCCGTGCGGTGGCCGCCACGGCGCTTTTAGCGATGATCATGCCGCAGCTGGCTGAGGCGCAGAGCGCGGCTGCGGATCCCAATATCGAAGCGGTTATAGCAGCCGCAAATGCCACGGTGCTGGCCTATGTGGAAACTGGTGACGCGGCGATTGATCAAACCTCGGCGGCGGGGCTGGCAGGGCTGAGCCGTGTGCTAAACCTGCGCACGGCCATCGAGCCGGTGACGCCCCAAGCGGTCAATCTTGAGCGCGATCCCCTGACGATTTACCCGTTTTTGTACTGGCCCATGTCCGGCTCCCAAACCCTGCCAAGCGCTGCGGCCTATGCCAAGCTGAATGCCTTTTTGCGCTCTGGCGGGATGATCCTGTTCGACACCCGCGACGCGAACCTCGCGGGGGCGGGCGGCAGTTTCAACACGCCAAACGGGCGCATTTTGCAGCGCATCGCCGCGCAGCTTGACGTGCCGCCCTTGATGCCTGTGCCCCAAGATCACGTGCTGACGCGCAGCTTCTACCTGCTGCAAGCCTTTCCCGGCCGCTTTAACGGGCGCGATATTTGGGTTGAGGCCGCGCCGGATACGGTGGCGGTTGAGGGCATGCCGTTCCGCAATCTCAACGACGGGGTCACGCCGGTGGTGATCGGCGGCAACGACTGGGCCGCCGCTTGGGCGATTGACGCGAATGACCGTTATATGTTTCCCGTGGGCAGCGGCTCGTCGGGGGACCGCCAGCGCGAGATCGCCTATCGCTTTGGGGTCAATCTGATCATGTATGTGATGACCGGGAATTATAAATCCGATCAGGTGCATGTGCCGGCGCTTTTGGAACGGTTGGGGCAATAAGATGCTGGATGCGCAAAGCCTGAACGGTGTGATTTTGCAACCCGATGTGCCGTGGCCGCTGATTTGGGCCGTCGCGGGGTTCACAGTCGTGATGCTGGCCCTCGCGCTTTGGCGGCGCTTGCCCGGTTGGTGGCTGCGCACAATTGCTGGCGCCGCGCTTTTGTTCGCGCTTTTGAACCCCTCGCTCAAGCAAGAAGACCGCGAGCCGCTGCCGCTGATCGTTTTCGTGGTGGAGGATCTGAGCGCCAGTCAAACCATCGATCTGCGCCCCGCCCAGATGGAGGGCGCGCTGACCACGCTGCGCGAGACGATTGGCCGCGAAGATGCGGTCTTTGAGATCATCGAGTTGCAGGTGCGCGATAGCAGCAATGGCGATGCGGGTCGCGGCACGCTTTTGATGAGCGCCTTGGCCAAGGCTGCCGCCGAAGAGGCCGCGAGCCAGATTGCGGGTGCCATCGTGATCTCGGACGGGCAGATCGAGGACGTGAATGTCCTCAAGGATTTCCCCGCGCCGGTGCATTTGATCCTGACCGGACGCGCGGATGAATGGGACCGGCGGCTGGTGCTTGAGACCGCGCCCGGCTTTGGCATCATCGGCGAGCCGGTCTCGGTGACCCTGCGGATCGAGGGTCTGGGGCAGATGCCTGCTGGCGCGGCGCAAGTGGTGCCCTTGTCGATCAGCATCGACGGCGAGGCCCCGCAAGAGACGCCGGTGCGGGTGGGCGAGCCCATT
>CAYLLD010000281.1:0-2215 GCA_964384315.1 uncultured Rhodobacterales bacterium | reverse complement strand
CGGACGTCCTTAAACAAATCGGGTTTTCCGACCCACCCGAAACACTGGCAAATTTGCTCGATACCTACCTCGCCGATCCAGACACCCCCCCGCTGATGTCCACCGCCGAGGCGCGCGTCTCTTTGACCCCTGACGCGCATGGCATGGGCCTGACCTGCAACACCTGTCACAAACCCCACGAGCAAGACCTAGAATTTGCCGCCGTTGATGCCTGTTTGACCTGTCACAACGACGAACATTCCACGTCCTATAAAGAAGGCCCGCATTTCGGCCTCTGGACGGCGGAACTCGCAGGCGAGATGCCCCCCGGTAGCGGTGTTACCTGCGCCACCTGCCATATGCCGCAAGTCGTCAAGGGCGACGATCTGCGCACCAACCATAACCAAAACGACAACCTTCGCCCGAATGAGAAGATGATCCGCGAAACCTGCATGTCCTGCCATGGACTGGGCTTTGCGATTGATGCGCTGGCCGATCCCGCGCTGATCAAAAACAACTTCTTGGGCCAACCGAACCGCCACGTCGAAAGCATCGATTGGGCGTTAAAACGTGTGGAGACGCCAGACACAGACGCCAATCAATGACGGCGTCCCCACACTCTGCAACCAGTAGTCACAGGAGACTAATATGTATGGTAAAATGACGAAATTGAAAGCGACCTTGATGGCAGGCTGCGTCGCGCTTGGCGCGTCGCACAGCGCACAGGCCGAAGACATGGGCTTTCAAGAGGTGTCTGACCTTTTGCATCTCGTAATGAGCTCTGACCGGACGGTTTATACACGCATGATCGTGAACCGTTTGGCGGTTGAAGAAAAAGTAATCACCGCCTCCGAGCATTTCAACGATGACAAAGCGCTGGTTTTGCCCGCGCAGATGTTCCGTTTTGGCGCGGAAATGGTGGCAGAAGAAACGGACGCCTTTTCTTATTCCCTGCTGTCGCTTTGGCCGATCAACAAGCAAAACGCGCCGTCTACCGATCTTGAAATCGAAGGTCTGGAATATATCGCGGCCAATCCGGGCGAAAACTTTTACGGCAAAGAAGAATTGGGTGGCACAGAATACTTCACCGCGTTCTACCCCGATATCTCGGTCGCCGAAGCTTGCTCGTCTTGTCACAATGACCACAAAGACAGCCCACGCACCGACTTTAAGGGTGGTGACGTGATGGGCGGCGTTGTGATCCGTATTCCGATCAACTGATCATGCGGGGCTTGCTTGTAAGTCTACTGGGTCTCGTCTGCGCTTCCATGGCGCAGGCGGATCCCACCATTGCGACCGCGCGAGGACTGGAGGGGTTCATCACCGCAGATCGCTTGCCCGTGCCTGAAGAGCCGGTTCTGGCCACAGGGCTGATGGTGTTTGGCGATACTTGTCAAAATTGTCACGGCGGCGCCAAAGGAATTGGAGCGCCCAAAGTGACATCTCTAAAGGCCTGGGAGCCCCGAATTGCAAAAGGCATGGACGTTCTAATCGAGCATGCCACCAACGGCTTTATTGGTCCCAAATACACACAAATGCCCGCCCGTGGCGCCAACCCAGACCTGACGGATGCAGAGGTCGCAGCTGCGGTCGCCTTCATGGTTTGGCTCAGCGGTGGTGCGGACGAAGTTGAAACCTACCTGAACTCACAGAAATGAAAGACACATATCATGACACCTGAACAAATCGACATCGTGCAATCAACATTCAAGAAAGTTGCCCCCATCGCAGACACCGCGGCGGACATCTTTTACGACAGACTTTTTGAAATTGCGCCAGACACACGGGCGCTGTTTCCCGAAGTGATGACCGATCAGAAAAAGAAGCTGATGCAAATGATCGGCGTGGCAGTAAACGGTCTCAAAGATCTCGATGCGATTGTGCCAGCGGTCCAAGAACTTGGCGCGCGTCACAAAGGCTACAACGTCACCGAGGCGCATTACGACAGCGTTGGTGCGGCCTTGCTGTTCACTCTGGGCAAAGGTTTAGGGGATGACTTTACGCCCGAAGCCGAAGCCGCTTGGACCGAAACCTACGGTCTGTTGGCAGGCGTAATGAAAGACGCACAAGCGGCGGCCTAATTCAAGAAAATTGGGTCCGCCCGCGCGGGCCCAAAAACGACCAAGGCACCTTTACCACAGCACTTTTACCGACCTGCGCGCTGTTTTGCAGGCTTAGGGAAGTCAGTGCCGCCCAAATACCCATCTTTGCAAAATCCCAAAAGAAAACCCGCGAC
>CAYLLD010000280.1:0-2217 GCA_964384315.1 uncultured Rhodobacterales bacterium | reverse complement strand
CGTCATCCACGCGCATTTCGATCACACCATCAAGGCTCTGACCGATTTTGTCCAAGAGCTTCCCCAGCGCATCAGCCTGCGCCAAAGTCCGCGGGAAGCCATCAAAGATAAAGCCCTTGGTGTCATGCCCAGCGGTGAGTTGCTCTTCGATCAGACCGATGACAATCTCATCGGTCACAAGTTCACCGCGATCCATCACGCCGGCAACCATCTTGCCCATCTCGGTGCCGGACTTGCGCGCCGCGCGCAGCATGTCCCCGGTCGAGAGTTGCATCATACCCTGTTCATCAACAAGGATCTTCGCCTGAGTGCCTTTACCGGCGCCCGGTGGTCCGAGAAGAATGATATTTGTCATCGACGCGTTGTCCTTTTCGTACGTGCCTTAGAGCGGTCTTTGCCGCGCAGGCGGGATTTTTCGATCAGGCCTTCGTATTGATGCGCCAAGAGATGGCTTTGGACCTGTGTGATCGTATCCATGGTCACGGAAACGACAATCAAAAGAGATGTGCCGCCAAAGTAGAAAGGAATTGCTAATTGCGACCGCAGAATCTCAGGCAAAAGACAAACGGCGGCGAGATAGGCCGAGCCAACAACCAAAAGCCGGGTAACCACATAGTCGAGATACTCTGCCGTTTTCGGGCCTGGGCGAATGCCGGGCACAAAGCCGCCCTGTTTTTTCAGATTATCCGCAACATCTTCGGATTTGAAGCTGACGTTCGCCGTGTAGAAATAGGCGAAAAAGACGATCATGGAGACGAAGAACAACAGATAAAGCGGTTGCCCCGGCCCGAAGTAGGCCAAGATAGTGTTCAGCCAGCCCGCGCTTTGGTTGCCCGAAAACGTCGCCAAGGTCGTTGGCAAGAGCAAGAGCGATGAGGCGAAGATCGGGGGGATCACGCCGGCGGGGTTCAGTTTGATCGGCAAATGCGAGCTTTCGCCGCCGTACATTTTCTGGCCGACCTGCCGCTTGGGATATTGGATATGCACCTTGCGCAACGCCCGTTCGACAAAGACCACAAAGGCAATCACAGCCACGATCATGACGATCACGCCGATGATCACTGGCGCCGAGATCGCGCCGATGCGGCCCTGTTCAAAGAATTGCGCCAAAGCGGCGGGCAATTCAGCGACGATGCCCACGAAGATGATCAGCGAGATGCCGTTGCCGATGCCGCGCGCGGTGATCTGCTCGCCCAGCCACATCAGGAACAAGGTGCCACCGACCAGTGTGATGACGCAGGAAATGCGGAAGAACCAGCCGGGATCGGTGACCAAGCCGCCGGATTCAAGGCCGACCGCGATGCCATAGGCTTGGAAAGTGGCCAAAAACACCGTGCCGTAGCGGGTGTATTGGTTGATTTTGCGCCGTCCGGCCTCGCCCTCTTTTTTGAGCTGCTCAAGCTGCGGCACCATGGCCGACAAGAGCTGCACAATGATCGAGGCGGAAATATAAGGCATGATCCCGAGGGCGAAAATGCCCATGCGTGAGAGCGCGCCGCCGGTGAACATGTTGAGCATGCCGCCGATGCCGGTTTGCGCTTCGTCAAAGAAACTGCGCAGCTCGGCGGCGTCGATGCCCGGCACCGGAATATAGGTGCCGATGCGGTAGACGATCAAAAGACCGATGGCGAAAAGGATGCGCTGTTGCAGCTCCTTGGCTTTGCCAAACGCGCCCCAACTCATGTTGGCGGCCATTTGCTCTGCGGCTGATGCCATGATCCAGCTCTCCCTCTTCGCTTTTGTTATTTAAGCAGATTTAAGGCCGCACGAGGCGGCCTTCAAGGCATCATTCCGATGCAGCGTCTGCTTTGGGGGGCGTCGTCACGGTGACTTTACCGCCCGCCTTCTCGACCGCTTCGATGGCGGATTTGGACGCGCCGGTGAGTGTCAGGTCCAGCTTGGCCTTGATCTCACCCTTGCCCAAGAGCCGCACCCCGTCGCGCACGCGGCGCACGAGACCGCTGGCCACAAGGCTGTCCTCGGTCACAGGCTTAGAGGCGTCGATTTTGCCTTCGTCGATGAACTTCTGGAGAATGCCCAGATTGATCACCGCGTGGCGCTTGCGGTTGATGTTGTTGAAGCCGCGCTTTGGTAGGCGCTGGTAGAGCGGCATTTGGCCGCCTTCGTAGCCCTTGATCGCCACACCCGAGCGTGACTTTTGACCCTTGATCCCGCGACCACCGGTTTTACCCGTGCCCTGATGGCCCGCGGTTTAGC
>CAYLLD010000279.1:0-2219 GCA_964384315.1 uncultured Rhodobacterales bacterium | reverse complement strand
GGCCCCCGAAACATAGGCGTTTGAAGATCCGTTGAAATACAAAGCAGTGGTTGAGGTGGTCGTAAGCATTTTTTCGTATCCATTAACAAAACAGCGGGCCTTTTTCCTAACAGCGCTAATTTAAACTAACAAATCATTGATTCCAATAGTGGGCGATTATCGCTCAAACGTCATCAGTTGCGCGGGAAATTTGCGTTTGACTTTGACGGTGATTTCGACGGTGTTTTTTGCGGTAATTTTGGTAGGCCTGGAGGGACTTGAACCCCCAACCAAAGCGTTATGAGCGCTCTGCTCTAACCAATTGAGCTACAGGCCCGCCAGAGTTTCCTTTAGACACCGCTTTATGTCGTGGTCAAGCGGATGGACACGCGGCGCGCCTTGGCCTAGAGCAACCGCCTAACTTTGATGAGTTTTCGAGGACGATATGGCCGACACTCAAAAGCCGATCACTTACGCCGACGCAGGTGTGGATATTGACGCTGGCAATGCGCTGGTTGAGCGGATCAAACCTGCGGCGAAGCGCACTGCGCGGCCCGGCACCATGGCGGGGCTCGGCGGTTTCGGCGCGCTGTTTGACCTCAAGGCGGCGGGGTTCAACGACCCGATCCTTGTGGCGGCGACCGATGGCGTGGGCACCAAGCTGCGCGTGGCCATTGAGGCGGGCGATGTCACGGGCGTGGGCCGCGATCTGGTGGCCATGTGCGTGAACGATCTGGTCTGTCAGGGCGCCGCGCCGCTGTTCTTTCTCGATTACTTCGCCACGGGCAAGCTTGAGGTCGCGCATGCAGCGGCGGTGGTCGAGGGCATTGCCGACGGTTGTGTCGATGCGGGCTGCGCGCTGATTGGCGGCGAGACCGCCGAGATGCCGGGCATGTATGCGGCTGGGGATTTCGATCTGGCGGGCTTTGCCATTGGCGCGATGGAGCGCGGCACCGCGTTCCCCGCAGGCGTGGCCGAGGGCGACATTCTGCTCGGTCTGGATGCCAGCGGTGTCCATTCGAACGGGTTTTCGCTGGTGCGCAAAGTCGTGGCGCGCGCTGGTCTGAATTGGGACGATCCCGCGCCATTTGGCAATCAAACCAAGGGGCAAACCATGGGGCAAACCATGGGGCAAACCATGGGGGCCGCTCTGCTTGAGCCGACCCGCATCTATGTGCGCGCCGCGCTGGCCGCCCAGCCCCATATCAAAGCGCTCGCCCATATCACCGGCGGCGGTATCACGGAAAATCTGCCCCGCGTGCTGCCGCAAGGCCTCGGCGCAGAGGTCGACCTATCCGCATGGGATTTGCCGCCCTTGTTCAACTGGCTGATCACCACCGCCGGCATCGACGAGGCCGAAGCGCTCAAGACCTTCAACTGCGGCATTGGCATGATCGGAGTGGTCGCCGAGGCCGAGCTGGACGCCGCCACCGCCGCGCTGGTCGAGGCTGGCACACCGCCGCGCATCATCGGGCGGGTGCGCAACGGCGAAAGCATCCGCTACGCCGGATCGCTGGCGTGAAAACAGCCATCCTGATCTCGGGCAGCGGCTCCAATATGGTGGCGCTGGTTAAGGCCATGCAGGCGGGGCAGGTGGGCGCCGATCCTGCCTTGGTGATCGCGAATATCCCCGATGCTCCGGGGCTGGCCAAGGCCGAGGCGCTGGGGGTTCACGCAACCTGCGTCGCCCATAAGGACTACGCCCAAAAAGCGGATTTCGAAGCGGCGCTTGATCAGGCGCTGCGGGCCGCCGAGATCGAGCTGATCTGTCTGGCAGGGTTCATGCGTGTGTTAAGCCGCGATTTCGTTGAAGGCTGGGCGGGGCGCATCCTCAACATCCACCCCTCGCTTTTGCCCGCCTTCAAAGGCCTCGATACCCACGCCCGCGCGCTAGAAACCGGCTGCGCCATCCACGGCGTTTCGGTGCACGAAGTCGTCGCCGCCCTCGACGCCGGACCGGTGATTGGCCAAGCCGCCCTGCCCATCCAGGCTGGTGACACCGCCCAATCCCTCGCTGCACGGCTCTTGCCGCTTGAGCATCAACTCTACCCCCGCGCGGTCCAGAAATTCGTAAGCGGCGACAAGACACCGCTCTTGCTTGGTGATTTTTAGACGCAAGACTGAGGCAAATTCCGCCTTTGCCCCCCAAGGGCTGGCATTTTGCCCTCACATGGCCTAAATTAAAGGTGAGTACAGCCCGCAGAACGCGCGGGCACGTAAGTTGTAGGGGTTGCGAGATA
>CAYLLD010000278.1:0-2224 GCA_964384315.1 uncultured Rhodobacterales bacterium | reverse complement strand
GTGCCTAAGATCGAAACTTTAAGCCCTAGTCCCTAGCCGGATTAGGCGGGGTTCGCAGGCGCCTGGCAACAGAAGCCTGCACTTAACTCTCCCCTCTCTTTTAGCTGTTCTTTTTTGGCTGACCATTGGCCGCCTGCCTTTTGAGTGCGTTAAGGTTTTGCCGCTAACAGCGGTCGTTAAAGTTAAACGCTGAAACACTCCCCCCTTGATCCCCCGCCCATTTGCCTGTCATAAACCAGTGGTACAATTCAGCGGCACAAAACCACGGCTCTAAACAGACAGCCATAAACCCCAAGCGCGCAATAGATCAGGACCCCCCTCGTGGCTCAAACCCCTCCCCCTGCTTCCCCTGCGGCAATCGACTATCCCGCCCGCGTTCAAAATGCGCTTCGTCAAGCGGTGGCGCAGCTATTGCGCGATGTGGCCACAGACGGTCTGCCGGGGGATCATCACTTTATGATCACCTTTGACATGACCCATCCGGGCGTCGATGTGGCGGATTGGATGCGCGAGCAATATCCCGAAGAGATGACCATTGTGATGCAGCATTGGTTCGACAATTTGGCGGTGATGGACGACCGCTTCACGGTCACGCTGAATTTCAACAACACCGCCGAGCCGATGGTCATTCCGCTGGCAGCGCTTAAATCTTTCGTGGATCCGTCGGTTGAGTTTGCCTTGGGTTTTGAACTGGCCGCCCCTGATGATCTTGGCGCCCCCGAAGATGACAACAAAAGCGAAGCGGGCTTTGTGGATACGGATGTTGAGGCCGCCAAAGAGACGAAAGACCACAGCAAAGAGGGCGAGGTCATCGTCCTTGACGCGTTTCGGCGGCCATAGCCCACAGGCTGGCCCCCACTGAGGGCCATCCCCCCAGAAAATCCACCTGCATGATTGTTATATCAACGTTGTGACACTAAACCCTTCGCGAATCATCATGAGCGCAGGAGATCGTCCACAATGACCGAATTTCGCACCGAGACCGATAGTTTTGGCCCCCTTGAGGTCCCAGCCGACAAATATTGGGGCGCCCAGACCCAGCGCTCGATCCTGAATTTTCCGATAGGCTGGGAACGCCAGCCCGTGGCCATCGTCCGCGCCCTTGGGGTGATCAAAGCCTCGGCGGCCAAGGTGAATATGGCCCAAGGCAAGCTGGACAAAAAGCTTGGCGATGCCATCGTTGCGGCGGCGATGGAAGTGGTCGAGGGCAAGCTCGACGACAACTTCCCCCTCGTGGTCTGGCAGACCGGATCGGGCACCCAATCGAACATGAACGCCAACGAAGTGATCGCCAACCGCGCCATCGAGATGCTGGGCGGGACCATCGGCACCAAAGAGCCGGTGCACCCCAATGATCACTGCAACATGAGCCAGTCCTCGAACGACACCTTCCCCACGGCGATGCATATTTCCGCCGCCACCACCGCGCGCGACGTGCTGCTGCCGGGGCTGCGCAAGCTACAGGCCGAACTGGCCGCCAAAGCCAAGGGCTTTGAGGACATCATCAAAATCGGGCGCACCCATACCCAAGACGCGACCCCCCTGACCCTTGGCCAAGAGTTCGGCGGCTACGCCTTTCAGGTCAAACAGGGCATTGGCCGCATCGAGGCGGCGCTGGGGAACATCTATTTCCTCGCCCAAGGCGGCACGGCGGTTGGCACTGGCCTGAACACCGCGCCCGGCTATGACAGCGCTTTTGCGGCTGAGGCGGCCAAGATCACCGGCCTGCCCTTTGAGACCGCGCCCAATAAATTCGAGGCCCTCGCCGCCCATGATGCCATTGTCGAGATGTCGGGGGCGGTCAAGACCGTGGCCGCCAGCCTCTTTAAGATCGCAAATGACATTCGTCTGCTCGGCTCCGGCCCGCGCTGCGGTCTGGGCGAGTTGGTGCTGCCCGAAAATGAGCCGGGCTCATCGATTATGCCGGGCAAGGTCAACCCGACCCAATGCGAGGCGATGACCCAAGTTTGCGCCCATGTGATGGGCAATGACGCGGCCATCGGCTTTGCGGGCTCGCAGGGGCATTTCGAGCTGAACGTCTACAAACCGATGATGGCCTATAACCTCTTGCAGGCGATGCAGCTGATCGGCGATGCCTCGGTGGCCTTTACCGATAAATGCGTCGCGGGCATTGAGGCGGATGAGGACCGGATTTCCAAGCTGATGTGGGAAAGCCTGATGCTGGTGACCGCACTGGCCCCCGAGATCGGCTATGACAACGCCA
>CAYLLD010000277.1:0-2232 GCA_964384315.1 uncultured Rhodobacterales bacterium | reverse complement strand
CGGAACCGCCGTCTATCGCGGCGAGGCGCGCGGTGATTTGTCGGTGTTCGACGACAAGATTTACACCTACACTTTGGGCGACAGCACAATCACTGCGGATTTTGCAGACGGCAAGGTCGATGTGGTCATGGCGAGTTTTAACGCGACCCTTGGCGCGCCCGTGGACGAAGTGCAGATCAACGGCATGACCATCTCAGGCGATAGGTTTGAGGGCGGCACCTTGCAGCTTTTGAACAACGGAGCGGTCGTATCGCCCCTCGGCACAGACCTCACCGCCTCATCGGGCGGGATTTTCAGCAGCGGCTCGGACGCGGCAGGCATCCCGAACGAAGCGGGCGGCATGGTCCATGCAACCGGCGCAGATGGGACCGTCGTGATGGGATATGTGGGCAAATAGACCGAAACAAGTAAACCGCCGACCAATCAAGGAACCGCAAAGGGTCACAATTTGGCCCTTAGCGGTATCCTTTAGACCGCACAGCGGCTAACTTTGGGCACACCGGGAGGCTCTTTCGCTTCACCGGCGAGAAACAAGAGTTTTGCCCATGGCCCGCCTGTCCGCTGACACCCCCTTCATCCATCCCGCCTGCGAGATAACCGACAGCACCTTCGGCACCTATGTTGAAATCGGCCAAGGCAGCCGCATCGCCAATTCCACCTTTGGCGATTACAGCTACTGCGACCGCTATGCGGACATCGCCAACGCCCAGATCGGCAAATTCGCGAATATCGCCGCCTTCTCGCGCATCGGGGCGACGGATCATCCGCTGCACACAGCGGCGTGTCACCACTTCCTCTATCGCTCGGCGGATTACTGGGACGACACCACACCCGACGACGCCTTCTTTGAACATCGCAAATCCCGCCTAGCCCATATCGGCCACGACACTTGGATCGGGGCCGGGGCGATGATCAAACCGGAGGTGACTTTGGGCCACGGCGCGGTCGTCGCCGCGGGGGCGGTGGTGACAAAAGACGTCGCGCCCTACACCATCGTGGCGGGCACCCCGGCCAAAGTCTTGCGCCCACGCCAACCGCGCCACATCGCAGACCGCTTGATCGCGCTGGCATGGTGGGATTGGCCCCATGAAACCCTGCGCACCGCTTTGGAGGACTTCCGCAAGCTAGAGGCCGAGGCATTTTTGGAGCGCTACGAGGGGTGAGCTAAAAAGCCGCTGCTACCAAAGCTCTTGCTTGTTAAGCGCCGGAACACATTCGGATGCCCCGATCAATGGTCGGTCATCCGTGCCCGCCTCCATACCCGTGCTCAAGAGCGACTGCCCCAACCACCCTTGCGGAAAACTCAGCGTCAACGGCGCTTGGGCAAACTCTTCGGTAATTTGCCGAAACCCTGTCTTGGAATAGTAATTCGGGTCACCATAAGTTGTGACGAAATCGACCCCTCTTTGGCGCAAGTCCGCCAACCCACGCACAATCAATCCTTGCCCAACCCCGGACCTTTGACGACCCGTCTTTACGGCAACCGGAGACATGATAAAAACCGTCCGCGCGTCGCGCTTAAAGGTCAAACGGGAAAAGAAAATACAGCCCACAAGTTCGTCATCGCGATAGGCTGACCAAACAAACAAATCCTTGCTTGGCGTTGTCTTCATCAGCCCTTGCACAAGATCTCCGATGATCGCGCCCTCGTCTGGACCCTCCGAGGCCGAGAACGTCTCAACGAACAGCTTGTAAATATCGCTTTCTCGCGACGCATGTCCGGCGCAAAAATCCATCTTGGCTTCCAATCTTAGTTTCCAATTCGAGGGTGAGTTAGGTCATAGTAATCTGAATCGTAAAGGACACAGATAAAATGCAGTTAATCGCAAAAATCGGGCTCGCCTTTTTGACAGTGCTCAGCATTGCGGCAGGGCTCGCGAAAGTGATGCAAATGCCGCAAGAGGTGGATTTCTTTGCCCAAGCCGGACTTGGCATCACCCCCCTCGTCACCTTGGGCGTTTTACAGGTGGCGGGCGGCGGCATTGCTTGGATCACCCGGCTGCGTCAGCTGGGCATCTGGCTCATCACCGCAGGGTTCTTCGCGTCAGTTTTGATTATTGCGATGACCGGAAACCTACCATTCGCCGCAATCTCAATGCTACCTGTGATACTTGGAATGGTCCTAGCACTGCATGCCCATCGACGCTCAAAGGTTAGACCTGTCCAATAACGGCTTTGAGGCAAATGCGTCCTTAAGGCAAAGTGCTTAGCCAGACCGGGGGATGGCGATCA
>CAYLLD010000276.1:0-2238 GCA_964384315.1 uncultured Rhodobacterales bacterium | reverse complement strand
TTTTCCTCTGGCTGGATGTGGGCGACGGCGAGGCTGCCGCGCTTGAGATTTGGCGCAAATCCGGTGTGCGTGTGCTGCCCGGTAAATATCTAAGCCGCGCGCGGGATGGATATGATCCAGGCGCGGCGTTCATTCGGGTGGCCATGGTCGCCGAAGAGGCAGAGGTTAAACGCGGGCTGGGTATGATCCGCGACATCATTTCAAAAGGTAAGGGGTAAGGATCAATGGCAACTTTTATAGGCTCAGGGCCCAAAGAACCACTGGTTGAACCGCAAACCAAAGCGGCCATCGCGCGCCGCTCGGGCGAGACCATCGGCTTGCTCTTGCTGGCCCTTGCGGGGCTCTCGGGCGCGCTGTTGTTCAGCTATTCCCCCTATGATCCCTCCTATTTCAACGCCACCGACGAGGCGGCGCGCAATTGGCTGGGCCAGCCCGGTGCCTATCTGGCGGATTTCCTGCATCACGCCTTTGGCTGGGCGGCTTGGGGCCTGCCGATTTTCTTTGCCGCTTGGGGCCTGCGCTTTGTGACCCACAAAGGCAAAACCCGCATTGTCTCGCGCATCATCCTTGCCCCTTTTGCCATCGGCGTCGCATCGGTTTTCGCGGCGGCCCATGCGCCCCTTGAAGGCTGGATGCATGATTATGGTTTGGGCGGTTGGTTCGGCGATGTGGTGCTGGGCGGGCTCTTGTCCATGGTCCCTGTCGATCTGGCGGTCTCGCTGAAATCCGTCACCGTGCTGTTGGCCATCGCCATGGTTCTGACCGCCGCCGCTGCGCTGGGCGCGACCATGGGCGAGGCGGCGTTTTTCGGCGCGGTTTGCGTGGCTGGCGCGTTGGCGCTCTTTCGTGGCGTCGGCCGAGGCATCGGTTCGGCCTTGGGCTTTGCGGGGGCGAAATCCGCCGCTGCCGCCAAAGCTGCGCTGACACCCACGCCCCGCTCTGCCCAAGCGGAGCGCAAAACCATGGCCAAACGGCTCACCCCGAGTTTCGGGAACGATATCCCGCAGCCCCAATCCAAAGCCGCCGAGGCCCGTGCCTTTGGCGAGGTGGATGGCATGACCGCAGAGGCGGCAGGGAATGACGAGGCGATCATGGCGCGGATTTCGGCGGCGGTTGCCAAATTCGATGACCGCGCGGCCCAAGGCGTCGATATTGATGCCCCGCTTGATCTGGTTGATGAGGATGCAGGCTACGATGCTGATGACGAAGAGCTCGACCTGCCATCCGTAGAGCGCGCCGCCCCCCGCGCCAAAGACCCTGCGCCCACTGGCGTTGTGCAAAGCCGCTCGGACGCGGCGATCCGCAAAAGCGCGGCGGCCAAGGCCGAAGAGCAGCCGCGTCTGGCCTTGGGCGATGCCTCGCGCGAGCGCTACGAACACCCTCCGTTTTCGGTCCTGCAAGACCCCTCGACCATCACCCGTCCGGTGCTCAGCCAAGACGCCCTCGCCGAGAACGCGCGGATGCTCGAAAACGTGCTCGATGACTATGGCGTCAAAGGCGAGATCGTCTCGGTGCGCCCCGGCCCTGTGGTCACCATGTACGAGCTTGAGCCCGCCGCCGGTCTAAAGGCCAGCCGCGTGATCGGTCTGGCGGATGATATCGCCCGCTCGATGTCGGCGCTGGCCGCACGGGTCTCGACCATTCCGGGTCGTTCGGTGATCGGGATCGAATTGCCCAATGAACACCGTGAAATGGTGCTCTTGCGCGAAATCCTCACCGCCGCGCAATACGGCGATAGCAAAGCGCGCCTGCCGCTGGCGCTGGGCAAGGATATCTCCGGCGAGCCCATCGTGGCCAATCTGGCGAAGATGCCGCATCTCTTGATCGCGGGGACCACGGGCTCGGGTAAATCCGTGGCCATCAACACGATGATCCTGTCGCTGCTTTATAAGCTGAGCCCCGAGCAGTGCCGCCTGATCATGATCGATCCCAAGATGCTTGAGCTGAGCGTCTATGACGGCATCCCGCATCTCTTGTCCCCCGTTGTGACCGACCCGAAAAAGGCGGTTGTCGCGCTGAAATGGGTCGTGGGCGAGATGGAAGAGCGCTACCGCAAAATGTCCAAGCTCGGCGTGCGGAACATCGACGGCTACAATGGCCGTGTGCGCGATGCGCAGGCCAAGGGCGAGGCCTTTAGCCGGCAGGTGCAAACGGGCTTTGACGAGGCCACCGGCGAGCCGATTTTCGAGATCGAAGAATTCACCCCCGAGACCATGCCCTATATCGTGGTGATCGTGG
>CAYLLD010000275.1:0-2252 GCA_964384315.1 uncultured Rhodobacterales bacterium | reverse complement strand
GATCTGGCGATGCCTGCCACACCAGCGGCGGTTTGGGCGGCGATCCAGTCAACCAAATCCGCCATCGCAGCCGAATAAGGAGATTTGAGATGTATGCAACGACCTATCACAAACCCGCCTCTGCGGCTGATGCGGCAGCGGCGATGGCCAAGGCCGACGATGGTAAAATCTTGGCCGGAGGGCAGACGCTGATCCCGACCATGAAGGCGCGGCTGGCAGCGCCCAGCGATCTGGTTAGCCTCTCGGGGGCCAATCTGACGGGGATCACGCTTGAGGCTGGCACGGTCACCATCGGTGCCATGACCACCCATGCCGAGGTTGCGGGGCACCCCGATGTGCCCGCGCATCTTGCGGCTTTGGCCGAGGGCATTGGTGATCCGGCGGTGCGCCATCGCGGCACAATCGGCGGCTCGATTGCCAATAACGATCCGGCGGCGGATTATCCTGCCGCCTGTCTGGCGCTGGGGGCCACGATCACCACCAACAAACGGGCGATTGAGGCCAGCGCGTTCTTCGTGGGCCTCTTTGAAACCGCGCTTGAGGATGGCGAGATCATCACCTCGGTGAGTTTTCCAAAGGCCGAGAAGGCCGCCTATGCCAAATTCCCCAACCCCGCCTCGCGCTATGCGATGGTCGGGGTGTTTGTGGCCAAAGCGGGCACTGAGTTGCGCGTGGCCGTGACCGGCGCGGGGGATGGCGGTGTGTTTCGCCACGGTGATCTTGAGGCGGCGCTAGCGTCTGATCTTGCGCCCGCCTCGGTTGACGCGGTGGAGGTCTCGGCAGATGGGCTTTTGGCGGATTTGCACGGCTCAAGCCTCTACCGCGCCGCCTTGATCAAGGCCATGACCAAACGGGCGGTTTCGAACCTGTAAAGTGATGACCTGCGACGGGCAGCCGTCGCAGGTTCATATCAAACCGCGTTTTCCAGATCAAAAATCGGGTCCAAGACCAGCACGAAGCGGGTCTCGCCGCTGCCTTCGATGGGCGGCGAGCGGTGCAGCAGGCCGGATTTGGGATGCTCGGGCCAAAGCGTGCCGCGCAGCACAATCGGCGAGCAGGTTGGGACCGTAAAGACGCTCTGAGGCTGCTCCCCGTCATGGGCCACACCGTATTGGGTGCCCGTGCCGCGATAGGTGCAGATCAAGCGCGCCGAGATGGCATCGACGTGAAACTTGCGGCAGGCATTGGTTGTCACCACATCGCAGCGCAGCCGCAAATAGGGCGCTTTGACCAAATCCGCGAAGGTTTCCGCAAGCTCGGCAACATCCTCGATCAACGCGTCGCGCGCGTCATCCGCAGGGGTGCCTGAAGCCTCGCAAATACTCGCAAGCTCGTCCCGCACAGCCTCGGGGCGCAAAATCACCCGCGCCCGTGGCAATTGGCTTGGCGCAAGCGCGTCCATCCACGACAAAAAGCTGGGGGCATGTTCACGCTGCCAAATCGTCGCCGCGCGCCCCGCTTCATGGATCGCCGCAAGCCCGTCCACACTGGCCGAGACATCAACGCCTAGGGCCGCGTTTTGCAAAGGATCAGCCAGATGCATCATGAGGCCTCCGCTTCGACGTCTTCGATGCGCCGCCAGCCGGGAAACGGGTCGGGCATGTCCAAAGGCAGCGCCTCGGGGCCGCTGGCAAGCGCGTCCGGCACAAGGCAGGCATCAAGCAGCGCCTGCAGGGCCGCCCATTCGATATTGGCCCCAATGAACACCAGTTCTTGGCGCCGATCCCCCCAAGGCTCGGACCAATGCTCATCCACATAGGTTTGCACCGAGGCGTGATCTGGCCATTGGTCCTTTGGCACCGAGGCCCACCATGTGCCGATGGGCTTGACCGATGACAGCGCCCCCGCCAGCGAAAACTCCGCCACCCACTCGGGCCGCGTGGCAATCCAGAAATGACCCTTGGCGCGGATCACACCGGGCAATGTGCCATTGAGCACCTCGAGGATTTTCTCGGGCACAAAGGGCCTGCGCGCGCGGTAAACATGGCTGGTGACGCCATATTCCTCGGTTTCGGGCACATGATCCTTAAAGCCGTACAGCTCTTTGGCCCACATCGGATGCTCATGGGCCTTTTCGAAATTGAACAGGCCCGTGTCCAAGATTTTACCTGCGTCCACCTGCGCGTGATCGGCCTCGATGATCTCGGCGTCAGCGTTCAAAGAGCGGATGATCTTGCAGGCCGCCTCGACCTGACTTGGGGTGGCATCGGCGACCTTGTTCAGGATCACCACATCGGCAAATTCGATCTGAT
>CAYLLD010000274.1:0-2264 GCA_964384315.1 uncultured Rhodobacterales bacterium | reverse complement strand
GCCCGCTCAAGGTTCAAACTGGGTCCAGATTTGCGCAAACACCGCTCATCAAAATCCCGCGCTGCCAGCAAATGCGGCCCGCGCTCTGCCCCGCTTGCGCAAAACGGATGCTTAAGAAGCGACATCAAATCCGTCACCCCGCCCCCCTGCACATAGCGCGCGATCATATCCCAAAACAGCGCCAGCGGCGTCAGGTTCAACGGCACACCACCACTGTCATCCGCTGTGATATCCCAGCGCTTCAGCTGGGCCGCCACCCGGCGGGCAAGGCTCGCATCCGGGGTAATCAACGCCCCGTTTTGCCCCGCCTCCAAACCCGCGCGCAGGCGCAGCGCAATCGCTTGGGCTTCTTCGCGCGGCGTGCGGGATTGCATAATCTCGACCGCTTCAAAGGCCGCACTTGCGTTCCCTTCGACCATATCCTGCTGGCTGATCCACTCATCCGTAACCGGGGCCGGACGCATGGCCAGCGACACAATCTGGTTGCGTGCAGGGTTTGGAGCAGGCTCGCCTGTCCACGCGCCCACATCACCCGGCGTCAGCCCCAGTTTGCCAAGCAGCCGCGCAAACACCGATTGCGGATGGTCCGCGCTGGCCTTTGGCCCGCCCTTGCCCGATGCCGCCCCCAGCGTTTGCCAGCCGCGCGCATCCAAATGCCGATCAAAGCCGGGCAACACGACCCAGCCCTGATCCAAGCGCAAAACCGCGCGCATCAAATCCCGCGACACGGACCGCGACCCGGTGGAGCCTGCAAAAATCACCGGGCTTTGCGGTGGCTGGTCGCGCCATGCCTGCGACTGGCGTGCAATCGCGGCCTTAATGCGCTGATCCGCCCCGCCTTGGGACAGGCCCGGCTCGCTGGCCCAAAACTGCTTTACGATTTCAAGAAACTGCAAGGACAACTGCCAATGTTCGGAAAACTCCGCTGCGGGCAGGCTTTCAATATCCTCGATCTGACAGCCCTCGGATTCGAGTTCGTCCATCAATTCACACAGGGAAACCGCCAGCCCATAGGCGCCCGAAGTCGGGCCAAGCTGCGGCTGGGCTTCCAGCAGTTTGCGCACCAGTTGCATCAAGCGCAGCTCGCGCGCGAATGCTGGGGGCGGTGGAGCGGACAAGGGCAAGGACGGGTCGCGATCAATATCCCCAATGACGGCGATTTGCGGCAAGATCACCGCGTCCATGTCGCGAAATTCCTCCGCCAAACGCCGGGCCGCGCGCCGTGTGTTGGTGAAAATCCGTGTGCGCGCCAGTCGTTCAGCTGCGTCCCCGCCCAAACGGTCCATCAAGCCAAGGCGCAAGGCGCGGGCGAAATCAGCGCCCGGTTCAGCCGCAAAAATACCCGATCCGCTCATGTTGTTTGCCCCTCATAAGTTGCCTTGGCCGCCTCGAACTGGTCGGCCGTGCCAAGATCAACCCAGTCATCGCTGTAAACCGCCCCGGCAAGCGTACCTTCGCCCGCCAGTTCATCCCAAACCGCGTTTAGTGAAAACACATCTTCTGGGTGGCGCATTACCGCCGCCTGCTCGACAATCTGCGCCCCCAAATAGGTATAGCCCGGCAATGCGGCGCCCCTCTGCAACCGCCCGTTACGATCCATCTGAAAATCCGCGCGCGCCCGGTTCAGCCGCTCGCTATCACCCGCCAACAACAACGCGCGCATCGCGCCCTCCCGCCACGCCGCACTAAGCTGCACCAAAGGGTTCGCCGCCCCCCACATAATGTCCGCATTTAGCGTAAACACATGGCGACTATCCCCGAGCAATGGGGCCGCTAGTTTCAGCCCGCCGCCCGTATCCAAAAGCTCGCGCGCCTCATGGGACAAGCGCACCTCGGGCCAAGCTTGGGCCAAATGCGCGGCAATCTGGTCGCCCAGATAATGCGTGTTCACCACAATCGGCGCGGCCCCAGCCGCAACCGCCACTTCAATCGCATGATCCAACAGGGTCTTGCCCCCAACCCGCAACAACGGCTTGGGCCGATCCTTGGTGAGCGCGCCCATGCGCGTGCCAAAACCAGCAGCAAAAATCATACACGGCAGGCTCATGTCGCGGCCCTTTCGCCGATCCGCGCAAGCTGAGCCGCATCCGGGGGCGGGATGTGGCGCGCGACCACATCGGCAATCGCTGCCAAACCGGGCGTGGTCAAATCTGCATGCAAATTGCGCCACACGCGCCCCAGCAAATCCAAGTACCCTTTGCGCCCATCGCGGATCGTGAGCCGCGCAAAAATCCCCAAAATTTTCAGGTTCCGCTGGGCGCTCA
>CAYLLD010000273.1:0-2290 GCA_964384315.1 uncultured Rhodobacterales bacterium | reverse complement strand
AGCACGAAAAAATCCTCAGGCCCCGTGCGTACCAGATCCGTGCCGATGATATGGGCAAAGACGTCGCCGGGCGGTTTGACGCCCTGCATCTGCGCCACATAGGCCTCGTTTTGCAGCACCAAATCCGAAGGCACGATGCCGTCTTTCAGAACCGCCTGCTCGCTATAAATATCCGCGATAAACATGTTCAGCGCCCGCGCCCGCTGCTTGACGCCTCGGTCAATATGGTCCCACTCGCGCGCGGCGAAAATGCGCGGGATCAGGTCAAAGGGGATCAACCGCTCGGAATTTGTGCTGTCGCCATAAACCGCAAATGTGATGCCGATGCGGCGGAACAGATTTTCCGCCTCTTTTGCTTTAACCTGCAACTCATCTAGGGGAACGGCCGCCAACCAAGCCGCAAGATCACGATAGGGGTCCGAAACAGCATCGCCTTGATGCATTTCGTCGAAATACGCTGTGTTTTTGCTCATATGTTAAGCAGAACCAATTGATTTCCCGTGTCAATCCTTCGTGGTGCCGATATTTTGTTGAGCCTCCCAGTTCAAGTTCATATGCCTCTTTTATGAGCATTCGTGTCGGGTTAACCCACAAAACCACCTATCATTATGATCGCGCCATCAATTTGGGGCCGCAAACCGTGCGCCTGCGTCCGGCGCCCCACACGCGCACGCCGATTGTGTCCTACGGGCTGATCGTCGAGCCCCAAGAGCATTTCGTGAACTGGCGCCAAGACCCCTTTGGCAATTACGAAGCCCATTTGGTCTTTCCCGAACAGACAAAAAGCCTGCAAATCACCGTTGATCTTGTCGCCGATATGGTCGCGATCAATCCCTTCGATTTCTTCCTCGAAGAAGATGCGTTTTACGCGCCGTTTTCCTATGCGTCTGATCTGGCGGCGGACCTCTCGCCCTATCTGATTCCAGAGGGTTCAGGCGCGCGCTTTGAGGCCCTCGCCCGCGAAGTCGAGGCCATGTATCGCCGCGCGCCAGGCAAGCTGCAGACCATCGATTTTCTGGTCGAGCTGAACCAACGCGTCTCCCAGATGGTCGGCTATATCGTGCGCATGGAGCCGGGGGTGCAGACCCCCGAACAGACCCTTGAGATCGGCAAAGGCTCCTGCCGCGATAGCGCGTGGCTTTTGGTCAATCTTTTGCGTCATCTAGGCATCTCAGCGCGGTTCGTTTCGGGCTATTTGATCCAGCTCAAGGCCGATGAGGCCCCCATCGAAGGCCCCGCCGGACCCGAGGCGGATTTCACCGATCTACACGCTTGGGCTGAGGCTTTTATCCCCGGCGCGGGGTGGATCGGGATCGATGCGACCTCGGGGCTTTTGGCAGGCGAGGGGCATATCCCCTTGGCCGCGACCCCCTCGCCGCGCTCGGCTGCACCCATTGCGGGGCTGCTTGATCCTTGCGAGGTTACTTTCGACGTTGAAATGTCGATCCAGCGCCTGCGCGAGCCTGCGCGGATCACCAAGCCCATGACCGAGGCGCAATTTGCCGCCCTCGATGAGGCGGGCCGCGCGGTGGATGAGATTTTGGCCGCCGACGATGTGCGCCTGACCATGGGCGGCGAACCGACCTTTGTGGCGGCCTCGGATAGAGACGCCGAAGAGTGGAACACCGATGCGGTCGGCCCCACAAAGCGGGCGTTTGCGGATCGGTTTATGCGCGATTTGGCCCAAGAATTTGCCCCCGGTGGGCTGATGACCCACGGCCAAGGCAAATGGTACCCCGGCGAGCCTTTGCCGCGCTGGGCCTATGGTGTGATCTGGCGGAACGATGGCACGCCGCTTTGGTCTGCGCCCCAGTTAATCGCAGGCGAGTTGATCGCGGGCGAGGCGGAAACAGGCGCGCCCGATGCGGCCGCTTTCTCGCAAGAGCTCGCGGGCCGTTTGGGCATCGAGCCCGATTGCGCGCAGCCGCTCTATGAAGACCCGTTTCGCTATTATAACGAAGAGGCCAAGCTGCCCAGCAACCTGACCCCTGCGACCAATAAACTCGACAGCCCCATGGACCGCACGCGTCTGGCGAAGGTCTTTGAGACCGGACTAGAGGCGCCAGTGGCGATGGTTTTGCCCCTGCAACAGGCGCAAGCGGCAAGTTCTGGACGCACGGTGCAATGGATGTCCGAGATTTGGGAAACGCGGCGCGGCGCGCTGATCGCGATCCCCGGCGATAGCGCGGCGGGGTTCCGTTTGCCAATGAAATCCTTGCCGCATCTTGAGGGGACCGAGTACCCCGAGGTCTATCAGCCCGATCCTTTTGATAGTGACCGTGCGCTGCCC
>CAYLLD010000272.1:0-2291 GCA_964384315.1 uncultured Rhodobacterales bacterium | reverse complement strand
CAGCACGTCGCAGCTTAGACTGAAACTGGTGGCTGATCATACTCGGCCTGTCCTTTGTGCTGGTCACCCTACTCGCGCCCAAAGGCATCGGCGGCATCTTTGACCTGATCTCTGGCCGCCGCACGCCTGAGCCCAAAGCGGAGGCAAGCAAATGAGCCTTCTCGAAGTTTCCGGCGTCTCCGTCTCCTTCGACGGGTTCAAGGCGATCAACAATCTGAGTTTCCAAATCGGCCCCGCCGAGCTGCGCGCCATCATCGGCCCCAACGGCGCGGGCAAAACCACCTTTATGGATATCGTCACCGGCAAAACCCGCCCTGATGCGGGGGCGGTGAGTTTCGGCGAGGATAACCGCTCGCTCTTGCGCATGTCCGAGGCGGCGATTGCCCAAGCGGGGATTGGCCGCAAGTTCCAAAAACCCACCGTCTTCGAGGATCAAAGCGTCTCGGAAAACCTGCTGATGGCCCTGCGCAACCGGCGCGGCCCGCTGGCGGTGCTGTTCTATCGCCCCCGCGCGGCGGATATCGACCGCGTGGCGGAATTGGCGCAAGACGTCGGGCTTTTGGACGCCTTGCCGCGCAAAGCGGGCGAGTTGAGCCACGGCCAAAAGCAATGGCTGGAAATCGGCATGTTGCTGGCCCAAGACCCACGGCTTTTGCTGGTGGATGAACCGGCGGCGGGCATGACCCCCGAAGAGCGCGAAAAGACCACGGCGATCTTGGTCGAGGCCGCCCGCACCCGCGCGGTGGTGGTGGTAGAGCACGATATGGAGTTCATCCGCCGCCTGAATTGCCGCGTCACGGTGCTGCACGAGGGTAGTGTTTTGGCCGAAGGCTCGCTGGATCACGTCACCGCCGATCAGCGGGTAATCGATGTTTATTTGGGGCGTTAAACTATGCTGAGCGTAAAAAATCTCGACCTGCATTACGGTCAAAGTCAAATCCTCTATGACGTGAGTTTCGAGGCACCCAAAGCGGCGGTCACTTGCGTGATGGGCACAAACGGCGTCGGCAAAACCTCACTGATGAAGGCCATCGCGGGCACCCATTTGCGCTCGTCGGGCGATGTGACGCTGGACGGCGCGCCGCTGGGCCGCCTGCCCGCCCATGCGCTGGCAAAACAGGGCATCGCCTATGTGCCGCAGGGGCGCGAGATTTTTCCGCTTTTGAGCGTGCAGGAAAATCTGGAAACCGGTTTTGGCTGTCTGGACAAAAGCGATCACGCCATTCCCGACGAGATTTTTGAGCTATTCCCTGTGCTGGCGGAAATGCGCGGGCGGCGCGGCGGTGATCTGTCGGGCGGGCAGCAACAACAGCTCGCCATCGCCCGCGCGCTGATCACACGGCCCAAGCTTTTGCTGCTCGATGAGCCGACCGAGGGCATCCAGCCCAATATCATCCAGCAAATCGGCCGCGTCATCGCCCAGTTGCGCGCCAAAGGCGATATGGCGATTGTGCTGGTCGAGCAATATTTCGACTTTGCCTATGATCTGGCGGACAGCTTTGTGGTGATGCGCAGGGGCGCGGTGACCTTGGCCGGACCCAAGGATGAATTTGCCCGCGACACGATCTTTGCAGGCGTCTCGGTCTAACCCCCCGCGACAACCTGACCAAAACCGCGCCTTCCACCGCGAAATTTTCTGTGCATACTCTCCTTAAAAACAAAATGGGAGGGCGCGCTTATGGCTGGCCAATACAACGAGATTTACGCGCGGTGGCGCCGCGACCCTGAGGCCTTCTGGGCAGAGACTGCTAAAAACACCGATTGGGTCACCCAGCCGAAAACGACCTTTGACCCCGACGCGGGTGTCTATGGCCGCTGGTTCACGGACGGCGTGACCAATGCCTGTTGGAACGCGGTTGATCGGCATATCGAGGGCGGACGCGGCGCGCAGGCGGCCCTGATTTACGATTCCGCCATGACCGGCGCGCAAGAAACCTACAGCTACACCGAATTGCGCGATGAGGTCTCGGCCCTGAGCGCTTCGCTTTTAGACATGGGCGTTTTGCAGGGCGACCGCGTCATCATCTACATGCCAATGATCCCCCAAGCGGTCTTCGCCATGCTGGCCTGCGCGCGCATCGGCGCGGTGCATTCGGTGGTGTTCGGAGGCTTTGCCGCCGCAGAACTGGCCACCCGCATCGACGACGCCACCCCGAAAGTCATCATGTCCGCCTCATGCGGGCTAGAACCGGGGCGCACCATTGCCTATAAACCGCTGCTCGACGGGGCGATCGAACTGGCCAGCCACAAACCCGCCGCCTGTCTGATCTATCAGCGCCCCGAATTGGCCG
>CAYLLD010000271.1:0-2320 GCA_964384315.1 uncultured Rhodobacterales bacterium | reverse complement strand
CGCTTCCGGGATTTCCGCGCCCATGCCCGCCTGCTGTAACAGACCCCGCATCTCGCCAATCTCGATAAACAAGCGATCAGCCGCCCCGTCAAGCCGCTGGCGGCGGTCATTCAACAGCGCATCAGGCCGTGGCAGCGCCCGCGCCAGATCGCGCAACCTATCGCGCCTTGCGTTATAAAGCCGGCTCATCGCCCCCACGCGCCGCTCTTCTAGCCCCGCCAGATGATGCATCAAATCTATGCGCACCGGCACCGCATGTTCCGCCGCCGCCGTGGGGGTGGGCGCGCGCAAATCGGCGGCGTGATCCGCGAGGCTCGTGTCGGTCTCATGGCCCACCGCCGAAATCACGGGGATGTCGCTATCGGCAATCGCGCGCACGACCGCCTCTTCGTTAAAGCCCCATAAATCCTCGACCGAGCCGCCACCGCGCGCCACAATCAGCACATCAGGACGCGTCACGGCGCTATCAGGCCCCAGCGCGTTGAACCCCTTAATCGCCGCTGCCACTTCGCGGGCGCAATTCTCGCCCTGCACGGTCACCGGCCAAACCAGCACCTCGCGCGGGAACCGATCCCGCAAGCGGTGCAAAATATCGCGGATCACCGCGCCCGAGGGCGAGGTCACGACGCCGATGACTTGGGGCAGATAGGGCAGCGGCTTTTTGCGTTCGGGGTCAAACAGCCCCTCAGCGGCCAGCGCCTTGCGCCGCTTTTCGAGCATCACCATCAGCGCGCCCATACCCGCCACCGCGATGTCATCGACGATCAACTGGTATTTCGACTGCGGCCCAAAGGCCGAGATGCGCCCTGTCACCACGACCTCGATGCCCTCTTCGGGCTGGGTGCTCAGCCGCGAGGCCACGCCTTTCCATGCCACCGAGGCGATCACCGAGCGGTCGTCTTTGAGGTCGAAATAAACATGGCCCGAGCGTGCGCGCATCACGCGGCCGACCTCGCCTTTGACGCGGATGCGCGAAAACGAGCTCTCGAGGGTGCGTTTGACCGCCCCCGCGATGTCGCTGACCGAAAACTCGGGCGCATTTTGTCCGGCGGCGGGGTCGTCGATGAGATCCAAGCCAAGCTCCTTTGTGCTTTATGCCAACATATGTCAGGCGCGGGCGAAACGCGAGGGGGCGAAACCGTTGCGCCCGCGCGTGCGGCTGACTAGAAGGCCTGACTAGACGGCCTGACTAGACGGACTGACTAAAACAACGGGGCCGTTGACGGAGGACGACGTGAATATTCTTGTTATTGGTGGCGGCGGTCGCGAACACAGCATCCTATGGGCGATTGCTCAAAACCCCAAATGCGACGCGCTCCATGCCATACCGGGCAATGCGGGGATGGCGGCGCTGGCGACGTGCCACGGCGGGATCGACCCTTGTGATCCGGCGGCGATCCGGCAGTTTTGCGCAGATCACGGGATTGATTTCGTGATTGTCGGCCCCGAGGCGCCCCTTGTGGCGGGGGTGGCGGATGCCCTGCGCGCGGCGGATATCCTGACCCTTGGCCCCTCGGCGGCGGCGGCGCAGCTTGAGGCCTCGAAGGGCTTTACCAAGGAAATTTGTGACGCTTGCGGCGCGCCCACGGCGGGCTATGCGCGGTTTGATGACGGTCAGGCGGCCAAGACCTATATCCGCAGAGAAGGCGCGCCGATTGTGGTCAAGGCCGATGGTTTGGCGGCGGGCAAGGGCGTGGTTGTGGCCATGACCGAGGCCGAGGCGCTGGCGGCGGTCACCGACATGTTCGACGGGGCCTTTGGGGCTGCGGGGGCCGAGGTGGTGATCGAGGAATTCATGACCGGCGAAGAAGCCTCGCTTTTTGTGCTGTGTGACGGCGCGGGCGACGTGCTATCGATTGGCACGGCACAGGATCATAAGCGCGTGGGCGAAGGCGATACCGGCCCGAACACCGGCGGCATGGGGGCCTATGCGCCTGCGCCGATCCTCAGTGCAGAGATCGAAGCGCAGGTGATGGAGCAGATTGTGCGCCCGACGGTGGCGCAGATGGCCAAACGCGGCACGCCTTTTGAAGGGGTGCTTTATGTCGGGCTGATGATCGAGAACGGGCAAGCGCGGCTGGTGGAATACAACGTGCGTTTGGGCGATCCGGAATGTCAGGCGCTGATGATGCGCCTCGGGGCGCAGGCGCTTGATCTGATGCTGGCTTGTGCGCAGGGGCGGCTTGCTGACATGCAGGTCGGCTGGGCTGATGATCACGCGGTGACCGTGGTTATGGCGGCGCAGGGCTATCCGGGGTCTTACGAAAAAGGCACACGCATTGGCGGGCTTGTGGCCCTTCCGGCGGACAGCCAGCAGATG
>CAYLLD010000270.1:0-2339 GCA_964384315.1 uncultured Rhodobacterales bacterium | reverse complement strand
CTTTTGATCATCGCAGAAGACGTAGACGGCGAAGCGCTGGCGACCCTCGTGGTCAACAAGCTGCGTGGCGGTCTGAAAATCGCTGCTGTTAAAGCGCCTGGCTTTGGTGATCGCCGCAAGGCCATGCTGCAGGACATCGCGATCCTGACAGGCGGCCAAGTGATCTCTGAGGATCTGGGCATGAAACTCGAGAGCGTTGGTCTCGACATGCTGGGCACAGCCAAGAAAATCAACATCACCAAAGACGAGACAACCATCGTTGACGGTGCTGGCGACAAGGCTGAGATCGACGCGCGTATCGCACAGATCAAGCAGCAGATCGAAGAGACCTCGTCGGATTACGACCGTGAGAAACTGCAAGAGCGTCTGGCGAAACTCGCTGGCGGTGTTGCTGTGATCCGTGTTGGCGGTGCGACCGAGATCGAAGTGAAAGAGCGCAAAGACCGCGTTGACGATGCACTGAACGCGACCCGTGCGGCTGTGCAAGAAGGCGTTGTTGTCGGCGGTGGCGTTGCCCTCGTTCAGGCGACCAAGGCGCTGGAAAAGCTCACTGGTGCGAACTCGGACCAAGACGCAGGTGTCGCCATCGTGCGCCGCGCCCTCGAAGCGCCTCTGCGTCAGATCGCGGAAAACGCTGGTGTTGACGGTGCGGTTGTTGCGGGCAAGATCCGCGAGAGCGGCGACAGCTCGTTTGGCTTCAACGCGCAGACCGAAGAATACGGCGATCTCTTCGCCTTCGGTGTGATCGATCCAGCCAAAGTGACCCGCACAGCGCTCGAAGATGCGGCGTCGATCGCTGGCCTTCTGATCACGACCGAAGCCATGGTCGCTGACAAGCCAGAAAAGCCAGGCGCAGGCGCACCAGCAGGCGGCATGCCTGACATGGGCGGCATGGGCGGCATGATGTAAGACGTCTCCTGTTTGGAGGCGGCTTATATAGCTGACTTAAAGAATGAGAGGGCGTCCTGCGGGGCGCCCTTTTTTTGTGAAAATGTGCAAAAGCGCGTGAAGTTTTACGTCGCTGTGAGGTCCACGAAAGGGGGCAGGCCCTAAAGGCCCAACACCATCTCCCGCTCATCATCCACAAACCGCCCCGTCGGCACAAACCCCAGCGCCTCGTAGAACCGCGCGGGGCCGACCTCGGCGATGCCGTGGGTCAGGTAGAGCTTGGGCCGCCCCAAAGCGCGGGCTTGCTCGATGGCAAAGGCCACCGCCGCTTTGCCGTGGCCATTGCCTTGATGATGCTGGTCGATAAAGAGCCGCCACAGGAAAAAACCCTCTGTGTCATCGCCTTCGTCCAGCGCCGCCTCGGGATGGGCCAGATCGGTCATGGCGACCATGCCTGCGGGGGTGTCATCGTCGTAGATGAACCAGACCTGCGAGGCCGGATCGAACGAGGCTTGGGCCAGCGTCACCGCATTGGGTGCCACGAGCCGCGCCGCCGCTTGCGCGGGGGTCACTTCCATCTTGAGAAATGGCATCAGCGCCCCGCGGGTGGGGCGCTCAAAGCGGGTCATAGGTGTATCACGAGCGGGTCATGAGCGGCGATTGCGGTCCGCCAGTAGACGCAAGCGCAGGGCGTTGATCTTGATAAAGCCCGCCGCGTCCTTTTGATCGTAGGCACCCGCGTCCTCTTCGAAGGTCACATGGGCCTCGGAATAGAGCGAGGCATCGGACCAACGGCCCACGCAAGTCACCGAGCCCTTGTACAGCTTCAGCCGCACCGTCCCGCTCACATGCTCTTGGCTCTTGTCGATCAGTGCCTGCAGCATCTCGCGCTCGGGGCTGTACCAAAACCCGTTGTAGATCAGCTCGGCGTAGCGCGGCATCAGCTCGTCCTTGAGATGCCCCGCCCCGCGATCCAGCGTGATCTGCTCGATGCCGCGATGGCCCTCAAGCATGATCGTCCCGCCTGGCGTCTCGTAAATGCCCCGCGATTTCATCCCGACAAAGCGGTTCTCGACCAGATCAAGCCGCCCGATCCCGTGTTTGCCGCCCAGCTCATTGAGCGCGGTCAGCATCCCCGCAGGGCTCAGAGCCTTGCCGTTGAGCGCAACCGGATCGCCGCCCTCGTAGGTGATCTCGATATGCTCGGCCACATCCGGCGCATCCTCCGGCGCAACCGTGCGCTGGTAGACGTAATCGGGGGCAGGCTCGCGCGGGTCCTCAAGCACCTTGCCCTCGGATGAGGTGTGCAAGAGGTTCGCATCGACGGAAAACGGCGCTTCGCCGCGCTTGTCCTTGGCAATCGGGATTTGGTGGGTCTCGGCGAATTCCAACAGCCGCGTGCGGCTCGACAGATCCCACTCACGCCACGGCGCGATGACCTTGATCGAGGG
>CAYLLD010000269.1:0-2362 GCA_964384315.1 uncultured Rhodobacterales bacterium | reverse complement strand
CGCCAGTGGGACCTCGACCGCATAGCCATCAAGCGCCTGTACGGTCACCATATCGCCAACCGCACCCGCCGCCTTGAGCACATCGACCAAAAGCGGACCCTCAAAGCTATGGACCGTCTCGCCCTTGGGAAAATCCGCCATGATCTTGACGGTTTTCAGCGCCTCTAGGGCTTCGAAATCGAACTCGCGGGCCTGAGAAAACTCAACTTCGTTAAAGCCGAAAAACTTGTCGCGGGCCGGATCATAGCCGCCGCGATTGGGGTTGTTCATCTCGCCCGTAATGGTCAAGAGAACCGGACCTTTGGCCCTAATCATCTCGGCTTGGGCCATGGGCGCGGTCGTCGCGGCCAAACCCATCGAAAGACCAAGGGCAATCCCGCCCGTAACCAGCATTCTAGCAAATGTTCTGCGGAAAATAGTCATAAGCGGCACCTTTGTTTGCGCGTTTAAGTGCTCGCTTTGGCGCATCAACGCGTCGCGGTGCGCTGGGGCGCCTCGGGGTCCCCCTTAACGCCGCAGCCCGCGGGCAATTGTGCCAAAACAAGGCCGACCAACAGGACAAGGGCGGGGCGACATTTCATGCCAAACGGTCCTTCCATTTGGCGATTTGTGCGCGAACTTGCACCGGGGCCGTGCCGCCATAGCTTGCCCTACTCGCCACAGAGTTGTCTAGACCCAAAACCTTGTAAACCTCAGGTTTAAATTCTCCATGGACAGATTGCAGTGCCTCAAGGGGCAAATCCGCGATCTCGCAGCCGCGCTCTTCGGCCAGCGCCACAACGCGCCCGGTCACATGATGGGCCTCGCGAAACGGCAGGCCCAATTCGCGCACCAGCCAATCCGCCACATCCGTCGCGGTGGAATGCCCTGCCCCCGCTGCCCTGCGCAAAACTGCCGCGTTGGGCGTCAGATCGGCCAACATGCCCTCCATCGCCGCAAGGGCCAGCGCCAGCGCATCGGCGGCGTCGAAGACCTGCTCTTTGTCCTCTTGCATGTCCTTGGAATATGTCAGCGGCAGGCCCTTCATCACGGTCAAAAGCCCAACGAAAGCCGCTACAATGCGCCCGACCTTGGCGCGCACCAATTCCGCAGCATCGGGGTTTTTCTTTTGCGGCATGATCGACGAGCCGGTGGTGAAAGCGTCGGACATGGTCACAAACCCGAACTGCGCCGAAGACCAGATCACCAGCTCTTCGGCAAAGCGGCTCAGGTGGGTGGCGCAAATCGAGGCGGCCGAGAGAAACTCAAGCGCGAAATCGCGATCCGCCACCGCATCGAGGGAATTGCTAGCAGGCGCATCAAAGCCCAGCGCCTCGGCGGTGGCCTCGCGGTCGATGGGAAAGCTCGTGCCCGCCAGCGCCGCCGCGCCCAAGGGGCATTCGTTCATCCGCGCCCGCGCATCCTCAAACCGCGTGAGATCGCGCCAGAACATCTCGGCATAAGCCAGCATATGGTGGCCCCATGTCACCGGCTGCGCCGATTGCAGATGGGTGAAACCCGGCATGACCATATCCGGCCCCGCCTCCGCCTGCGCCACAAAAGCGCGGATCAGCAGGTGCAGCGCCTCGATGGTGCCATCCGCCGCATCGCGCACCCAAAGCCGGAAATCCGTCGCCACCTGATCGTTGCGCGAGCGCCCCGTGTGCAGACGCCCCGCCGCGGGGCCAATGATCTCGGTCAGCCGCGCCTCCACGTTCATGTGAATATCTTCAAGCGCCCGCGAATAGGCGAAATCACCGGCCTCGATTTCTGACAAAACCGCGAGCAGCCCTTCACGGATCGCGCTGGCATCGCTATCTGAAATGATGCCCGTGGCCCCCAACATGGCCGCATGGACACGGCTGGCTTCGATGTCTTGGGCATAAAGACGCTGGTCAAAACCGATGGAGGCATTAATTTCCTCCATGATAGCCGCCGGACCGGTGGAAAACCGCCCGCCCCACATCGCATTGGATGCGGGTGACTTTGACGATTTGGAGTTTGACATGAGCCTGACCTTAACTGTTTGCCGCGCGCGCCGCGCATTGGTTGCGGCGCTTCTATACGCCGGTGCCTGCTTGGGGGCAATTCCCGCGAGTGCCGCGCCGGATTTGGCCCTTGATTTGGCCCCGATTGAGGCGCTCAAGGCGGGCCAAATGAAGGGTCTGAAGTTTCACGATGAGCCGCTGGCAGTCTCTGAGACAACAATTATGTCGCCCCAAGGTGAAGAGACCACGCTGGCCGCAATGGCCGGACGCGTGACGGTGTTGAATTTCTGGGCCACTTGGTGCGGGCCGTGCCGCGCGGAAATGCCGACCCTTGATGCGCTGCAAAAAGAGCTGGGCGGCGATGAGTTTGCCGTCACGCTGGTGGCCTCTGGCCC
>CAYLLD010000268.1:0-2398 GCA_964384315.1 uncultured Rhodobacterales bacterium | reverse complement strand
GCCCAGACGCCGGTGTTTCACCACGTCGGGGTCTATGCCTATCGCCCCGCCGCCCTCGATCGCTATCTCGTCACGCCGCCGGGCAAGCTTGAAACCCTAGAGGGTCTCGAACAACTGCGCTTTATGGAAGCCGGAATGCCCGTCCATTGCGTCGAGGTCGAGGCACGCGGCGCGCAGTTTTGGGAGCTGAACAACCCCATCGACGTGGCGCGGATCGAGGCGATCATGGCCGCGCAGGGGATTGAGTGAACCAACCCCAGCTGGATACCCCGCCAAGGGTCAGCCTAATTGTCCCAAATCGCGGTCGGCTGGAGGAATTGGCGCAGCTCTTGCGCGCGCTCAGCTACCAAAACCACCCGAATTTTGAGCTGCTCATAATCACCGACCAGCCCGAGGCAGTGGCGCGTTTGAGCCATGCCGACCGCGCCCAGATTTTCACCTGCCAATCCGCCAATATCGCCACGGCCCGCAACATCGGGCTAGCCCACGCTGCGGGCGAGATTATCGCCTTTTGTGACGACGATGCCCTGCCCGAGCCCACGTGGCTGGCGCGGCTCATCGCGCCTTTTGCCCAAGACAACCTCGGCGCGGTCAGCGGCCCAGTGATCGGGCGCAACGGTGTCAGCCAGCAATGGGGCCTTTGCGAGATTGGCGATGATGGGGCGGACACGCGCCTGCCCGAACCCCAAGACACCCGCATCTTCGCCCCCAAACGCCCCCGCGCCATCAAAACCGCTGGCACGAATTGCGCCTTTGCGCGGGCGGTCTTTGACCAGCTTGGCGGCTTCGACGAGGCGTTTCACTACTATCTCGACGAGGCGGATGTGAACCTGCGCCTGAACGCCAGCACTTTCCGCACCGCCTATGTCCCTGACGCGCGGGTGATGCATGGCTATGCCGCCAGCGCCCAGCGCCGCCAAAATCGCGCGCCCAAATCGCTCTTTGAAATCGGCGCAAGCCATGCAGTGTTTTTGCGCAAACATCTGGACAAAACCGCGCGGCCCGCCGCCACAACCAGCTTTCAAACCGCCCAGCGCAAACGACTGATCGCGCTTATGACCATCGGCCTGATCGAACCGCGGGACATTGCCCCCTTGATGACCACGCTCGCCGCCGGAATAGAGGCAGGCAACACGCGCGACTTCAACAAAACCACCCTCACCCCAAACGCCAACGACTTCCGCCCCTTCAACACAGCCAAAACCAAACCCGAACACCGCATCTTGCGCGCCCGCCTGTTCACCCGCGCCCGCCGCCACCGCGAGGCCAAAGCCCTCGCCGCCAAAGGCCATCCGGTCACCGTGATCGAAGTGCTCCCCTCGGCCCGCGCCCTGACAAGACGTTTCACCAAAAACGGCTACTGGCTCTCACGGGTCGGCCAATTCGGCCCGCTTGAACGCCGCGCCCCGCAACTCTACGCCCGCAGCAACGCCGCCACCTTTCGAGCAGAGGCCGCCGCGATCACGCGGTTTCGCACAAAAAAGGACCAGATCGCCGAATAACACCGCCGATTGGGGGTTTTTGGAACAATTTCCTTTCCCCCAAGCGCTTGCAAGGTCAAATAGGCACTCCTATATACCCGCTGATCCGCTGCTCCATGCCAGGACAGCGCCCATCGATTAAAGTTGTAACAGGGTACGAGGTGGCGCCGGCAGGGCCACGGTAAGACGTACCGCTGAAAAGGGAAAAAGAACACATGGCAAAGGTTATCGGTATTGATCTTGGTACGACAAACTCGTGCGTTGCGATCATGGATGGTACCCAAGCGCGGGTAATTGAAAACGCCGAAGGCGCGCGCACCACGCCCTCGATCGTCGGGTTCACCGATGACGAGCGTCTGGTTGGTCAAGCGGCCAAACGGCAGGCGGTCACGAACCCCGACAACACGCTTTTCGCGGTCAAGCGCCTGATCGGGCGCCGGATCGACGACCCGATGGTCAAGAAAGACCAAAAGATGGTCCCCTACGATATTGTCGACGGCGGCAATGGGGACGCTTGGGTTTCGGTGAAGGGTGAGAAATACTCCCCATCGCAGGTTTCCGCCTTTATCCTGGGCAAAATGAAAGAAACCGCCGAGGCTTATCTGGGCGAAGACGTCACCCAAGCGGTGATCACCGTGCCCGCCTATTTCAACGACGCCCAGCGTCAGGCCACCAAGGATGCGGGCAAAATCGCCGGCATGGAAGTGCTGCGGATCATCAACGAGCCGACAGCGGCGGCACTGGCCTATGGTCTCGACAAAAAAGGCTCAAAGACCATCGCGGTTTATGACCTTGGCGGCGGTACCTTCGATATTTCGGTCCTTGAAATCGACGATGGCCTCTTTGAGGTGAAAGCCACCAACGGCGACACCTTCTTGGGCGGCGAAGATTTTGACATGCGCATCGTTCAGTACCTT
>CAYLLD010000267.1:0-2433 GCA_964384315.1 uncultured Rhodobacterales bacterium | reverse complement strand
TGGATATCATCAAACTTTACGGGGCCGAGCCTGCAAACTTCCTCGATGTGGGTGGCGGTGCGACGACTGAAAAAGTCACCGCCGCATTCAAAATCATCACCTCTGATCCCAACGTCAAAGGCATCTTGGTCAACATCTTTGGCGGCATCATGCGCTGTGATGTGATCGCCGAGGGCGTTGTGCAAGCGGTCAAGGATGTGGGCCTGAACGTGCCCCTCGTGGTCCGTCTGGAGGGCACCAAGGTGGCCGAGGGCGATGCCATCATCAACAACTCGGGGCTTAACGTGATCGCCGCTGACGACCTCGACGACGCCGCACAAAAAATCGTTAAAGCGGTGAAAGGGTAATTCGCATGTCCATTTTAATCAACAAAGACACCAAAATCATCGTGCAAGGCCTCACCGGCAAAACCGGCACCTTCCACACCGACCAAGCGCTGGCGTATCACGGCACCAAGATGGTCGCAGGCACCCACCCCAAAAAGGGCGGCACCAGTTGGGAAGGCGAGAACGGCACCCTGCCGATCTTCGCCTCCGTGGAGGAAGCCAAAGCCAAAACCGGCGCCACGGCTTCCGTGATTTACGTGCCACCGGCAGGTGCGGCAGCGGCCATTGAAGAAGCCATCGACGCGGGCATCGATCTGATCACCTGCATCACTGAGGGCGTGCCCGTGCAAGACATGGTGCGGGTGAAGGAAAAGCTGGACGCCTCACCCTCGCGTCTGATCGGGCCCAATTGCCCCGGTCTGATGACGCCGGACGAGTGCAAAATCGGCATCATGCCGGGCTCGATCTTCAAAAAGGGCTCGGTGGGCGTGCTGTCACGCTCGGGCACGCTGACCTATGAGGCGGTGTTCCAAACGACCAATGCGGGCCTTGGCCAGTCCTCGGCTGTGGGCATTGGCGGCGATCCGGTTAAAGGGACCGAGTTTATCGACATCCTTGAGCTCTACCTGGCCGACGACGAAACCCAGTCAATCATCATGATCGGCGAAATCGGGGGCTCGGCGGAAGAAGACGCGGCTCAATTCCTCGCCGATGAGGCCAAGAAAGGCCGCAAAAAGCCAGTGGCCGGATTTATCGCCGGACGTACCGCCCCTCCGGGCCGCACAATGGGCCACGCAGGCGCTGTGATCTCGGGCGGAAAAGGCGGCGCGGAAGACAAAATTGAGGCCATGCGATCAGCGGGCATCGTGGTCTCCGAAAGCCCCGCCGGCCTTGGACAAGCCGTCCTCAAAGCCATCGGATAAAACAAAAACCCCCAGCCTTAATCAGCTGGGGGACTTTTTTACTCCGCAGCTATCGCGCCCTTTACTTTAGACGCGCGACAAGCGGCAAATTTGAACTCCGGTATCTTCCCAAACGGATCAAGCGCGGAGTTGGTCAGAATATTCGCCGCAGCCTCAACATAGGCAAACGGCAAGAACACGTTGTTCTCCGCCACCGCACGATCGGCACGCGCCATAACCTGTACGGACCCTCTGCGCGTTGACAGCTCTATCATATCACCAGCCTCAACACCCAACTCCCGCAATGTGCGCGGATGAAGCGAGCAATTCGCCTCCGGCTCAACAGCATCCAGAACCGTCGCACGACGGGTCATCGAACCGGTATGCCAATGCTCCAATTGACGCCCTGTGATCAGAACCATCGGGTATTCTGCATCCGGCACCTCATCAGGCGGGATGACATTTGCAGGGGTGAACTTGGCACGACCCTCAGGACGCGGGAATCCATCCCCGAACACAATCGGCTGTCCGGGATCTTCGGGTGAAAGCGACGGGTAAGTCACCGCCTCAGTCTCCAACCGGTCCCACGTGATATTATCAAGCGAAGCCATGTTCATCTTCATCTCTGCGAACACCTCGCGCGGATGAGTATATGTCCAATCCAGACCCAAGCGCTTGGCCAGCTCCGTTTCAATCCACCAGTCCTCACGCGCTTCACCCGGAGGGGCCACAACTTGTCGTCCCATCTGAACCTGTCGGTTGGTGTTGGTCACGGTTCCGGTCTTTTCCGCCCAAGCCGATGCAGGCAAGATCACATCCGCATAGTTCGCGGTCTCGGTCAGGAAAATGTCCTGAACCACCAAGTGATCGAGCTTGGCCAACGCGTCGCGCGCATGATCTACATCAGGGTCCGACATGGCAGGATTTTCACCCAAAACATACATGCCTTTAATGTTGCCCGCGTGAACCGCATCCATAATCTCAACGACCGTTAGACCCTTCTCGCTTGAGAAATCCTGCGTCCCCCAAACATCCGTGAATGCTGAGCGCACACCATCATCCATCACGCTTTGGTAATCGGGCAGGAACATCGGGATCAATCCGGCATCAGACGCGCCTTGCACGTTGTTCTGACCGCGAAGCGGATGCAGACCGGAACCCGGACGCCCAACCTGACCTGTCATCAAAGCCAGCGAAATCAAACA
>CAYLLD010000266.1:0-2509 GCA_964384315.1 uncultured Rhodobacterales bacterium | reverse complement strand
CATCACATCCGCGCCATTGCCGAGCGCTATATCATCGAGGGTGAGACCGCTGACGGGGCGCTGTTGTTTCTGCCCTCGGAGGCGGTTTACGCCGAACTGCACGCCAATTTCGCCGATGTGGTGCGCGAGGGTTTTGAGGCGCGGGTCTGGATCGTCTCGCCCACGACTTGCATGGCCACGCTGAACACCATGCGCGCGATCCTCAAGGATGCGCGGATGAAAAAGCAGGCGGGTGCGATTCGCCGCGAGTTGGCGCTGCTGTACAAAGACACAGAGCGGCTGGCGGATCGGGTCGGCAAGCTGGACACGCATTTCGCGCTGGCCTCGAAGGATATCGACGAGATCAAGATTTCCGCAGGGAAGGCCGGTGGTCGGGCGCGGCGGCTGGAGAGTTTCGAATTCGAAGAGGATGATCCGGAGGCGGTGCCAACTGTTGAGCGGCTCAAGGTGAAGTCGGGGGATTGAAACAGCGCAAGAAATCCGACCTGCCCAGCAAGCTCTGCCCCGTCTGTGAGCGCCCGTTTGTGTGGCGCAAGAAATGGGAGAGAAACTGGGATGAGGTTAAGTTTTGCTCTGAGAGGTGCCGACGCGCGGCCAAGGGGGCCAAATGAGCCTCACGAAAGCTTGATGTTTTTGCGCAAAACGTGGCGACAGATTTCCCCAGCAGTCGCGTATTATAGTAGTATCGTGCCAAAATCGCTTTTTCGGAGACCGCCCTGTGATGACGCATTTCGCCCCGAACCGCCGCCGCTTGCTTGGCCTCGCCAGCATGGCTTTAACCACGGGCCTAACAGGCGCGCTCAGCCCCGCACAGGCCAAAGGCCTTGCCCCGACCCTAACGATGCGCGGCGGGGCGAATAATTTTCGCAAGGATGCGCCGATTGTAGATCGGATCGGCGGTGGTGGGTTCTGGATGAGTGGCACTGTGCGCCGAGCTGGCGATGGCATGCTGCTGTCCGGGCAACGCATTCAAATCTGGGCGCATACCACCGAAGGGCATGAGCGGGACGCCCATAGCCACGGTGCAACGCTCACGGATGAAAACGGTGAATTTCGCCTTGAGATGCCGCAGATCGTGCCGGCCTTTGGGCAGGCCCACGGCCATCTTGCCTATGATAGTGGTGAGTTTGAGACCGTGTTTCTGCGCCCGGTGATGAAATCCGCGCGTGAGACGAGTTTGCACGTGGATTTCGTGCTGCGTCCGGTTTGACCCCGCATAACTAGCCATGACCCGCGTGATGTTGATCTGGGCTGCGGTCTTGGGGATTGCCTTGGGACCGATGCTTTTGGCCGCCACCAGCCCGCTTTTGGCGTGGCGCGGCCCCATCTACATCGCCGCGGGCTTTGCCGGGATCATCGCCATGGCGCTTTTGGTTTTGCAGCCGCTTTTGATCCTAGGCAAAATCCCCGGTGCAACCGGGCCGCGCGCGCGGCGTTATCATCGCGCCCTTGGGCTGGGCATCGTGGGGGCCATTCTTGGTCATGTGGGTGGTCTTTGGATCACCAGCCCGCCGGATGTGATCGACGCGCTATTGCTGCGCGCGCCAACGATGTTTTCGACATGGGGCGTTCTGGCCATGTGGGCGCTATTTGGCAGTGCCGCTCTGGCAGTGGTGCGGCGGCGTTTTACGCAGCGCATTTGGCGGCGGCTGCATCTGGGGCTTGGCGGGATTATTGCGGTTGCCACCGGGCTTCATGTCGTGATGATCGAGGGGACGATGGAGAGTGTCTCGAAGGGCGCGCTTGCGATATCCCTTGTCATAGCTACAGCTTGGGCCGCCTATGCCAAGCTTAAGACCCCTGAAAGGCCTGACCCCAAAGCGCCTTAACCCCGGCATCGCGCCCACAGGCATTGCGATAGAATTTATAAGCGCCTGCCTTGGTCTTTGGCCCTCGGCGCGTCACGACTATGTCGGACTTGGCATAGTAATCTTGATGATAGGCCCCGGCGGGATAAAACGGCGCTTTGACCAGAATGGGGGTCACAACCTTTTGGCCAAGTGCGGCCTCGGCTGCGGATTTGGTGGCCCGGGCAAGCGCAACATCCGCGCCATCGACAAATATCGCCGTCCGGTAGGTATCTCCACGGTCGCAAAACTGGCCGCCCGCATCCAGCGGATCAATCGAGCGCCAGAACTTGTGCAAGAGATCATCAAGCGCGATCACATCGGCATCAAAGGTGACCTCGACGGCCTCGTAATGGCCAGTGCCGCCTTTGACGACTTGCTTGTAATTCGGGTTCGCAACGCTGCCCCCCGCAAAGCCGCTGGTGGTTTTCACCACCCCATCAACCTTATCCATATCCGCCTCAACGCACCAAAAACAGCCCCCCGCGAGGATGACCGTTTGCAGGTCCTTGGCCTGAGCGGCCCCTGTGGAACACAAAAGGGCAAGGGCGGCAGCAATCGCGCGAAACGTCATGGTAAACTCCTGAAATTGACCAGGGGTCTTGTGGCATTTCTTGCGGCTCACGGGCAAATGAACTTCCCGATACGATTGTTACATCGGG
>CAYLLD010000265.1:0-2530 GCA_964384315.1 uncultured Rhodobacterales bacterium | reverse complement strand
TTTTATAATGGCGAGGGCTCAAATGCCCGCTTTTATAATGGCGAGGGCTCAAATGCCCTCGACAAACATATAATTGCGATCCGAAACCGGCAGCGCGTGCGAGAGCGCCTCTTGGTACTCCGGCCCATCGTAAAACGCCTGCGCCGTGGCCATATCCGGAAAGCGGATCAGCACATTGCGCGGCCAAGCGCGGCCTTCGCGCGTGATCGTCTCGCCGCCGCGCGCCAAAAACTCGCCGCCGTATTGCGCCACCGCAGGCCCCGCAATCGCCGCATAGCGCCCATAGGCCTCATCGTCGCGCACTTCGACGTGCACCATCGCGTAAACCGTCATCGAGTTATCCTTCCAAAACGCTGCGTGCCGCCGCGATTGCACCGGCTGAGTTTTCTGCGCTTGCTCCGCCTGCTTGGGCCATATCAGGCCTGCCGCCGCCGCCCTTGCCGCCCAAAGCCTCAGCGGCCGCGCGCACCACATCGACCGCAGAGATTTTGCCGGTCAGATCATCGGTCACACCCGCAGCCACCGCCGCCTTGCCATCGCTGTCGGCAATCAACAGCACAACACCGCTGCCAAGCCGCGTTTTATGGGCATCAATGAGCCCGCGCAAATCCTTGCCGGACACCCCCGTGAGCACTTGGGACAAAAACGGCGTGCCACCTACATCCTCAGCCTCGGGCGCATCCGCATCAGCGCTGCCGCCCATAGCAATGGTCTTTTTCAGGTCAGCGATCTGGCTTTGTAGCGCTTTGCGTTCGTCCAAAAGCGCCGCCACCCGCGCGCCGATCTCGGCGGGGTTGGTTTTGAGCGCTGCGGCCGTTTGCGCCAGCACCGCCTCGGCGCTTTCGACGTGACCCACCGCCGCCGCGCCAGTGAGCGCCTCGATCCGGCGCACCCCCGAAGCAGAGGCGCTCTCGGAGACCAGTTTGAACATGCCGATATCACCGGTGCGCGCCACATGGGTGCCGCCGCAAAGCTCTAGCGAATAGGTATCGCCGCCAGCCCCAAGACCCGAACCCGCGAGATTGCCCATAGAGACCACCCGCACTTCGTCGCCGTATTTCTCGCCAAACAGCGCCCGCGCGCCCAGACCTTGCGCGTCGTCAATCGACATCACGCGGGTCTCAACGGCGGTGTTTTGCCGGATAAACTCGTTCACCTCGCGCTCAACGGTGGTGATCTGTTCGGGGGCCATCGCCTTGTTATGCGCGAAATCGAACCGCAGCCGTTCAGGCGAGACCATCGAGCCGCGCTGGGCCACATGCTCGCCCAAAGACCGGCGCAGCGCCTCATGAACCAGATGGGTCGCCGAGTGATTGGCGCGGATCGCGCTGCGGCGCGGCCCATCGACCTCGGCCTCCACCGCATCGCCGCGTTTAAGCGTGCCGCCCGCAACCGTGCCTTCGTGGATAAACATGCCCTCAAACTTGCGCGCATTGGTCACGGTGAGGCTCACATCCCCCGCCCGCATCACGCCATGATCACCCAACTGGCCACCGGACTCGGCGTAAAACGGGGTCTGATTGAGCACCACAGAAACCTGCGCCCCAGCAGGGGCCTCATCCACCTGCGCGCCATCCATGACAATCGCCGCAACCAGACCCTCGGCCCGCTCGCGCTCATAGCCCAGAAACTCGGTCGCCCCTTGCGAAGAGGCCAATTCGAACCAAATCTTGTCCGTCGCCGCATCGCCGGAACCGGTCCAAGCCGCCCGCGCTTTGGCCTTTTGCTCGGCCATTGCGGCCTCAAAACCCGCAACATCGACCTCCATGCCACGCTCGCGCAGGGCATCTTGGGTCAAATCGAGGGGGAAGCCATAAGTGTCGTAAAGCTTAAACGCCGTGGCGCCAGCCAGTGACTTGCCGCTGACCCCGTCCAGCTCATCATCCAAGAGTTTAAGGCCGCGCTCCAACGTCGCCTTGAACCGCGTCTCTTCGTGTTCCAGCGTCTCGGTGATCAGGGCTTGGCCCTGCACCAGTTCGGGATAGGCCTGCCCCATTTCCTGCACCAGCGTGCTGACCAGCCGGTGCATCACCGGATCTTTGGTGCCCAGCAGATGGGCGTGACGCATGGCGCGGCGCATGATCCGGCGCAGCACATAACCGCGGCCCTCGTTCGAGGGCAACACGCCTTCGGCCACAAGGAACGACGACGAGCGCAGATGGTCAGCAATCACGCGGTGATGCACATTGTGATCGCCGCTGACATCCGTCGAGGTGGCATGGGCCGAGGCCTCAATCAGGGTGCGCATGGTGTCCGTCTCGAACACATCATGACTGCCCTTTTGCAAGAGCGCACCAAAGCGCTCCATCCCCATGCCCGTGTCAATCGAAGGTTTGGGCAAATCCGTCTGAGGACCGTTTTCATGGCGCTCGTGCTGCATGAACACGAGGTTCCAAATCTCGATGAACCGATCACCGTCCTCTTCGGGAGACCCCGGAGGGCCGCCCCAAATCTCGGGACCATGATCGTAGAAAATCTCGCTCGACGGCCCGCATGGCCCCGTCGGCCCCATCATCCAGAAATTATCATC
>CAYLLD010000264.1:0-2532 GCA_964384315.1 uncultured Rhodobacterales bacterium | reverse complement strand
TGATAGCTGTCGATACTGTCCGTCGAGAGGTTGGCATAGCGAAACGGGTAGCCCGCCACTTGGCAATAATCGTTCAACAGCCCCGCCATCATCTGGATCAGCGTCGTCTTCCCAGTCCCCGGTTTGCCATCGCCCATAAAGGTCCAGATAAAGCCGCCCAGATCGACAAAGGGGTTCAGCCGCCGGTCAAAATCATAGGCCATCAGCATCTTGGCCAGCTTCAGGCACTGGTATTTCGCGATGTGATTGCCCACGACCTCATTGGGCTTTTTGAAGCTCATGGTCAGGGTCGTCGAGCGCGCCTTGGCGGCGGGGCTAAAGCCCTCAACGGTGAAATCATCCTCGGCGATGCGATAGGCCCGCGTGGTGAAGGCCTCTAGGCCCGGCGCGGTTGAGGCCCGCGCGCCGAGTTTTTCCATCAGCTTTTCGCAATAGGCGCGGATGGTCAGGATCAGCTTGGTCTCGTCATGGGCAAAGGCGGCGAGGTCTTGGTCCAGCTCCCACAGGCAGCCATGCAGGGCCAGTTGCACGTTATCGGTCAGGATTTCCTCTACCTCGCCGATGTCCTGCTCGCCCGTGGCCTCTTGGCCTGCGAGCAAAAAGCTCGTCATATTGGCGAAGACATGCATGGCGATGAGGGATTGCGCGGCCAAAAGATTGGTAAATTCGGGCCCGCGCGCGCTTTCCAGCCGCCCCTCTTTATTGGCGCGCAGCATGTCCGACAGGGGCGTGCCCTCGGCGTAAAGATCGCTGACGACCATCGCCATTGAAATCGCACGGCGCAACGAGCGCAGCACGGCGGCCTGCACCGGCGAGGCCAGCGGATCGCTTTCATCGGCGCCATGCACCGCCTCCATCAGGTTCACACCCTCGGGCTTGGCGCTTTGCCGCGCGACCAAACCGGGGGTGGTTGATCTGAACCGGCGGCGGGACAGCCCAACACCGGGCGAGCGCTCGGTGGGCGTCGCGTCTTTGGGTTTGCCGATGCGGGGCGCGTGGTCAAACCCATCGAGCATCGCCATGGCGAGCGCGTATTTCTCGCGCAGCTGCGCGTCGGAAATTTCCATCAGGTCGTTGGTTTGGGTCATGATACTCCCCCTTTGGCTTAAATTATCGCGCTAAACGCCGCTCAAAACCTTGCCGTTTTCGCCCACCACATAGCGTTTCACCCGTCGCAGCCCGCGCGGGTCGCGGTGGCGCAGCACTTGGTAGGCCCGCTCGGGCAGGATCAGCGAATGCTCGACCTTGGTGGCCCCCGGCGTCTCATCATCCAGCAGGTCTTTTTCCAGCTTGAAAACCTCGCGATCCACAGTGCCGAACCAGCCGGATTTCTCCTCGCGGGTGTCGCCCGAGATCAGCGTCTCGGTGGTCCAAGCCAGCGCCCAGTCCAGCCCCGGTTTGCCCGAAGCCTCGGCCAGCACATCGCGCAGCGGGCCGGTCTGGGTGGTAAAGGTGTGGCTATACATCGGACCAATGTGCATCCGGCGCACGAATTTCGGGTGCAGATCGTCGAAATCCGTGTCGAGCCCGTGCCCGATGGTCACCATCTTCAGCGCGCCCACGGATTGCGCCATCAGATGCGACTGCAAGGCGGGCCAGCGGCTATTGTCCTTTAAAAGCGGCGTGCGCCCACTGTCCTCGACGATGGCCAGATAGATCGAGGGGATGTTCATTTGACTGTCGTAAACCGCCCAGTGAATGAGCCAGCGCATACGACCACTTTTGCCTCTATCGGACAAAAGCACCGCCTCAGGGTCATTTTGCGGCAGAAACAGCCCGCCCGTGGCCAGCGATTGGTAATACAGCCGCTGGCTCATGGTGAAATGCAGCTTTTTCGGGGTCTCGCCCTCGCCAAGCACATGGCGCACCATCGCGGCCTTTAGCTCTTCGGTTTCAGGCAGCCCGCTCAGCCGCTTGTCCGCCTGCAACGCGTCATTGGCCATTTGCAACAGCTCGGAATAGACCGGAAAGCCGCTCTCGCGTCGGTCGATTTCCATGGGGTCAAGCCGCACCGCGTCATCACGACCTGCGAACATATGTTTATAGGACAGCGCTTGGAACGTGCGGTTCAAGCGGCTCAGATAATCCTCAATGATCGCAAGCTCGGCCCCCGCCAGCTTGCCGCGCCGCGGTATGGTTCCGGCCACATCCTTGGCATGGCCGATGATCCCTTCGAACTTGGCAAAATAGCGGCGCACAGCAGCCCAATCGGGCAGGGCGGTATGGTCTTGATCGAGGTCAGATTTGGGCATCAAAAAGACTTGTTTTTGGGCGGCTTAATGGGGCCTGTCCCCCGCGATGGTGATCGCAAGGGGCAGGTGTTTGATTGGGCTCGCAAAAGGGGCGATTATATTCCCAAAAGGGGCTCAGCTTTCCGCCCCATATAGGTTCTTGTCGTGCTGCTCGACGATCTTTTGGAACCGCCGCGCGAAACGCTCATCCGCTTTGGATTTCTCTTCGAGAACCTTGCGGGCAAAGACCATGTGATCTTCGTGCTTTTCCATCATATCTGCCATCTGACGGTTCGTCGCC
>CAYLLD010000263.1:0-2561 GCA_964384315.1 uncultured Rhodobacterales bacterium | reverse complement strand
AACCTTGGCAAGGTTTCGCTCTACCCCTGAGCTACGCCCGCATCCATTGGGTAGGGGGCGACGTATACGCCTTACGCCGCCGCGTTCAAGGGAAAAATGCGTCATATTATTCGAATTTTCCCTATTCCGATTTTTCCCATTCAAATTTTGCGGCCCCGCGCAGGTCTTCGAGCGAGTTCGCCCCAAGCTGCCCCATCACATTGGCCAGATCATCTTTGAGGATCGTCAACGCATGGGCCACGCCCTCTTGGCCAAAGGCCGCCGCGCCATATAAAAACGCCCGTCCGGCAAATACAAAATCCGCCCCCAGCGCCAGCGCCCGCGCCACGTCGAGGCCCGATTGTACACCGCTGTCAAAAATCAGTGGACAGTGCTGTCCAACCGCCTCGCGCACCTTTGGCAGGATCGAAATTGCACCAGGGGCCGCATCAAGCTGCCGCCCGCCGTGGGTTGAGACCCAAACCGCGTCCACGCCCTCATCCGCCAACCGCTTGGCATCCTCGCCGCGGCAAATCCCCTTGACGATGAAACGCCCCTTCCACTGATCCCTGATCTCTTTGATGATCGACCAATCGGGGTTGGGCCGCATATCCGCGCTCAGGCGTTTGGCCACATCGGCGACATTTTTACTGTCGGCATAATCCTCCAAAAGCCGCGCCCGAGGCTGGCCGTTTTTCAGCGTCCCCAGCGCCCAAGACGGGCTGGTGGCGACCTGCGCCAGCATCCGCGCGCCCAGTTTGGGCGGCACGTTAAACCCCGCGCGCCGCTGCCGCTCGCGCCGCGAATTGATCGGCACATCGACGGTGAGCACGAGGGTTTCGAACCCCGCAGCCGCCGCGCGGCGCAAAATATCCTCTTGGGCACCATCCGCCCCCAAGGGATAAAGCTGGAACCAGCCCATATCCCCTGCAATCGGCCCAATCACCTCGGGGGTCTGGGTGGCCACGGTCGAGAGCCCCACGGGCACCCGCTCTTGCGCCGCCACATGGGCCAGCATTTTCTCGGCCCCCGGCCAAATCACCGAGGTGCCACCAACCGGCGCGATGCCGATGGGCATGGCATAGTCCTGCCCCAGAAAATTCACGCCCAGTTGCGGCGCGTATTTTCCATAAAGCGCCTTGGGGATCATCGTCACTTGGTCAAGCGCTTCACGATTGCGCGCCACCGCCCTATCCGTGCCGGTGCCGCTTTCGAGATACTCCCACGCAAAATGCGGCATCCGCCGCCGCGCCCGCGCGCGCAGGTCGGAAATGGCGGGATAGTCGTGGATGTTGATGGGCATAGCTGAGACCTTCACTGACGGGTCCGCCCAAAAAAGCGGCTAACGGGGGGCGCCACAAGAAAAATCGGTGCCAGCGGCGGCGCAACTTTGAAAAACCCCGAAATCAGGCCTCGAACATTCCAAGAACATGGGTTTCGTTTTTACCGCACACGATATACTATGGGCCTCATGAATGATTTTGACGAGGCAGAGGCATTTGATGCCGCCGTGAGCAAGCCTGCCCCCAAGCCCAGCGGTGGCTTGGCCGCGCGGGCTATGGCGGCGCGCGGTGCGCCCTATTTGGACGGGCTCAACCCCGATCAACGGGCGGCGGTTGATGCCCTGTCCGGCCCTGTTCTGGTCCTCGCGGGCGCGGGCACCGGCAAGACCAAAGCCCTGACCACGCGGGTGGCGCATCTGATCCATACGGGCACGGCGCGGCCCAATGAAATCCTCTGCGTGACCTTCACCAACAAGGCCGCGCGCGAGATGAAGACGCGGGTTGGCGGGCTGGTGGGCGGCGTGATCGAGGGGATGCCGTGGCTTGGGACGTTCCACTCGCTTTGCGTGAAGCTGCTGCGCCGCCATGCGGAGCTGGTGGATCTCAAATCGAACTTCACCATTTTGGACACCGACGACCAGCTGCGGCTTTTGAAACAGCTGATCCAAGCCGAGCAGATCGACGAAAAACGCTGGCCCGCGCGGCTCTTGCTCAACCTGATCGACCGCTGGAAGAACCGCGCGTGGACGCCGGATCAGGTGCCTGCGAACGAAAGCGGGCAGTATAACGCCATGGGCAGCGCGCTTTATGCGGCCTATCAAGAGCGGCTCAAGACGCTGAACGCCTGCGATTTTGGCGATCTTTTGCTGCATGTGGTGAAGATTTTCCAAGACAACCCTGATGTGCTGGCGAAATACCAAAACTGGTTCCGCTATATTCTGGTCGATGAGTATCAGGACACCAATGTCGCCCAATATTTGTGGCTGCGGCTCTTGGCGGCAGAGCATAAAAACATCTGCGTCGTGGGCGATGACGATCAGTCGATCTACGGCTGGCGCGGCGCGGAGGTGGGGAATATTCTGCGCTTCGAAAAGGATTTTCCGGGGGCGGTGGTCGTCCGTCTAGAGCAGAACTATCGCTCGACCCCGCATATTTTGGGCGCGGCCTCATCGGTGATCGCGGGCAACAAAAGCCGCCTTGGCAAGACCTTGTGGACCGAGGTCGACGAGGGCGAAAAGGTCCGGCTGATCGGCCATTGGGACGGCGAGGAAGAGGCGCGTTGGATCGGCGAAGAGGTCG
>CAYLLD010000262.1:0-2592 GCA_964384315.1 uncultured Rhodobacterales bacterium | reverse complement strand
GCGAGATGTTCGCCCTGCTGGCCCGCCAATCGATCCTGCGCCACTCGATGGACGAAACATGGGACGAGGCGATTTTCGCCGCCAACCTGCACGCGGCTTTGGATAATCCCGCCGCCGCCACTGGTACATTGTTTTCGCTCCGCGCCGCCGGTCTGGTGGGCCGCGCCACCGCCCCCTCAGCCAAATCCGCGCTCTCGGGCCGCTTAATCGGGGTAGAGCTGGCCCATATCCGCCCCCTGCTCACCGACAAATCCCTGCGCATCATCGGCAGCGGCCAAATGGCCAGCGCCTACCAAAACGCTCTGGCGCTCATCGGCCAAACCGCCCCAATCATCCCCGAAACCGGATTGACCCTCGCAGGGCTTGCCATGGCCCAGCGCGCCCTCGCAAAGGAGCAGACATGAGACAGATCATCGCCATTTTGCGCGGGGTCACACCCAGCGAGGTCGAGGCCATCGGGGCGGCGCTGATCACCGCAGGGATCACCCGCATCGAGGTGCCGCTGAACTCGCCCGAACCGCTGGAGAGCATCGCGCGGCTTGTCAAAAGCTTCGACGGCCAAGCGCAACTGGGCGCGGGCACGGTGCTGAGCGCCGAGGACGTGCGCGCGGTCGCGGACACTGGCGCGGGGCTCATCGTCTCGCCCAACGCGAACCCCGCCGTGATCGCCGAAACCAAACGGCTGGGCCTCGCCAGCTATCCGGGCGTCTTCACCCCGACCGAGTGCTTTGCGGCACTGGAGGCAGGGGGCCGACGGGCTGAAAATCTTTCCTGCCGAGCTGATGGGCACCACGGGCGTCAAAGCAATCCGCGCGGTGCTGCCCCCCGCCACCCAAGTCTTCGCCGTCGGGGGGACCAACGCAGACAATCTTGGCGAATGGCGCGCGGCGGGCGCGAACGGGTTCGGCATCGGCTCGGCGCTCTATAAACCGGGCCGCAGCGCCGCCGAGGTGGCAAAACTGGCCACCGCGCTGGTCACCGCCTACGATGCCCTAGTGTGACGCCCTAGTGTGACGCCCTAGTCTGATGGCGGCGATATCCCTTGGCCAACACCCAAATCGCAAAGGGGATCGCAAGCGCCGGAAGGACCCAAGCCAGCCGCTCTGCCGCCACCATACTGCCCGTGAGCCGCTCAAAAGCGCCCTCCAAAAACACCTCGTAGGACATGCGCCCCGGCAAAAGCGCAAACGAACCGGCCACGATAAACCCGCTCAGATAGGTCGTGACCATAATCCGTTCGTGGGTCGCAACATTGCCGCGCCGGATCATCACCACCCCGCGCCAAATCAGAAAAATCGTCAGGACCGAGAGCAGATGGATCGGGCTCCAAATTCCCCAAACTTGGATCTCGTGAATAAACAGCGACGTCCCCGCCGTCGCCAGTGCCAGCGCCCCAAAGACCCGCCCCATCGCCTTGTGCCGCGCCGTCCCTTTGCGCGCCAGCATCGTGTAGCCGCCAAGGACGACCCCCAAAAGCGCCACCACCACATGCAGCTGAATAATCAGCGGCTCCTCGGTCCAGGCTCTAATATCAATCAACCCCATCACTCACCTCATTTGCCATCTGTCACCGCCATGCTAAATCTTGGCGCACCATCCCCACAAAGCCCTGCAACGTCGAGCCTACCTGCATGAATGACAGCAAAAACTTCGCCAAAGACCGCCCCTTGCATCTCGCGATGCGTGAATTGCAGGGGCTGGTGCGCCGCGCGCCGTTCTGGATCGGCTTTGCCTGCGTCGTGACCATGCTGACCGTCTCGGCCCCCTTTGACACGGACCGCCAATTCTCGGACGCCGAGCGGCTGGTCTATTGGGCCGGGGTCGCCGCGATCACCTTTGCCTTTGGATACGTCACCGTGCGCAGCTTGGGCACCGCCCTCACCCAAACCAACCCCCGCCTGCCCCCGCTGATGGCGCATCTGACCGCCGGGCTAATCGCAGGGCCGTTCATCGGTGTCATCGTCTTTGCGATCAACGTGGGCATTGCGGGGATTGATGAGATCCGGCTGGACCACCTCTTGCGGCTCATGGCCCAATGCGTGCTGATTTCCATCTGCGTCTCAGGGCTGATCTATCTGGCGCGCCGCGATGCAGAGGGCGGGCGGGTACCACAGGCCGAACCCACCACACCGAACCGCCTGCAAACCCGCCTGACCCCCGCAAACCGTGGCGCGCTCATGTCGCTGCAATCCCAAGATCACTACGTCGAGGTTGTCACCAGCCACGGCCAAGAGCTGCTGCTGATGCGCCTCGCCGATGCGATTGACGAGGCGGGCACGACGAACGGCATGCAAACCCACCGCTCATGGTGGGTCGCGCGGGCGGCGGTGGCGCGGCTGGCCCGCGCCGATGGCCGCTATGAGGTGATCCTACACGACGGACGACAGGTGCCCGTGAGCCGTGGCAAGCAAAGCGATGTGCTGGCGTGGCTGGGGTAAGGCGCCTCGCTGGGCGCGGTTAGTCGGGGGATAGGTCTGGGTAGGTGGCTTTGCGCCACTTGTCGTATTCATCGACATAGTTGGTTCCACTATCAGGGTCCCACCAATGAACAGGAGGCTCCATCCCCACTGGCAATGTGGTCGCATCATCCCC
>CAYLLD010000261.1:0-2646 GCA_964384315.1 uncultured Rhodobacterales bacterium | reverse complement strand
CGAACATGCCGCCAAGGCGCTTTTGGCGGATTTTGCTGAGGTGACGCCCAATACGCTGGCCCATGATCTGGCGGAACTGACCGCGTTTATCGCGGGGCGCGCTGGCCCCTTCGTCGTGAAGTCCACCGGCGCGGCGCATAAGTCTGAACTGGGCGGTGTGCGCCTGAACCTTGATGCCAAATCTGCCGCCGCCACGGCCCAAGACATCGGCTGGCCCGTGCTGATCGAAGATATGATCGAGGGGGCGCAGGCGGAATTGCTGCTTAGCGTTTTGCGCGATCCGGCCCATGGGTTTGTGCTGACCCTTGGCGCAGGGGGCATTCACACCGAGATTTTTCGCGACACCGCGCATCTTTTGCTGCCCGCCAGCCGCCAAGAGATTGAAACCGCCCTCGCAAGCTTGAAAATCGCGCCAATTCTGCAAGGCTATCGTGGCAAACCGCCCATTGCCCTAAGCGCTTTGCTAGACGTAATCATGGGGGTGCAGCGCTTTGTGGGCGAACAGGCCGCGCGCATCGAAGAGGTCGAGATCAATCCGGTCATCTGCACCCCAACAGCCGCAATCGTCGCCGACGCCTTGATACGAATGGACCCGCTATGAGTGATACCCCGATTAAGACCCGCCGCGAGGGTGGTATTTTAGAGGTGACTTTGGATCGGCCCAAGGCCAACGCCATTGATCTGGCCACGAGCCGACAGATGGGCGCGGTTTTTGCGGAATTTCGCGATGATCCGGCGCTGCGCGTGGCGATTATCACGGGGGCGGGTGCAAAATTTTTCTGCCCCGGCTGGGATCTCAAGGCCGCGGCGGAGGGTGATGAGGTAGACGGCGATTACGGCATCGGCGGCTTTGGAGGGCTGCAAGAATTGCCAAATCTCAACAAGCCGGTGATTGCAGCGATCAACGGGATTTGCTGCGGCGGCGGGCTGGAATTGGCCCTGAGCGCGGATATTATTCTAGCGGCGGATCACGCCAGTTTCGCCCTGCCCGAAATCCGCTCGGGCACCGTGGCCGATGCGGCCTCGATCAAATTGCCCAAGCGCATCCCCTATCATATAGCGATGGAAATGCTCTTTACTGGGCGCTGGCTGGATGCCGAAGAGGCGCACCGCTGGGGGTTTGTGAACCGCATCTGCAAGCCCGAGACCCTGATGGCGGAGGCTTGGGATATGGCGCGGCACCTTGAAAGCGGGCCGCCTTTGGTCTTTGCGGCGATCAAAGAGGTGGTGCGCGAGGCGGAGGATATGAAATTCCAGCCGGCGTTGGATAGAATCACCAGTCGTCAGCTACCGACCGTGGACCGCCTTTATGGTTCAAAGGACATGCTTGAGGGCTTTGCGGCCTTTGCGGAAAAGCGTGATCCGGTTTGGACCGGCGAATAGAGCCACGCTCTTGTTTTCAAATTGCCTATTTTTTAATCACTGCGCCGCAAAATTAGGCGGTCTGCGGTGAATCGACTACACCATCCCATGAGTAGCCGGGGGCTAAAATTGCACCTCAAGGCCGCGTGACCCCAAGCTCTTACATCTCGAAGACAACTAAACTTTCGTCGGAGGTCGACATGAAAAAGATTGAGGCGATCATTAAGCCTTTCAAATTGGATGAAGTCAAAGAAGCGCTGCAAGAAGTTGGCGTACAAGGGCTGTCCGTGATCGAAGCCAAAGGGTTTGGCCGCCAAAAAGGGCACACCGAACTATACCGCGGCGCTGAATATGTGGTGGATTTCCTGCCAAAGGTAAAAATCGAGGTCGTTCTCGATGCTGACCAAGTGGACGCGGCGGTCGAAGCCATCGTGAACGCAGCCAAAACTGGCAAAATTGGCGACGGTAAAATCTTTATCTCGGATGTGGGACAAGCCATTCGCATTCGCACAGGCGAAGAAGGCTCCGAAGCGCTTTAAGCGCTATGCGTGCTTTCGGCTCGGGCGCCCAAACTCATTGCGGCGCCCTGAGCCTTGCCTTAAAAGTTCCGGCGTAACAACGCCGCCCAAGAGATAGAGGAACACACCAGATGACCACAGCAAAAGACATTGTGAAACAGATCAAGGACGATGAAGTCGAATACGTCGATATTCGCTTTACCGATCCGCGCGGCAAGTTGCAGCACGTGACGGTTATGTCCGATCAGGTTGACGAAGATTTCATGGAAGAAGGCTTTATGTTCGACGGCTCGTCGATCGCAGGTTGGAAATCCATCGAAGAGTCTGACATGAAACTGATGCCCGATCCGGCGTCTGTTTATGCCGACCCTTTCTACGCAGAAAAAACAATCGCCGTGCATTGCTCGGTTGTTGAGCCAGACACGGGCGAAAGCTACGACCGTTGCCCACGTTCGACCGCAGAGCGCGCGGAAGCCTACCTGAAATCAACAGGTATCGGCGACACGTCCTACTGGGGCCCCGAGGCTGAGTTCTTCTTGTTTGATGACGTTCGGTTCTCGAACTCGATCAACAAAGTTGGCTACGAAGTTGATGCAGCGGACGCGTCTTGGAACACAGACACCGAATACGAGATGGGCAACATGGGCCATCGTCCCGGCGTTAAGGGCGGTTACTTCCCCGTGAACCCAACCGATGCGGCGCAAGACATCCGCTCGGAAATGCTCTCGACCATGAAGCGCATCGGCATGAAGGTCGACAAGCATCA
>CAYLLD010000260.1:0-2650 GCA_964384315.1 uncultured Rhodobacterales bacterium | reverse complement strand
AGGGTCATGGGGATGTATTCCCCGCGCCGCCATAGCTGGGCTTGATCGTCGTAATAGCGCGACAGGAAGTGGCCCGATTGGCCTGTGGCGATGATAAAGACCGAAGCCTCGGGGTCGGAAAAGTCGTAGACAGCGCGAAAGCCCGAGGCGTGGATGTTCAAAAACGGTTCGCGCCCGATGCCACGGGTGACGCCGCGCAAAAGCGTGTTATCGCCGCCGGGGGTGTCGTGGCGGATGTTCACGAACCACGACAACAGCGGGATCGTTCCCAAAACTTCGTGATGATGCACCGCTTGGTGGGCGCTGCCCCAGCGCCAGCTTTCGATCCGGTTGCCATAGCGTTCCGAGAGCGCCAAAAGCGCGGCATCCAGTGTAGATTTTGAGATCTCTTCACAGGTTTCCACGCGCTGGGTCGGCGCGACATCGCACCAAATCCCCGCGCCGTTTACATCGCGGTACACCCGTTCAATGAAAAGCGGCCGCACCATGCGCACCTGCCCGGCCAATACGTTTAACTCATCGGTGACCAACCGCTTTTGTAGCTCTGTCACCCAAGCGGTGTAGATCAGCGGCTCGGGGTCATGCTCGGTCATGTCCCCGTTCCAATTCGCCAAAAGCTCAAGCGCCTGTTGCCGCCGCCGCGCCACAGTGCCCGAAGCCGCCGGTTCGTCGAAGTACCACAGGTTCTGCGCGATCAGCGGGATCAGCGTGCGCGCCGAGGAGGACACAGTGTCGGTTTGGATTTCGATAAAGCTGTCGAGGGTATGAAACTCACGCTGGTTCAGCATCTTTTCAGCCCGTTGAATGCGCTGATCGTCGCCGTAATCAAAGCTCCAGTGCTGCGGGAAGGGCTTATCCGTCAGTCGGTTGTTCGTGGTCGCGATCACGCCACTTTGTGGGTTTTCCACGAAAGGATTTGTCTCAAATGGCAGATAGCCCTGCCAGTCATTTTGCGCCAACCACCCCGGTGCGGGCACGCGCCCCTGCGAGGTATGGGCCGTGCCTCGATTGGGCGCCCGGCCCGAGGTCTGCAGCGCAATCTGGGATTTATCGGCCATCACAAACGCCAAGCTGATGGCCATGGCATGGCGCACCGCAGCGCGCCCATCCTGCACCGATTGCGCACGCATCAGCCCCAAAAACGCATCAATCGACCGATCCGCTGGATCGAGCGCGCTCCAAGACAAGGCGGCCAGATGGCGGGGCGGTAACACATGTTGAAGCCCGAAATCTTGCGGCGGGATCACCGGGCCGTGGCGCGTTTTTTGTACCGTAATCGTCCGGCCCGGCTGCTCGGCAATCTCAATCACCAAATCCTGCGATTGCAGCTTTTGATAGCCCTGCGGGGTGAGGTATTCATCGTCGCGTTCGGGATGCAGCTTTTCAACGAAAATATCCTGATCATCGAGGTAAGAGGTGGTGAACCCCCAGCCAAATTGGGCATTGCGCCCGATCATCACCGCCGGAATGCCCGGGATCGTTGCCCCTGTGACACCACCTGTGTCCAGCTCAAGCCGGGCAAGCATCCACATGCCCGGTGCCTTGAGCGGCAAATGCGGGTCCGTGGCCAAGAGCGTGGCACCTGCCGCAGAGCGATTGGGGGCGGCGGCAAAGGCGTTGGATGCCCCTGCGTAGCCCGCCTGCGGCAAGGGGCTAAGAGGATGCGCGGCCGTGTCGGCGGCGGTTTGCAGCGGCGGGATGTCCTCAAAAAGGGCCGCGAATTCGGGCAAAGCCATGATCGCCTTACCCTGTTCATCGGGGAATAGATCGCGCAGCCGCTCGGGCTCAAGGGCGAGGCTCAACCGGGCCTGCAGCACTTCGACCTGCGCCTTGTCGTTAAGCTGTAGCGCAAAAAGCCGGATGATCGCCAGCGTATCGGCGGGGGTCCAAGGGGCAAGCTGGTTGGAAAAGAGGAACAGTTCAGGCGCGCCGCGACCAAGCGCCTTGTTGCGGATCGACCTAAGCCGCGCATTGACCCCTGCGGCATAGGCCTCAAGCACCGCGCGCCCTTCGTCCGATTGCTGCGCCACCGAAGCGCGCGCCACGTTATAAAGATCCATCGAGCGCATCAGCTGGTCGATTTCAAAAGTCTCTTCGCCAAAGATCTCGCTCAAACGGCCCTGAACTTTGCGCCGCATCATCAGCATCTGCCACAGACGATCCTCGGCGTGGGCATAGCCCAGCCCGTAGAAAATATCGGTTTCTTCGTCGGCAAAAATATGCGGGATCGCGCGGTTGTCGCGCAGGATTTCAACTTCGCCCGAAATTCCAGACACGCGAACGGTCTTGTCGAACTCGGGCAGAGATCGCCCGGCCACAAAATAGGTCAGCGCCATCGCCAAAAGCGCCAGCCCGATGACCGCCAAAACAACCACCAATAATATTCGAAAAACTCGTGTCACAGCCGCCTGCTTGTCTCGATCTTGACCTGTACCTGCTAGCAGTCCAAAACCAAAGCATCAATCTGCGCAGAGCGATTGCGCGACTGTTGGCAGGCGTTGGAGGCGCATTTCTATGACAAAATGTACGTTTTTGGGACTTGGGGTCATGGGCTACCCGATGGCGGGGTATTTGGCCAAGGCTGGTCATGAAGTCTGCGTCTATAATCGGACATCGCAAAAGGCCGAAAAATGGGTTGGTGAATATGGTG
>CAYLLD010000259.1:0-2684 GCA_964384315.1 uncultured Rhodobacterales bacterium | reverse complement strand
CTCAACCACTGCTTTGTATTTCAACGGATCTTCAAACGCCTATGTTTCGGGGGCCGAAGAAACACTGATAACACCCGCATCCGGCACAGGCTGGGATTTTGACGTCACGAATTTTGGGCCCGCCGTATTCTTTAACGTTGATAATTTTGAAACCGAATCCTTCCAAGACTCAACGTCGTGGAATTTGGAATTCGCCGCGCCAGAGGGCGAGGTTTTGGCGGTTGGTGAGTATGAATTGGCAGGACGCTACCCATTTCAAGGCGCCGCGCAGCCGGGGTTCCGCTTTGGCGGCGACGGGCGCGGCAACAACCAGCTGAGCGCAAAATTCAACGTGCTCGAAGCAACTTATGATGAAACTGGCGATATCGCGTCCTTTGCCGCTGATTTTATTCAGTTTGGCGAGGTGAATTTCAGCGAGGTTGACGGGGCCGCGTTTGACTGGGGCTCGATCCGCTACAACTCGGAAATCGCACTGACAGCAGAGCCGATTGAATACACCACGCAGCGCCTTGGCGAGCAAGGCGATGCGCCGTTTAGCTTTTTTGTCACAAGTGCGGGCGGCAACTTTCGCTCAGATACCGATGGCGCGGCGATCGGCGGCTACCCTTGGCAGCTAGAATTCCCAGAAAGCTTCGACAACACCCTGTTTATCAAAGTTGATGGACCGACAACTTTTGACATCGAACTGGTGGCCCCGAACGGCGCGCCGCTTGCGCCGGGGGTTTACGCGGGCATGGAAGGGTCGCCATTTCAGTCTGAAGGCGCACCTGGATTTTCGCTCTATGGCGACTATCAAGCCCGCAGCGATATCGCTGGGCATTTTGAAATTCTTGAAATTGAAACGGATGAGACCGGCGCGGTTACTGCGCTTGCGGTTGATTTTCTGGTCGGCAGCCCAAATGGCGAAAGCGACGATTTAATGTGGGCGAGCCTGCGGTACAATACCGACGAGCCGCTGCGCGAAACGCCCGATCTGGCGCCTTCAGTGCCTGAGGGTGAAAATGGATCGCCTGAGATTTTTGCGCCTGTAACGTTGAAAGTCGAAGAAAACGAAACCGACGTGATTTCGCTGAACGCGATTGATGTTGAAGGTGACGACCTGACTTATGCCATCGACTTCGAGAACTTTGGCGGGATTGATGGGGAAAAATTTGAAATTGGTACGGATGGCGTTCTGCGCTTTATCGATGCGCCTGATTTCGAGACCCCGCATGATGGCTTTTTCGGCCAAAATACCTATGAGGTCGCTGTGTCGGTGACCGACGGAAACAGTCCAGCATCTAGCAGCGCGTTCCTAGTCGAGGTCACCGATGTTGATGAGACTGTGCCAGTTGAGCCTCCTGTTGAAGAGCCAACCGAGCCGCCAGTTACAGCGGGTGAGGGCTTGCTGCGCGGGTTCGTCTTTGAGGATACCAACGGCAACGGCACTTATGAAAACGACGACCCCAGACTTGCGGGCGTTGCGGTTGATCTGATCCAAGACGGCGCGGTGATTGCCTCGACGCTAACCGGCAGCACGGGCAATTATAACTTCCGTGACGTGGCTTTTGGTGAGTATCAGCTTGGCTTTGAAGCCGTTGATGGCCTGTCCTTCGTTGCGGCGGATCAAGGCGAGATTGAGGGGCGTGATAGCGATGTCACCGATGCCGCTGCGGGCACCACAGACTTATTTACGGTGGATAGCGCTGCGCCTGTGGCGCTTCAGGCTGGGCTAGAACTGGCGCGAACAGGCGATGTGCGCGGCATGGTCTTTAAGGATCTGGACGGCAATGGCTATTACTCGGGCGCCGATGAACGCCTGCAGGGCGAGACGGTCAATCTCTATGAGGCCAATGGCAACTTGGTCGCCAGCACCACCACCGGATTTACCGGTAATTTCCAGTTCAACGACACCGCTTTTGGCGATTATCAGCTTGAGTTTGATGGCGGCGAATTTGGCTTCGTTGCGGCCGGTCTTGGCCCGCGTGAGGGTCGTGACAGCGATGTGATTGCCGCTGGCCGAACCAACATTTTCTCGGTCGAGGACGAGACGGTCTATCGCTTTCAGGCAGGCATCGAGGTTGAGGATTTGGCGTTTTAAGCCGCGCTTAACGCCTCAATCACCTGCATCACCCCTGCAACCTGTCCGGCATCGCCCGCGGCAGGATGCGGCGGGGCAAAAGCACCGGCGTCATTGTCGAAGTAGCGACCGGTGGCGTCTGCAAACTCATCCGACAGGGCCGCGCGGCGCAGAATATCCGCCCCGATCATCAGATCATTGCCCGCCACGCCAAAACCCTCTTTGACCATCTTGCTGGCCAGAAGCGAGCCGGGGTTCACCGCCACGAAAACCGGACCAGCGGGATGCGCGCGGGCCATTTCTTGGCTCCAGATCGTGATCGCCAGCTTGCTTTGGGAATAGGCGCCCATGTCATCAAGCCCCCGCTCGCCGCGCATCGCAGCCAGATCGATAGGCGCTTGGGCCGCCGATGAGAGATTGATGACCCGCCCCTTTGTGCCCAAGAGCGGCATGAGTTGCGCCGTGAGCACCGCAGGGGCCAGCGTGTTGACCACAAAGCGGGTGTCTAGGCCGTCTGGCCTGCGCGGCTCGCTGGTTTTGAACACCCCAGCGTTATTGATCAGCACATCCAGATGCTCGTGCTGCGCGGCAATCTCTGCGCCCATCGCTCGCACCGCGTCCAGAT
>CAYLLD010000258.1:0-2688 GCA_964384315.1 uncultured Rhodobacterales bacterium | reverse complement strand
GTGTCCTCCTTTGCGATCTACCATCAGCGCTACTCGACCAACACATTCCCGCAATGGTGGCTGGCCCAACCCTTCCGCATGCTCGCGCATAATGGCGAGATCAACACGCTTAAGGGCAATCTCAACTGGATGAAGAGCCATGAGATCCTGCTGGCTAGCCAGAATTTTGGCGAATTGGCCGATGATATCAAACCCATCGTGGCCCATGGTGCCTCGGATTCAGCCGCGCTTGATAGCGTCTTTGAAGTGATGGTCCGCGCCGGTCGCTCTGCGCCCATGGCCAAGACCATGCTGGTGCCCGAGGCCTATGCCAATCTCAGCGAGGACATGCCGCAGGCGTGGAAGGACATGTATTCCTACTGCAACTCGGTCATGGAGCCTTGGGATGGTCCCGCCGCGCTGGCGATGACCGATGGGCGCTGGGTGTGCGCGGGTCTTGATCGCAATGGCCTGCGCCCGATGCGTTATGTCATCACCAGCGATGGCTTGGTGATTGCAGGGTCTGAAACTGGCATGGTGCCTATCGAAGAGAGCCTCGTGGTCGAAAAAGGCGCGCTGGGGCCGGGGCAGATGCTGGCGGTGGATATGGCCAAGGGTCAGATTTATCACGACACTGAGATCAAGGATAAACTCTCGCGGGCGCTGCCGTTTTCCGAATGGGTTGGCTCGATTGTGCCCCTTGATGACATGGAGGCCGAGGCCAAGCCGCAGCGGCTGGGCGGTGAAGACCTGCGTCGGCGTCAAATCGCGGCGGGCTACACCGTTGAGGAAATCGAAATGGTCCTCGCGCCTATGGCCGAGGATGGCAAAGAGGCAATCGGGTCCATGGGGGATGACACCCCCTCGGCGGTGCTGTCGGATATTTACCGCCCCCTGAGCCATTTCTTCCGCCAGAACTTTTCGCAGGTCACCAACCCGCCCATCGACAGTCTGCGCGAGCAGCGGGTGATGAGCCTGAAAACCCGTTTTGGCAATCTCAAGAACGTGCTGGACGAAGATAACAGCCAGACCGAGATTTTGACCCTTGATAGTCCTTTTGTGACCAATGGGCAGATCGAGGCGCTGATCAAGTTCTTTGGCAAGGCGGTCGCGGAAATTCCTTGTACCTTCAAAAAGGGCACGGACCTGAAAACCGCGCTGCATCACGTGCGCGCCGATGCCGAAGAGGCGGTGCGGGCTGGGGCCAATCACATTGTGCTCAGTGATCGCGGCGTGAATGACGAGAGCGTCGCCATGCCGATGATCCTTGTCACCTCGGCGGTTCATGCGTGGCTGACGCAAAAGGGTCTGCGGACCTTCTGTTCGCTCAACGTGCGGTCGGCGGAATGTATCGACCCGCATTACTTTGCGGTGCTGATCGGTTCGGGCGCGACCACGGTCAACGCCTATCTGGCCGAGGATACGCTGGCGGATCGGCTAGAGCGCGGGCTGCTTGAGGGCACGCTTGAGGCGGCCATGGACCGTTATTCCAAGGCGGTCGGTGCAGGTCTTTTGAAGATCATGTCCAAAATGGGCATCTCGGTGATTTCGTCTTATCGCGGCGGTCTGAACTTTGAGGCCGTGGGCCTGAGCCGCGCGCTGGTGGCGGAATATTTCCCCGGCATGCTCAGCCGTATCTCGGGGATCGGGATTTCCGGCGTGCAAAGCAAGGTCGAGGAAATCCACAGTCAGGCCTTTGGTGTGGCGGATAATATCCTGCCCATCGGTGGGTTCTACAAGGCGCGGCGTTCGGGCGAGAAACACGCTTGGGAGGCGCAGTCGATGCATATGCTGCAATCGGCCTGTAACTCTGGCTCTTACGAGATGTGGACGAAATATTCCGACGCCATGAAGGCGCGGCCACCGCTGCATCTGCGCGATCTCTTGGGCTTTAAGAAGGGCCTCAAGCCCGTGCCCCTCGATGAGGTCGAGAGCATCACCGCCATTCGCAAGCGCTTTGTGACCCCGGGTATGAGCCTTGGCGCGCTGAGCCCTGAGGCCCATAAAACCCTCAATATCGCCATGAACCGGATCGGTGCGAAATCCGATTCCGGCGAGGGCGGTGAGGATCCGGCGCACTTCCATCCTATGGCCAATGGCGACAATGCCTCGGCCAAGATCAAACAGGTGGCTTCGGGCCGCTTTGGGGTGACGGCGGAATATCTGAACAACTGCGAAGAGCTGGAAATCAAGGTGGCGCAGGGTGCCAAGCCCGGCGAGGGCGGTCAGTTGCCCGGCATCAAGGTGACCGAGCTGATCGCGCGGTTGCGCCATTCGACCCCCGGTGTGACGCTGATCAGCCCGCCGCCGCACCACGATATCTACTCGATCGAGGATTTGGCGCAGCTGATCTATGATCTCAAACAGATCAACCCGCGCGCCAAGGTCTGTGTGAAACTGGTCTCTCAGTCCGGTGTTGGCACGATTGCGGCCGGTGTGGCCAAGGCCAAGGCCGATGTGATCCTGATCTCGGGGCATAATGGCGGCACTGGCGCGAGCCCAGTGACCTCGATCAAACATGCGGGTCTGCCGTGGGAAATGGGGATCACCGAGGCGCATCAGGTCCTCGCGGTCAACAACCTGCGCGACCGTGTGACCCTGCGCACCGATGGCGGTTTGCGCACGGGGCGCGATATCGTGATCGCGGCGATGATGGGCGGCGAAGAGTTTGGCATCGGCACCGCCGCGCTGATCGCTATGGGCTGTATC
>CAYLLD010000257.1:0-2694 GCA_964384315.1 uncultured Rhodobacterales bacterium | reverse complement strand
TCATCAACGCAAAAACACCAATTCCCAAGAGTGTGTTTTCGGTGGCCTTGTGCCGAAAATTAAAGGGCGTGAAGACGATGTAGCCCAAGAAAACCAAGGCCCAAAGTAGATCGCTTGCATTCCAGCCAGTACCAGCCCGAAAAACTAGTAATCCGCCAATGACTGCGAGCCCAGATAATGGCACAAAAACGTAAAAGATACGCGCCCTTTTTCCTGTGGTCATGGGCGTTTGGGTGTCATATCTGCCGGCAAGGCTGTCGATCATGCGCTGGGGCTTTCGCATGGAAAGCTCGACCATGAAAATGCCAAAGCACAGCCCCGCTACGAGCCATATCAAGATTTTAACCGCCGCACCTTGATCGTCAGCGATGCTCGGCCATAGGACCAAAATCACAATGATGGCATATTGCCAGCCTATCACCATCCCATGGGCGAAGTAGTGGTCGCTAAACCGGCGCGGGTCCATGGCCAAGGCCAAGCCGGTCGCCTCGAGCTTGACCGCCGACAAAAAGACAGTTGCGATGGCGAATGCCAGTCTGGAAAATAAATCCGTTGTGGTCAGCGCGTCGCCGCCCTCAAGGCGTGTAAATAGATATATGAAAAGGCAAAGCCCCAAGCTTAGAGTAAATAGGAGCGGAAAGGGTTTGATTTTATCAATAAAGGTCATGAGTAAAAGTAATTCCTAGGGCAAATTTCTCGGTAGCCCCAGAAAATACAAGGGCGGTTAGGCGGCCTTTTCTTTACTTGGCCCAAACCTACCATAAAACGTTTCTCCGTTTTTGGCCACATCCTTCAAAAGAGCAGGGGCCGCAAAGCGGGTGTTGCCGTCCTTTGCCAAACCCTCGCAAATCTCGACCACCCGCGCCGGACCCATCATATCGATCCAGCTAAACGGCCCGCCGGACCACGGCATAAAGCCCCAGCCAAGGATCGCGCCCACATCGCCCTCGCGAATATCGCTCAAAACGCCCTCTTCGAGCGCTTTGACCGCCTCAAGCACTTGGGCAAGGATCAAGCGGTGTTGCACGGTGATCAGATCGGGCTGCGCGGCGCTTTTGGGCCAGTTTTCCCGCAGGCCGGGCCAAAGCTGCGTGCGCTTGCCCTTATCGTCGTAATCGTAATAACCCGCGCTCGATTTGCGCCCCAAACGACCCTCGTCAAAGAGCTTAAAGAGCACCTCATCCGCCGCCGCTGCCGCTTGCGGGTAGTCATCGCCCATCGCCGCCTTGGTGGCCTTGGCGATTTTCACGCCCAGATCGATGGAGGTCTCGTCGTTGAGTTGCAGCGGCCCCAGCGGAAAGCCGAGCTGCTTGGCGGCGTTCTCGATCAGCGCAGGCTCAACACCCTCACCGACCATCATTACCCCCTCGTTGATATAAGGGATGATGCAGCGGTTGGCGTAGAAGAACCGCGCGTCATTGACCACAATCGGGGTCTTTTTGATCTGGCGCACAAAATCGAGCGACTTGGCCACGGCGCGCGCGCCGGTGTCGCGGCCCTTGATGATCTCAACCAGCATCATTTTATGCACGGGGCTAAAGAAATGGATGCCGATGAAATTCTCGGGGCGGCTGCTGGCCTTGGCCAGATCGCTGATCGGCAGGGTCGAGGTATTGGTGGCGAAAATGCAATCTTTCGGGATCACCGCCTCGGCCTGTTCGGTCACCTTAGCCTTGAGGCTCGGGTCTTCGAACACCGCCTCAACGATCAGATCGCAGCCATCGAGTTTCGCATAATCCGGCGTCGCGGTGACCCGTCCGGCAATCTGCGCCTTTTTCTCTTCGGTGAGTTTCTTGCGTTTGACCCCGCCGTCCAAAAGATCGGTGATCGTGGCCATGCCTTTGTCGGCGCTGTCCTGATCGCGGTCGATCAGCACGACCTCAATGCCCGCCATGGCCGAAACATAGGCAATCCCCGCGCCCATCATCCCCGCGCCCAAAACGCCGACCTTTTTGACCGATTGATCCGGCACATCCACGGGGCGCACCGCCCCTTTTTCGAGGGCCTGTTTGTTAATGAACAGCGAGCGGATCATGGCGCTTGAGGTGGGGTTCATGATGATCGAAGTGAACCAGCGCGCCTCGATTTTCAGGGCGGTATCAAAGGGCACCAGCGCGCCTTCGTAGATCGCGGATAAAAGCGCCTTGGCCGCCGGATAAACCCCTTGGGTCTTGCCGTGAACCATGGCCGAGGCCCCCACAAAGGTCGGGAAACCGGCCGGATGATAGGGCGCGCCGCCGGGCAATTTGAACCCCTTGGCATCCCAAGGCTTGATGATATCCGCGTCCTTGGCCGCCAAAACCCAAGCCTTGGCAGCGCTGACCAACTCGTCCTGAGGGACAACCTCATCGATAAGCTGCGCGCCTTTGGCCTTGGCTGGGGTGAGCATTTTACCCTCTAGCAGCACCGGTGCGGCCATCATCGGGCCGACCATGCGCGAATAGCGCGTGGTGCCGCCAGCACCCGGAAAGAGCCCAACCAGAATTTCCGGCAGACCGATTTTGCCGCGCCCATCGGCCATAAAGCGGCGGTGACAGGCCAGCGCGATTTCCGTGCCGATCCCTGCGCAGGTGCCGCGAATGGCGCAGGCCACCGGCTTGCCGCCCTTGTTGGTTTTTGGGTCCATCGAATTGCGCTCGATCTTGCGCAAAATGCGGTGGCCGTTCATGGTGAAATCGAAAATGCCCTGCGCCG
>CAYLLD010000256.1:0-2706 GCA_964384315.1 uncultured Rhodobacterales bacterium | reverse complement strand
GGGCAGGACATGGGCGTCGTGAAAACCCGTCAGCTCTGCCAGCCGATTTTGCGACAGCGCCGAGGGGGTCAAGACGCGCTGCGCCTGCGCGCAAAGCCTGCGGGTGGCCGTGGCCAGCGCCCTTTGGCGGGGGCCGGTCTTGCCAAAATTGGCGCTTGCGGTGGTCACGTCGTGGATCATTGCCACGAGCGGGGTTTGGGGCGCGAGGTTAGAAAGCCGGACACTGGTTTCAGGATGGCCCAGCGAAATCATAACTGCCCCATGCGGCAGGGCCCCAAGATCGGGTAAATTTGGCCGCCGCCAAAACCGCCGCAGCCCCCGCCCTTGCAACTCGCGGGCCGAGGGCGCGTCGGCCACACCGGACCAATTTTCATGAGTGTAAAGCCGCGCCGCATCAAACCAATCGCTTGGTGCGCGCTTTAACTTACCCCCATAGGGATCCTGAACAAAGGCACGGGCGCGCCCGCTGGTTGTCAGCTCATGGGCCAGCTCAAGCACCACCCGCTCAACCCCGCGCGGCTGCTTGCCACGGCCCGCCATGACCCAAAGATCGGAAACGTCGAAATAAATCACAATGCGCGGGGCCTAGCAGCTAGGCGGCAGGGCGACAACGGTGCCTAGAGCGGCAGGGCGCCATGGTTGGCGGCCAGACGCTTCCAGTTATGGATGATGCGCCAGCGCCGGATGAGGCGGGTGATGATCATCGCGGCGAGGGCAAGGTTCAGGGCCACGAGGGGCATGATGCCGGCGCGCCATGCAAAAACCGCCAAAGCGACGTGAAGAAGGGCGATCAGCAAAAGCTGCCGGCGTCGATGCGCGCCGCGCCCCATAAGCGGCAGCAAGGTCGCGGCAATCAACCCGCCTAGAATGCGCCCCAAAATGCGCCCAACCATCGGCTTTCGCCCTTTCGCCTGTCATCACGCGGGCTGTAACCGCCCTTGTGCGGGGCGATACCGCGCGAGTGCGATAGGTTTTTGACAGTTAGCTGGCGGTGTCTTCGGGCCCTTCGGGCTGAGCCTCGTCTGGCAGGCTGTCCATCATGTCAGTAAGACGTGAACTGGATAGGCCCCGAGCAGCGCCTGATCGCGCACCCGATGACAAACTGGTCCGCGTGATAGCCGCCGTCGAGAGCCCGATCTGCGCTGCAATACGGGCGGCGGTGGCTTGGTTGACCCCCAGCCGCGCGGCCAGTGCGCGGGTCGAGATGGCACCGCGCGCGCGGGCGTAATGCCGCGCGAGGCCCATGGTCAGCGGGTCGATGGGGGCAGCGGTGGCCGCCATAGGCAGCGCAGGCAAGGCTGGGGCCGCACCAAAGGCTGCAAGAAATTTTGTAAAGCTACGTCTGTTCATGGCTTTTAGATGGTGAGGGCGCGCGCAGAAAATAAGGGGGAAATCGGCGTGCCTGTTCCCAATTATCCGCTAGCGCTTCGCAAAACTCCGCCCATCGGTCCGCCTAGGAGGCCCCGCAACCTACGCGCCCCGCCTTTTGGCTTGATTAATGCAGGGTTAAAGGGTTTCCTGCGATGGACAGCCAATTCACGCAAATTCAACCGCGCCCCGCGCGACCGGAGACCACCCATGACCCGCCTCATCACCCTCATGTTCCTTGGCGCTTTGACCCTATCAGGCTGCGCCGTCGCCCTCGGAGGTGCCGCTGCCATCGTTGCCGACGAAGCGGCTGAGCGTGAGGGGGGGAATTTGTTCTGAGGCGTTGATTGCGCCCTGACCAAGGTTAGGGCGTTTCACTCATCCATCTTAAGCGCCGAAATAAACGCCTCTTGCGGAATATCCACCCGCCCGAACTGGCGCATCTTTTTCTTACCGGCCTTTTGCTTCTCCAAGAGCTTCTTCTTGCGCGTCGCATCGCCGCCGTAGCATTTCGCCGTCACATCCTTGCGCAGCGCAGAAATCGTCTCGCGGGCGATGATCCGGCCGCCGATGGCCGCTTGGATCGGGATTTTGAACAGGTGCTGCGGGATCAGCCCCTTTAGTTTTTCGCACATCGCACGGCCCCGCGCCTCGGCACGGTCGCGGTGGACCATCATCGAGAGCGCGTCCACCGGCTCATCGTTCACCAGCACCTGCATTTTCACCAGATTATCCTGACGGTAATCTTCCATCTGGTAATCAAAGCTGGCGTAGCCCTTGGTCACGCTTTTGAGCCGGTCGTAAAAATCGAAGACCACCTCGTTGAGCGGCAGATCGTAGACCGCCATCGCCCGCGTGCCCGCATAGGTTAGGTCAAGCTGGATGCCGCGGCGGTCTTGGCACAGCTTTAGCACGTCGCCCAGAAACTCGTCGGGCACCAGAATGGTCGCCTTAATGCGCGGCTCTTCGATGTGGTCGATATAGGTGGCGTCGGGCATGTCGGCTGGGTTGTGCAGCTCGATCATCTCGCCGTCGTTCATATAGATGTTGTAGATCACGCTGGGTGCGGTGGTGATCAGGTCGATGTCATACTCACGCTCTAGGCGGTCGCGGATCACCTCTAGGTGCAAGAGCCCCAGAAACCCGCAGCGAAAGCCAAAGCCAAGCGCCGCCGAGGTTTCCATCTCGTTCGAGAAACTCGCGTCGTTCAGGGCCAGCTTGTCAATCGCGTCGCGCAGATCCTCGAACTGGGCTGAGTCCACAGGGAACAACCCACAGAACACCACTGGCTGCGCGGGTTTAAAGCCGTCCAAAGGTTCCACTTCCGAACGCTGGTGC
>CAYLLD010000255.1:0-2729 GCA_964384315.1 uncultured Rhodobacterales bacterium | reverse complement strand
GGGGTGAGGTGGCCTTATGCTGGGGCGTGGCTTGATTGGTGATGGGTGAGTGGAGGGGGGGGCTTTAAGGTCGGGTTTGAGCCTAAATGTCGACCAATGCTGCTCGGTTATCGAATGTTTGATATCAGTCGGACGTTTTTGCTGCACGGTTGCCGAGTGTTACCACTCGCAATGCCCGACCGGAGAAGCTACCAGAGCAAAGGCCAATAATTCCGGCAAAAATGACTGTGTATAGCAATGTGCTAGACACTTGAGTGGCCACTGCTTCAAATACACCATTCACGAAATTTGAAAAGAAGATCAGCATAAGGATCAACATCGTGATTTTGTCACCTTGAAGACGCATGGTCCAACCTTGTTTTTCAAGGATCAATCCATCTTGCCAACGAAACGCCATCACTGCGCCGATCAGGTAAAAACAAGCAAAAACAATCCAGTTTGCAGGAATATGACCGAGGTTCATAAGAGCGTTGGCGGCCGTCAGTCCGAACAATGGGTAAAAGAAGTAAGGAATGATTGAGCTGTTTCGTGTCTTCATGGCGAACAACCCGATTGCCAAAAGCACAAAAAAAAGCGGCCAAACCCAGATCGGCGTATTTTGCCACATGCCAACAAAAATTTCACGCATCTTGCCTACCCAACGTCGAACACCCTGATTTGTTCACAACCCTACTTATCGTAGGTGGTGCCAGCCAGCGTAAAATCGAATTTCTGACATTGGTGCAACCGCAGCGAAAGGTAGCTCTGTCCCCAAAGCTGACCCACCGCCAAAGCGACAATCCCTGCCGGACTACCGCTGGCAAGCCTCGCAATAAAAACTAGAGCGCCCTGACTGGACAATGCGGGTGATTGTGCTGGTGCATCCGGCTGAGCGGCATGGCTCATCGGCGCGGTCGTAGACGGCGAAACCGTGTTGGAAATAGCCCAGTTCGCCGTCCGCTTGGCGGTAGTCGCGCAAGGATGAGCCGCCGGCGGCGATGGCCTCGGTCAGGACGTCTTTGATGGCGCGCACCAGTGCTTCGATGCGGGGGCGCGAGATGTCACCGGCGAGGCGTTTGGGGGAAATTCCGGCGCGCCATAGCGCCTCGCAGACGTAGATATTGCCCAGCCCCGCCACGGTGCGTTGATCCAAGAGCGCGGATTTGATCGGGGTTTTGCGCCCTTTCAAAGCGCCCACGAGGGTCAGGGCGTCAAAGCTGTTGCCCAGAGGCTCCGGCCCGATGGCCGCGATCAGTTTATGGGCCGCCAGCGCGCTCGTCTCAATCAGGTCCATCGCCCCGAACCGCCGCGCGTCGTTATAGGCGATCCGCACCCCCGCATCCGTATCGAGCACCACGTGATCGTGCTTTTCCAGCGGCAGGACCTCGCGGTGAAACCGCCCCTGCGCATCCCCCGAGATCGTGATCCGCCCCGACATGCCCAGATGAATGAGCCACGTCTCGCCCGTATCGAGCCCCGCCAGAATGTACTTCGAGCGGCGGGTCAGCGCCGTCACCTGCGCCCCTGTCAGCCGCTGCGCCATCCGCGCGGGCAGGGGCCAGCGCAAGTCAGGCCGCCGCACATCCACCGCCGCCAGTCGCGCGCCCAAAAGCACGGGCTCCAGCCCCCGCCGCACGGTCTCTACTTCGGGAAGTTCAGGCATCCGCAGGTGATCTCCAAATCGCTCGCCCTGTCCTTACGCAGTCGCGCAGGCAATACAAGTAGGGCACAAGATGCGGCACATCGCCCATCGGATGCCCATGGAATTGTATCTTTCGCGATCAATCTTATAACACTGGCATCAGAAAGGCCCGTCCATGACCCAATCCGACCGCCCCACCACGCATTTTGGCAACCGCACTGTGAACGAAGACGACAAGGCCGGTATGGTCCATGGCGTCTTTTCCTCGGTGGCCTCGAAATACGATGTGATGAACGATGCCATGAGCCTTGGGATCCACCGTGTCTGGAAGGACGCGCTCTTGGATTGGCTGGCGCCGCGCAAGGGGATGCGGCTTTTGGACGTGGCGGGCGGCACTGGCGATGTGGCGTTTCGGTTCTTGGACCGTGTTGCGGATGAGGGCCATGTGACCGTGCTCGATATGACCCGCGATATGCTGGTGGAGGGGCGCAAACGGGCGGATGCCCGTGATCCTGCCACGATTAATGCCACGCGCGATTCCGCGACGATTGATGACACGCGCGATTCCGCGACGATTGACTGGGTCACGGGCGATGCCATGTCACTGCCCTTTGAGGCGAACAGCTTCGACGCCTATACGATCTCGTTTGGCATCCGCAATGTGACCCGCATCGAAGAGGCCATCGCCGAGGCTTACCGCGTCTTGCGTCCTGGCGGGCGGTTTATGGTGCTGGAGTTCAGCCAAATTCCGGTGACGGGGCTGCAAAAGCTCTACGATCTTTACTCGTTCAACATGATCCCGCCCATGGGGCAGGCCATCGCGGGGGATCGCGACAGCTATCAGTATCTCGTCGAGAGCATCCGCAAGTTTCCCCATCAAGAACGCTTCGCCGATATGATCAGGGCGGCGGGGTTTGAGCAGGTGAAATACCGCAATATGACCATGGGCGTGGCGGCGCTCCATTCGGGCTGGAAACTGTGAGAGGCCCGCATAATTTTTGGCGGCTGATCCGCACTGGCGCGACCTTTGTGCGCACGGGCGCCATGGGCGTGGCGCTTGAGGGGCTGAACGCGCCCGCCTCGGTGCGCACCGCCGCTTGGGTGATTT
>CAYLLD010000254.1:0-2827 GCA_964384315.1 uncultured Rhodobacterales bacterium | reverse complement strand
TTCTATGCCCAAGAGGTGCGCGAAGTGCTCGCCAGCATCGGTGCGCGGTCCCTTGATGAGGTGATCGGCCGTGCGGATTTGCTGACGCAGGTCAGCCGCGGTGCGGCGCATCTTGATGATCTTGATCTGAACCCGCTGTTGATCTCGGTCGATGAGCGTTCGGAAATCAAATACGACCGCAACCGCGAGCGTCAGTTCGTGCCCGACACCCTTGATGCGCAAATCGTCAAGGATGCCGAGCCGTTCTTCCGCGATGGCGAGAAGATGCAGCTGAGCTATGCGGTGCAAAACACCGACCGGACCATCGGGGCGCGGGTCTCGAGCCATCTGGTGCAACGCTTCGGGATGCGCAATGAGCTGCAGCAGGATCATCTGACGGTCAAACTGCATGGCTCGGCGGGTCAATCGCTGGGGGCCTTTGCCGCGCCCGGCATCAAGATTGAGGTCACTGGGGATGCCAATGACTACGTCGGCAAGGGTCTGTCTGGGGGGCGCATCGTTGTGCGACCGCCGATGAACACCCCCCTTGTGGCGGCTCAGAATACGATCATCGGCAACACGGTGCTTTATGGTGCCACCGATGGCGCGCTCTTCGCCAATGGCCGCGCGGGCGAGCGGTTTTGTGTGCGCAACTCCGGCGCGACGGTGGTGATTGAGGGCTGTGGCACGAACGGTTGTGAGTATATGACCGGCGGCATGGCGGTGATCCTTGGCCCGGTTGGTCACAACTTTGGCGCGGGGATGACTGGCGGGATGGCCTTTGTCTATGATCCGGATGGGCGATTCGATACGATGGTCAATCCAGAGAGCCTCGATTGGCAGGCGGTGGAAACCGCGCATTGGCAAAAGGTGCTGCATGATTTGGTGACAACCCACGCCCAAGAGACCGGCTCAGCGGTGGCGCAGGAGATTCTGCGCAATTGGGATCGAGAATTGGCCAATTTCGTGCAAATCGCGCCAAAAGAGATGCGGTCGCGGCTGGAACATCCCTTGAGCGAGACAGCGCTTGAGGTGCCTGCAGAGTAAAGAAAAGCCGAAAAACCGCCGATTTTGCGGGAAATTTCGTCGATGCTGGATTCTGCAGGTTGAAACTGTAGAATCAGTTCAACTTTGGGTTCACCACCCCCCAAACTGGCGGAACGTGTATGGTTTCGCATTTGAACCCAAATGATAAGAGCCGCCCCTGACCCTCGTCTTTGGCGGCTCTTTTTATTTGATCTAACCAAATGCGTCAAAAGCCGTTTGGCAATCAGCGCGTGATCCGCGCCTTGCAGGTTCGCCCCCCTTCAGCTCATGGGTATGGCGCCATTGTCACAGGGCACCATGCCCGGCTCGAACCCCTGATCCGAGAAGAATTGCAGGACGTTTTCGCCTGACCATGCTTTGATTTTAGCGCCGTCGTTGGTCTCGCCAAAGCCGATGACCGTGCCCGTTGCCCCGTCTTGCTGGAAATAGACGATCTGCCCGGTCATGCCATTGTCGCAGGTTAGGTTTGCCACACCGGGGCGGTAACGTCCGTCCCATTCTCCGGTGCATGTGGCATCTTCGTTGGTTGATCCGGCCAAGGTGCCCATATCGTTCCAGCCAATGGCGCGGCCATGGAACAAGCGGTCCTTGCCAAGACAAGCGACCGCGCGCGCGCAGCTATTCTCGTCGCGGGTCAGCTCGCAATTCTCAAGGCCAAAGGCGGATGGTGGCGCGATCATCACGGCGCAAAGTCCCGCGATGATGCGCGCCCGTGTCATCCAAAGACACCAGCGTTGTTTCGCAGGACGATCTGGGCCGCATAAAGCCCGAGGATCAGGATCATCGGTGCCAGATCGAGGCCGCCCGTGTCCGGCAGGATGCGGCGGATCGGGCCGTAGATCGGCTCTAGCAGGCGATTGAGCCCAGACCAAAATTGATAGACGAGGGGCTGTTGCAGGTTCAGCACCTGAAAATTGATCAACCAACTCATGATGATGTGAATGATCACAACCCACCACATCAGGTTGATGAGCATGTATAAAATTTCCACGATCGAGCCCATGGTCTCTCCAAACGTTGTTCACGCTTTAGTTAGGGTGCGTCGGCTCGTTTCGCAAGCTTGTTCGGGTTGCAGGTGATAGGTGCATAATAGATGCATTTGGGGCGATGCCGACTTAGGATCGCCACAGATGTCGCAATCAGGAGCGTGCCGATGTACCCAGTTATTCGCCTAGGCCTAGAACTTGCCCTCGCGGCGCGCGCGCCCAAGCTGGGCATTGACGAGGTGCATGTCAGCCATCACCGCTGTTGGCCGTGGGATGTGGATTTTCAGTTTGAGATGAACAACGGGCGCGTTCTGACGCTTTATGATCTGGGGCGTATTCCGGCGGCGCTGCGCATGGGGCTGTTAGGGGTGATGCGGCGGCGGCGGTGGGGCTTTGCGATGGCGGGGGCCAGCGTGCGGTATCGGCGGCGCATTCGCACTTTTGAGCGGTTCCGCCAGACCACGCAGGTCGTGGGGCGGGACGCGCGGTTTGTTTATGTGGTGCAATCCATGTGGAAAATGGACGGCGAGGCCGCATCGAACATTCTTTATCGCTGCGCTTTGGTGGGTAAGGGCGGAATGGTGCCGACCCAAGAGGTGTCTGAGGCTTTTGGGGTGCCTGATTGGTCGCCCGCATTGCCCGCTTGGGTGCAGGCGTGGATTGATGCAGAGGATCAGCGGGTTTGGCCGCCCTTAGAGGTGTAGAGTTTACTCTTCGAGGCGAAACTCGACCAGCGTCGTGCTTTGAATGCTCATGAAATTATCGTCGGAAATCGCCGTGGCCATCAATGCGCCATCTTGCGCGGTCCAAATCGA
>CAYLLD010000253.1:0-2856 GCA_964384315.1 uncultured Rhodobacterales bacterium | reverse complement strand
ACAGGTCAGCACTGGCGCTGAGCGGGTCGCGGAGGGGGTGAAGACCCCCGCCACGGAGGCGCCGGGGGCAATTTCGGCCAGCATCACGTCGTCGCGGGATTGGTATTTGATCCCCGCGGCCACGGCTGAAAACCGCACACCGCTCACATCAGGCAGCTTGGGAAAGCCGCCCCTTGGTGCGAGCGGCGCGATTTTTTGGGTCATTGATCCAGCAGCCCACCTTCACGGATCGCCGAAAACGGCAGGGCCGGATCGAGGCGTTCTACGGTTGCGCCTTGGCGCAGCTCTTCGAGCTTGGCACCGATGGCCTCATCGCGGAGCGCTTGCTCTAGTTCGGCGCGCACATCCTCAAGGGCAGGGGGCGGTGTTTCGCGGCGCTCGTTCAGCTTGATCACATGCCAGCCGAACTGGGTTTGCACCGGCTCGGAAATCGCGCCGACCTCTAGGGCGTTCACGGCCTCTTCGAAGGGCTGAACCATTTGGCCCGGTCCAAACCAGCCCAGCGACCCGCCGTTTGGACCCGAAGGCCCGGTCGATTTCTCACCTGCGAGGGTCGCGAAATCCGCGCCCGCGCCAAGCTCAGCAACAATGGCCGTTGCCTCTTCGGCGGTGGCAACCAGAATGTGGCTGGCGTTGTTTTCCATTTTCGGGGCGGCGGCCCCAAATTGCGTCTCATAGGCCGCCAAAACCGCAGCCTCATCCAAAGGCACGGCGGCCAGAGTTTCCACAAGGCGGTTCGACAGGATAGAGCGGCGCTCGTTTTCCAGCATCAACGCGGTGCGGGTGTCTGTGGGCGTGCCTGGCGCGCTTGCGACGTCTTCGAGGATCGCCTGATCGACGAGCTGGTCGAGCATGCCCTTAAAGAGACGGTCATCGGGCATGGTCTGATACTGCTCGGGCAAACGCTCAAGCAGCACGATCAAATGACCCAGCGTGATCGCTTTGTCATTGACCACCGCTAGCACGGTGCTGGCGTCATACTCTGCCATTGTCTCTGGCGCCGTTTGAGAAGTCGTTTCAGACGTCGTTTCAGCTGTCGCAGGTGCCGTCGTTTGCGCTTGCGCAGTGGCGCCAAACTGGGTTGCTGCAACGGTGGCCGCAAAGATGGTGGAGGCGAATGTGAAGGCCCGCATGTTTTTTCCTCTTTTTGGCAAGCCAATGACGGTTTGCCTTATGGTGGTGGCGTTGACAGCACCCAAGCTGACCCTTACATGCCTGTGGGTCGGAAATTCGGCTCTTTGGTGCGATCCTGTTCGGCGTCACGCATAGACGCAAGTGGCGCAGGCAGCAAGCAAGTGAAGCGATTTTGATCGGCAGACGCGATAGGGCGCCGCCGCTCGTATGAAGTTTGAGAAGTGGAGCCACGATGCTGGGTCTCAGTAGCCTAGGTAAGAAGATTTTCGGAACGCCCAACGACCGGAAACTCAAAGCCACAACCCCTCTTGTTGGGGCAATCAATAAGCTTGAGCCCGAGTTCGAGGCGCTCAGCGATGCGGGGCTGATCGAGAAGACGCAAGAGTTCAAGCGCCGCCACAAAGAAGGCGCGTCGCTGGATGATTTGCTGCCCGAGGCCTTTGCCAACGCCCGTGAGGCGGCCAAGCGGAGCCTCGGCCTGCGCCCCTTCGATGTGCAGCTGATGGGCGGGATTTTCCTGCACCAAGGCGATATTTCAGAGATGAAAACCGGTGAGGGCAAGACGCTGATGGCGACCCTCGCGGTGTATCTCAACGCGCTCACGGAGCGGGGCGTGCATGTGGTGACGGTCAATGACTATCTGGCCAAACGCGATGCTGAGTGGATGAGCAAGGTCTATGCCGCCCTAGGGCTGAGCACCGGCGTTGTGGTGCCCGGCATGGCCGAGCCGGACAAGCTGGCCGCCTATGCTTGCGATGTGGTTTACGCCACGAACAACGAGCTGGGTTTTGACTATCTGCGCGATAATATGAAGTCCGAGCTGGATCAAATGGTCCAGCGCGATCACTATTTCGCGATTGTCGATGAGGTCGACAGTATCCTCGTGGATGAGGCGCGCACGCCGCTGATCATTTCGGGGCCCTCCGAGGATCGCTCGGATCTTTACACCAAGATCGACGCCTTTGTGCCGCGCCTCGACGAGAGCCACTATGAGCTCGACGAAAAGGCCCGTTCGACGACCCTGACCGATGAGGGCAATGAGTTCGTCGAGCAAGAGTTGATCGGCGCGGGCTTCCTTGAGGACGGCCAGTCGCTCTATGATCCCGAAAGCGCCACGCTGGTGCATCACGTCACCCAAGCTCTGCGGGCGCATAAACTGTTCAAGCGCGACAAAGACTACATCGTGCGCAACAGTGAGGTGATGCTGATCGATGAGTTCACGGGGCGGATGATGTCGGGGCGGCGGTTGTCCGACGGTCTGCATCAGGCGATTGAGGCCAAAGAGGGTTGCGAAATTCAGCCCGAGAATGTGACGCTGGCCTCGGTGACTTTCCAGAATTACTTCCGGCTTTATGACAAGCTGGGCGGCATGACCGGCACGGCGATGACCGAGGCGGATGAGTTCGACTCGATCTATGGGCTGGGCGTGGTTGCCGTGCCCACGAACCTGCCGATTGCCCGCGCCGAAGAGGACGACCGCGTTTACCGGACCTTGGGCGAAAAATACGAGGCAATCGCCGATGAGATTGCCGTGGCCAAAGAAAAGGGCCAGCCGGTTCTTGTGGGTACGACATCCATTGAAAAGTCGGAATTCCTCTCGGAGCTGCTGAAAAAGCGCGAGGTCGAGCACAACGTGCTGAACGCGCGCTACCACGAGCAAGAGGCGGCGATTGTTGCCCAAGCCGGTCAATTGGGCGCGGTGACCATCGCGACCAATATGGC
>CAYLLD010000252.1:0-2883 GCA_964384315.1 uncultured Rhodobacterales bacterium | reverse complement strand
AGGGCTGTGTCGCGTTTTCTCGCGCTAATTTGCGCTATGTGTTGGAAACTTGGACGCCCCGCAGCCGCGTGATCATCAGACCTTAGCCGGATCGCGCGCCCCGAAAATCGCTGAGCCCACCCGCACATGGGTGGCCCCAAAGGCGATGGCTTTCTCAAAATCGGCGCTCATGCCCATGGACAGACCCTCTAGCCCATTGCGCGCGGCAATCTTGGCCAAAAGCGCGAAATGCAGCGCGCCTTCCTCATTCACGGGGGGGATCACCATCAACCCCGCAAGCGGCAAATCCATAGCGCGGCACTGAGCGATAAATTCATCGGTCTCACGCGGCAACACACCGCTTTTCTGCGGCTCTTCGCCGGTGTTCACCTGCACAAATAGCGCCGGACAATGCCCCCGCGCCTGCGCCTCATCGGCCATACGCCGCGCCAGTTTCGCGCGATCTAGGCTGTGAATGGTGCTAAACAGATCAAAGGCCGGCTTTACCTTGTTGCTTTGAAGCGGCCCGACCAAATGCAGATCGATGTTCTCGTAGCTTGCGGTCAAAGGCGTCCAGCGCCCCTGCGCCTCTTGCACGCGGTTCTCACCAAAAACGCGCTGGCCTGCATCTAGCACCGAAACCACACGATCCTCGGGCTGCACCTTTGAGATGGCAATCAGCGTCACCCCAGCAGGATCGCGATCAGCATCGCGGGCTGCGGTCTCTAGACGGGCGGTGATATCGGGCAAAGACATGGGGCGGATTTACACATGGGTGCCCGCAAATGAAAAGGGGCCAAACAGGTGGCCCCAAAGAAAAAGGGCGGACCCGAAGGCCCGCCCAATTCGGTCAATACCAATCCGAAGATTAGTACTTAACTGTCAGGTAAGCAGAAGTACCCTGCTTGAACTCTGGGTCGCCAGCTTCGTCGAACTCAGCGTAAGCGATAGTTGCCGAGATACCGTCGTTGATGTCGGTTTTAATGCCAGCCCAAAGACCATCATCAGGTCCTTCGGAGTCGTCCATACCAACGTAAAGCGTGATATCGTCGTTAACTTCGTACTCAACTTCGACAACGATGTTGTCTTCGACATCGCCTGCGCCTGTGTTGAACTCAGTGCTCAAAGACAAAGGACCGTTGCCGTAAGTTACGCCAACACCGTATTTGTCGTCGCTGTCGTTGACCGCGTAAAACGCGCTTACGCCAAAGTCGCCGAAGTCAGCATCAGCTTCAACACCGATCGATGTTGCTGCGCCGTCTGCGAACGAAAGGCCAATGCCGTAATCGCCAACAGAGAAGTCAGCCGAAACACCAATTGTGTCGTCAGCAGCGCCAGCGCCTTCAGCATAACCGAAGCCTACTTCTGCAGCACCAAACGTGCCACCAGCGCCGATTGTGAAGTTCGTTGGGATTTCGCCTGTGCCGTCGGCACCAGCAACGCTATCGCCAGTTGAGATTGCGTAACCGAAGTCACCCATATCGCCAACCCATTTGATGCCGGCGTCGCCGTCTGCATCAGGAACGTCGATAGCCATGCCATCACGGTCGTTATAGAACTCGTCCGCAGCAGTTTTGCCGTCGATGTCATCGTCCAAGGACAATGTACCGAATGGAGTTTTCAGGGCAGCGTTTTCAAAAGTAACGACATCGCTGTCGTTGCCATCTGTTTCGCTTAGCTCAAGATCGATACCAGCAGTCGCGGACATGGAGTAACCATTGCCCAGGTCTGCCGACGCTTTGACGTCGATGTCGTTCTCAATGAAGAGACCATTTTCGATATCGTCGTTGAAGCCAACATTGGTGGAACCAGAGATTCCGAAGTTGCCCGAGTCGTGGGCGCCAGCGAATGCAGCACCGGAAACAGCCAGTGCGGCAACAGCCGTAGTAGTAAAGAGAACGTTTTTCATCGTTTTTCCCTCGTGATTAACAGTCAAGGTGCACCTCATACGCCCGAAAGGGGTTCCGAGCTAAGAGGACTTCACCTTCGACGGTGGTGGGATGAATTACAAGAGCGCCGAAAAACCGATTTTGAAAACCTAGCCCCTGTGATGCCACAACGACACAGTGTGCTTAACGCGCTCAATGCTCAAAGGCGCTTGTTTGCCCTATATTCCTTGGGTATGACTGCCACATAAGCGGTTAACCGCCTCTTCCGGAGGGTATGATTATATTGACGTTTCGATCCACGGTGTGTGGCTTTCTCGCACTACTTCTTGCTGGCTGCGGCGCTGGCATCTCGCCCAGTGACCCGACTCGCGGTGCCAATAAATACTTATGGAACGCGTCTTTAGACAGTTTTGCCGCACTCCCCATTGAGTTTGTAGATCCCCACGCGGGTGTCATCCAGACCGGGTGGGGCCGTGTAGCAGGATCGTCACAAATTTATCGCGCTAGGGTCACGATCTCGGATGCAGCGCTCGACGCCGCTTCTTTGGATGTGGCGGTATTTCGCCGATCAGGCGCGGGCGCAATTCCAGCGACCCTTGAAACCGTAAGCGCCGTGGAAAACGCCATCCTTTCACGCGCACGGCAGTTGCGGATCATGGCGGTTCGCGGCTAAGCGAGGAATCGGCTAGGCTGGTTTTTGCGTTTTCGTTTGGGAACGCTCAAATCAGGGGGCCAAACGGCCGCACAAGCCAGCGATTTCGAATAAGAGCGAAAAGAGAAGTCATGTCACGTTATAATGCACGTACCGTTGAGCCGAAGTGGCAGGAGGCGTGGGACACTGCCGAGGTGTTTGTCTCACAGGCCGACCCGAGCCGCCCCAAATACTACGTGCTAGAGATGTTCCCCTATCCCTCGGGGCGCATCCACATGGGCCATGTCCGCAATTATACGATGGGCGATGTGGTCGCGCGGTATAAATCGGCGGCGGGCTTTAACGTGCTGCACCCGATGGGTT
>CAYLLD010000251.1:0-2958 GCA_964384315.1 uncultured Rhodobacterales bacterium | reverse complement strand
CGCAGGCTTGGGTAGAGGCCGCCACCGATCCCTATCTGCGCGGCATTGGCGTGGCGAGTTGCTGGTACGGCTGCGGGAACACGGCGCTGCCCAACCCCTCGACCGTGCGCGCGGGGGTCACGGCGGCGGGGCAGATCGTGCTGCATCAAGGGGCCACGGATATTGGTCAGGGCGCGAACACCGTGATCACCCAGATTTTCGCGCAGAGCCTCGGGGTGCCGATTGCCAGCATCGCGCTTGTGGGCGGGGATACGGCGCTGACGCCCGATTGCGGCAAGACATCCGCCTCGCGCCAGACCTTTGTGACCGGCCGTGCCGCTGAGGCGGCGGGGCTTGCGTTGCGGGCCGAGATTTTGCGGCAGGCCAATTTGGGCGGCGATGCGGTGATCAAGGCGAGTGCCGATAAAACGAGCACCGACAAAACAAGCGGCAAGGGCCTTTCCCTGTCCCATAACGGCGCAACCCACCGGCTGGATCTGTCCAAGCTGCCGCCCAATGCCCACGGCTACACGCTCATGGCCGAAGAGACCTATGATCCGCCCACCAGCGCCCTTGATGAAAACGGCCAAGGCGTGCCCTATGCGCAATACGGCTTTGGCGCGCAGATCGCTTGCGTTGAGGTGCACAAGACCCGCGGCACCGCTCATGTCCGCCATATGACCGCCGCCCATGATCTGGGGCGGGTGATTAATCCGGTGCTGGCCGAGGGGCAAATCCACGGCGGCATCGCGCAGGGCTTGGGGCTGGCCCTGATGGAGGAATTCATCCCCGGTCGCACGGAAAACATGCATGATTATCTGATCCCGACCATTGGCGACATGCCGCAAATCGATGTGATCTTTGTGGAAAAGCCGGACCCCGAGGGGCCGCTGGGGGCCAAGGGTCTGGGCGAGCATGCGCTGATCCCCACCGCCCCCGCGATCCTCAACGCGATCCACCATGCCTGCGGGGCGCGGATCGCGAAGCTGCCCGCCCTGCCCCACCGTATCAAAGCGGCGATGCGCCCATGACCGAACCGCGCCCCGAAAAAATCCGCTGCGACGCCTGCCCCGTGATGTGTTTTGTCGCCGAGGGCCAAACCGGGGCCTGCGACCGCTATGCCAATGAGGGCGGCAAGATCATCCGCTGCGACCCGCTGGTGGTGCTGGACCGGACCATCGATGCGGGCCGCGATGTGGTGCCGTTTCTGGGGCAAAACTGGGATGGCACTTTGGCGGGTGCGCCGGATCGCTTTGTCACGGCTCTGGGCGCGGGCACGACCTATCCCGATTTCAAACCGGCCCCCTTTATCGTCAGCCGCGAGGTGCCGGACGCGGATTTGGTGACCGTGGTGACCGAGGCGATTTTCTCCTATTGCGGTGCGAAGGTCAAAATCGACACGGACCGTTTTTTGGGCCCTGAGGCGGCCACGGTGCGCGTTGGTGGCGAGGCCATCGGCCATATGACAACCGGCGAATACGGCAGCCAGATGATGAGCCTTGGCGGTGTGCATCACCTGACCGGCGGCACCAAGGCCGAGGGGCGCGTCACCTGCGCTGCGCTGATGGACCTGTGCAACAAAAAGCCCGTCGAGATCACCGTGGATGGCGGCTCAAGCGTCGTGATTGAGGCCGGTGCCGCGCCGATTGTTGATGGGGTGCCCGAGACGCGGATGCGCGTGGGCTGCGGCTCCGCCACCATCGGGATGTTTGCCGCAAGCTGGCAGGGTTTGGTCGATGAGGTCGTGGTGGTGGATGATCATATCACCGGCGTCGTCTCCGAGCATCAGGCGGGCAAGGTCATCGGCTGGCAGGATACGGGCATCAAGATCATCGGCCGCCGCTCGACGCCGGGGCGCTATTTTCAAGTCGCGCAGCCGGGCACGGGTTGGGGCGGCTCGACCATCGAGGACCCTCTCGACATTCTAGGCCCGTGGAACCCGAAAAAAGGCGCGCGGGCGGGACTGACGCTCTTGATGGTTTCGACCACCGGCGAGCAGTATGGTTATTTTGTGCTGGATGATGATTTGCAGCCGCGCGCAGCGGAATTGCCCGCAGCTTTGCAGCCTGCGGTGCAGTTGATCGAGGAAAACTGCGAGCCTTCGCTTTGCACGGTGATGTTCATGGGCGGGGCGGGGGGCAGCCTGCGCGCGGGCGTCACGCAAAACCCCGTGCGCCTGACCCGCGCCGCGCAGGCGGGTGAGACCAAGGTGACCATCGCTGGCGCGCCTGCCTATCTGTGGCCCGGCGGCGGGATCACGGTGATGGCGGATGTGGCCGCAACGCCAGAGATGAGTTTCGGCTATGTGCCGACCCCCGCCCTAGTGGCCCCGCTTGAGTTCACCATGACCCGCGCGGTTTACGAGGCGCTTGGGGGCTACACCGGCGATATTCGCTCGGTTGAGGATGTGCTGGCGCGTGGCGGTGAATATGCCAAAGCGACGCCGCGCTGATGAGAGCCGCGCTACAACAGCCGCGGATGCAGGCGCGCATGTTGCCCGACGGGCGGCGCTTACATCTCAACGATGGGCCGATTGACCTGATCATTGAGGCCTTTGGCGCGCCAGACGACGTGTCGCGGGCCTATGCCCAAGCCTGCGCCCGATTTGAGCATATTCTGGACGAGCTATGCGCCGAACTGCCTGATTTGCGCGCGCCGGATGAGCGCCCGCTCAAAGGCCCGACCGCCCTGCGCATGAGACAGGCCACCGCGCGTCTTCCCGCCGCCTTCATCACCCCCATGGCCGCTGTGGCGGGGGCTGTGGCGGATGAGATGCTGGCGGCGCTGACCCAAGGCGTGACCCTCGACAAAGCCTATGTGAACAACGGCGGCGATATCGCGGCGTTTCTGGCACTGGGCCAGACCTTGCGACTGGCGGCACCGCAGGCGAGCCGTGTTAATTTGACGAGTGCTCATGATGTGCGGGGCATCGCGACCTCGGGCTGGCAGGGCCGCAGCCATTCCCTTGGTATTGCGGAT
>CAYLLD010000250.1:0-2965 GCA_964384315.1 uncultured Rhodobacterales bacterium | reverse complement strand
TGCCGTACATCGTGCTCGTCATCGATGAGATGGCGGACCTGATGATGCAGTCCAAGAAGGAGGCCGAGGGGGCGATTACGCGTCTGGCGCAGAAGTCCCGGGCCGTCGGTATTCACGTGATCGTGGCCACCCAGCGTCCCTCGGTGGACGTAATCACCGGCACGATCAAGGCGAACTTCCCAACACGGATTTCGTTTCAGGTCACCTCGAAAGTCGATAGCCGCACGATCTTGGGCGAAATGGGCGCCGAGCAGCTCTTGGGCATGGGCGACATGCTTTACATGGCCGGTGGCGGCCGCGTGACCCGCGTGCATGGGCCCTTCGCCAGCGATGAAGAGGTCGAAGAGGTCGTGCGCCATCTCAAGAGCTTTGGCGAGCCCGAATATGTCAGCGGTGTGCTTGACGGGCCGGTGGATGACCAAGCCAGCGACATCGATGCGGTGCTGGGCCTTGGCGGGAACACCACCGGCGAGGATGCGCTCTACGATCAAGCGGTGGCCATCGTGGCCCGCGATCGCAAATGCTCAACCAGCTACATCCAGCGCAAACTGGCCATCGGCTACAACAAAGCCGCGCGTCTGGTGGAGCAGATGGAAGACGAAGGCGTGGTCAGTTCCGCGAACCACGTGGGCAAACGCGAGGTCTTGGTGCCGGAGCGGCAGTAAGCATTCAGCCCCGCCAAAAGCCCCTGCCAACAGCCCCGCCGATTTGACCTGCACCGACGGGACCGGCGAGGCATAGCGAACGCCCATGGCCTCGTCCTTGCCTACCACGGTCTGGGGCAGCCGCCCCCCGTCGCGCCCAAAGGTCGTCGCGCCCAAAGGTCGTCGCGCCCAAAGGTCTGCGTCCCAAACAGCGCCAAGGGGTCAGTCACCCGCGCCATGCGCCGCGAGCGCAACAAGGCATCACCCGTTTAGGTCACATTGATCGGCGAGCCGCTAAGGTGCCTTCAAGACGTCACCAAAATCACCAAGGCCACACCGATCATCAGCGCGCCTGCGACCAGATTGGTGCGCCTCAGGGCCTCGGGCGATTGCAGCACCCCGCGCACCCGCTCAAAACTGGCGGCAAGTAGCAGGTTCCCCGTCAGTGGCACCAGCGCCGAAAGCCCGCAGATCACTGCGATATCCGGCCCAGTGAGCGTGCCAAAGTCAAAGAACGTCGGCAGCAGCCCCATGTAAAATAGGATGGCCTTGGGGTTGCCGATGATCACTGCGACCCCCGCCAGAAATCCCGCCAACATGCCCGGACGGGTCAGGGATGAATTCTCGCCGATCACCTTGTCGGCGTTGCGGATCAGCAAGATACCCATGCCTGCAAACATGACGACCGCCAGATACTTCATCGCGGTCAGAAACCCCGCAAAAACCCCCACGATCATGGTCACGCCCCAAATCGCCAGCAGCGGCCAAAGCACATCACCGATCACCACCCCCAGCGCGAGGGGCCATGCAGCGTTGAACCCGCCCGTGAGCGCGCGGGCGATCAGCGCGACCCAGACAGGGCCGGGGGTCATGAACAGCACGAATAAGGCGCCCGCATAAAGCCCGATTTGGCTAAGCGTGAGCGTCATGCTTTCTCGGGCAGGGTCAATGCGCCGTCCTCGGCGAGGGGCCAAAACGGGTTCATGGCGACCTCCCAAACATGGCCGTCAGGATCGGCAAAATAGCCCGAATAGCCGCCCCAAAAGACTTTCTTGGGCGCCGCCAATTCGCGCGCCCCCGCCGCCAGCGCCTTGGCAAAAAGCGCATCCACCCCCGCCTCATCGGGGAAGTTTTGGCACAGGGTCATCCCGCCCGTGCCAAGCTCGGCCTCAGGGCGGCCCTGCTCTTTGGCAAGCTCCGCCTTGGGGAACAGCCCCAGCACCGCGCCATGCATCTGGTAGAACACCACCGTATCCACATCAGACGGATGCGCCGTCCAGCCAAGCGCGCTGTAAAACGCCTTGGCGCGGTCAAGGCTCTCGACGCCAAGGGTCGTCAAAGTCACCCGTTGCGGGGTCATTGTGCCACCTCCCAGAAAAGCGCGAAGCCGGGGTCAAATACCGTGACAGGGCCATCGCCAGTTGAAATATGTGTGGGATATTGGACCGCCGCCGCGCGTTTGCACAAGGTGATCTTGGCCGCGTTTGGGGGCAGGCCGTAATAGGCGGGGCCATTGAGCGCGGCAAAGCGCTCAAGCTGATCAAGCGCGCCTTCTTCCTCGAAGACATGAGCCAGACAGGCCATGGTATTGGTCGCGGTGAAACACCCCGCGCAGCCGCAGCCGGTTTCTTTGGCCGCATCCACATGGGGCGCGCTATCGGTTCCCAGAAAATAGCGCCCATCCCCCGAGACTGCCGCCGCCCGCAGCGCAAGGCGATGGCTTTCACGTTTGGCAACTGGCAGGCAATAGTAATGCGGGCGAATACCGCCAGCGAGGATATGATTGCGGTTGATGATCAGGTGGTGGGTCGTGATCGTCCCCGCGAGGTTTTGCGGCGCAGCGGCGATATAATCTATACCGTCCTTGGTCGTAACATGCTCCATGATGATCTTCAGATCGGGCAGGGCGCGGCGCAGCGGCTCCAGCTTGGTCTCGATGAACACCGCCTCGCGGTCGAAAATATCAATCGCACTATCCGTCACCTCGCCATGAACGCACAGCGGCAACCCAATCGCAGCCATCCGCTCCAGCACAGGCATCACCTTGGCAATATCGGTCACCCCAGAGGCGGAATTCGTGGTCGCCCCCGCCGGATAAAGCTTCACCGCCTTGATCAGCCCCGCGCCATGGGCCGCAGCGACATCATCAGGATCGGTGGTCTCGGTCAGATAAAGCGTCATCAAGGGCTCAAAACTCATACCCGCAGGCACCGCCGCCATGATCCGGTCGCGATAGGCGCCAGCATCAGCTTTGGTCACCACCGGCGGCACCAGATTGGGCATCACAATCGCACGGCCAAAATGACGCGCGGTCTCCGGCA
>CAYLLD010000249.1:0-2967 GCA_964384315.1 uncultured Rhodobacterales bacterium | reverse complement strand
CAGGACGTCTACCGCCTGCAAGGCGTTAAGATCAACGATAAGCACATCGAGGTGATCGTGCGTCAGATGCTGCAAAAGATCGAGATCTCGGAATCGGGCGGCACAACGCTGCTGCCTGGCGAGACCGTTGATCGGGCTGAGTTCGATGAGGCCAATGAGCGGGCCGCTGCCAAAGGTCTTGAGCCTTGTAAAGGCGAGCCGATCCTTCTGGGGATCACCAAGGCCAGCTTGCAAACCCGCAGCTTTATCTCGGCGGCGTCCTTCCAAGAGACCACAAGGGTTCTCACGGATGCGGCGACACGGGGCAAAAGCGACAAGCTGATCGGTCTCAAAGAGAACGTCATCGTGGGTCGTCTCATTCCCGCAGGTACAGGCGGGGCGGCACAACGCATCCGCCGCGTGGCCCAAGAGCGCGACGGCAAGATCATCGAAGAGAAGAAAGCCGAGGCCCAAGAGGCGCTGGCGCTTGCTGGTCCTTCCGATCCTATGGGCGCGGCTATGGCTGACCCGATGGGCGCGCCTGCAGGCGATGTGATGGGCGATGACCTGATGACCGACGCGGATATGGGCGGCTCTGATCCTATCGTGGATTAAGCTCCAGCCTAAAGAGACACTGAAAGGGCCCCCGCGTGGGGCCCTTTTTCTTGGCAGAGGTATTTGGACCTTTTGCCTAAGGCGCGGGAATCGGCGGAAGAGCTATAACTTCAAGCTATGAGGCAGGCTAAAAATTGCGATAAAATCTTATGGACCGGCGCCAATGGTGCCACGCCGTGCGGCAAGATCGGGCAGGGGGCCAAAATGGGGGCAAATCCGCCGCCTAACGCCTCCTAAAACCCCCGTATTCTTGGCCAAAACAAAGGCGGCCAAGCAATAATACCATCATTGCACCCCACCCATTGACAACCCCCCATACCCACACTAATGAACGCCCACTTCACAGATTACGATTCTGATCTGCGACATGAACATATAGCCTACATTGGCGAGAACATGATCTAGGCCTTGTGCCTCGATCCTCTGAAAGTGGCCGCGATGGTCCATCACTGATGGATCGCGGGGCTTTTGCTGCTTTTCGTTTGCGCGAGGGGTGGCTGAGACAAAAACGGTAGTAAACGAGGGTTTAAAGCTCGCATGCCAACGATCCAACAGCTGATCCGCAAGCCGCGGCAGCCCAAAATTAAACGCTCCAAATCGATGCATTTGGAAGCCTGCCCGCAAAAACGTGGCGTGTGTACCCGTGTGTATACAACGACACCGAAAAAGCCGAACTCGGCGATGCGGAAGGTGGCGAAAGTCCGGCTGACCAATGGTTACGAAGTGATCAGCTACATCCCCGGTGAGAGCCACAACCTGCAAGAGCACTCGGTTGTTCTGATCCGCGGGGGCCGTGTGAAAGATTTGCCCGGTGTTCGGTATCACATCCTGCGCGGTGTGCTCGATACACAGGGCGTGAAAGACCGGAAGCAGCGTCGTTCTAAATACGGTGCCAAGCGGCCTAAGTAAGGTCTCGACGTTATCCCGAGCTTGCCTCGGGATCTGATGGAATAAGTGGCTCCGGTTCAACCCTTGGAGCAGAAACAAAGAAGGCCAGTTTAGATGTCTAGACGTCACGCTGCTGAGAAACGCGAAGTTCTCCCCGACGCCAAATTTGGCGATCTTGTTCTGACCAAGTTCATGAACAACCTGATGCTCGACGGCAAAAAATCCGTCGCTGAGCGTATTGTTTACGGCGCGTTCGACCGCGTTGAAGGCAAGCTTAAGCGCCCTCCCGTGGAAGTGTTCCACGAGGCGCTCGACAATATCAAACCTTCCGTCGAAGTGCGTTCACGCCGCGTTGGTGGTGCGACCTATCAGGTCCCCGTCGAGGTGCGCCCTGAGCGCCGCGAAGCTTTGGCCATCCGCTGGATGATCATCGCCGCTCGCAACCGCAACGAAAACACCATGGAAGAGCGCCTCGCTGGCGAACTCATGGATGCGGTTAATTCGCGCGGCACAGCCGTGAAAAAACGCGAAGATACACATAAGATGGCTGAGGCGAACAAAGCCTTCTCTCATTACCGCTGGTAAAACCCTTCAGATAGGCAAAGCAGTCCCATGGCACGCGAATATCCTCTAGAGCGCTACCGCAACTTCGGCATCATGGCCCACATCGATGCAGGTAAAACCACCTGTTCCGAGCGGATCCTGTATTACACTGGTAAGTCCCACAACATCGGCGAAGTGCACGATGGCGCGGCGACAATGGATTGGATGGAGCAAGAGCAAGAGCGTGGCATCACGATCACCTCTGCGGCGACCACCACCTTCTGGGAGCGGACCGAAAACGGCACCGACCCTCAGACCGACAAGCACCGCTTCAACATCATTGACACCCCCGGCCACGTTGACTTCACCATCGAAGTTGAGCGCTCGCTTGCGGTTCTTGATGGCGCGGTTTGCGTTCTGGATGCGAACGCGGGTGTTGAGCCTCAGACTGAGACCGTTTGGCGTCAGGCTGACCGTTACAAGGTTCCACGGATCGTTTTCGTGAACAAAATGGACAAAATCGGCGCGGATTTTTTCAACTGTCACGCGATGGTTGAAGAGCGCACTGGTGCCCGTGCGGTGCCTGTGGCGATCCCAATCGGCGCTGAAACCGAGCTTGAGGGCCTGCTTGATCTTGTGATCATGAAAGAGTGGCTCTGGGTTGGCGAAGATCTTGGCGCAACTTGGGAGATCAAAGATATCCGCCCCGAGCTGCAAGATCAGGCTGACGAATGGCGCGGTAAAATGATCGAAGCGGCCGTCGAAATGGACGACGACGCGATGGAAGCCTACCTCGAAGGCGATGAGCCCGATGTAGAGACTTTGCGCGCGCTGCTGCGTAAGGGTTGCCTTGAGATGGAATTCGTTCCTATGCTCGGCGGTTCTGCGTTTAAAAACAAAGGCGTACAGCCACTTCTTAACGCTGTGATCGACTATCTGCCG
>CAYLLD010000248.1:0-2978 GCA_964384315.1 uncultured Rhodobacterales bacterium | reverse complement strand
CATCAACGCGGGCGCGAAATTCGGGGCTGGCGCTCATCGGTGGTCCACCTCGTCGCGGTACATTTTGAACAGGAACCCCGCGATATAGATCATCATAATCGCGAAAAGCACCACGGCGATGGCCGCGCCGTAGCCCATGCGGAACCCGTATTCGGACATCGCGGTTTCGTACATGTAGAATGCCAGCACGCGGCTGGACCCCCAGGGGCCGCCTTGGGTCATGATCGAAACCAGATCAAAGGACCGCAGCGCGCCGATGACCGTGACCACAAAGGCGATGAAGGTCGCGGGGCGCAGTTGCGGCAGGATCACGTACCACAGCATCCGCCAGCCGCGTGCGTTGTCGAGGCGACCGGCCTCGATTTGCTCGGGGTCTACGGCGTTCAGGCCGGTCAGAAACAGGATCATGCAATAGGCGGTTTGGGGCCAAAGCCCTGCGGCAATAATGCCGTAAGTGACGTAGCGCTCATCCGCGAGCACCGCGATGCTGTCAAAGCCAAGGCCGTTCAGCAGGACGTTCATCAACCCGTTCGAGGGGTCGTAAAACCATGAGAAAACCAGACCGACCACGACTTGGCTGATGACAAAGGGGAAAAAGAACATCGATTTGACGATGCGAATGCCGCGGACGGTTTGGTTGAGAAACAGCGCGATAAACAGCCCAGCAGGGATCGCCAACATGTAGAGCACCAGCCAGATAACGTTGTTTTTGAGCGATGTGTAAAAGGCCTCGTCGTCGAAAAGCTCGGTGTAGTTACGTGTGCCGACATAGGTGGCCTCGCCCAGCCCGTCCCATTCGTAAAAGCTGATTTTGACCGACTGGAAAATCGGGAAAATGACGTAGATCGCAAAGAACAGCACGCCCGGTGCCAAAAACAGATAGGGCGCGAGGGTGCGTTGGTTCCAGCGTTTGGACCTAGTTGCCGCCATTGTTTGCTCGATTTTGGAAGGTCAGGGATAGAGCGCCCCTAGGCGGGACGCTCTGGTCGTGATGGGCGGCTTAGTAAACGCGGCCGCGTACTTTTTCGAGCCGCTCAAGGATCGCATCGAGCCGCTCGGGCTTGACCATGAACTCTTGGAAACCTTCCATGCCCGCCTTGGCCATTTCAGCCGGGGCATCGCGGTCAAAGAACTGCGCAATCCCGCCGGTTGTGCCCGAGAGCATCTCAAGACCGGCCTTGAGGAACTTGTCGTCCTTGACCTCGCTCTCTTTGTTAATGGGCAACTGGCCGAGCGTGTCGTTGATCTGGGTCTGCACATCGGCGCGGGCCAGATAGGCGAGGAACTTCTTGGCGTCCTCTTTGTTCTTTGCACCCGCCGGAATGTGGATCGTGTCCGTGGGGGCCTCTTCGGCCAGCGGGACGTCAGGATCGATGATCGGGAACTGCATAAAGCCCAGTTGATCGTCGGTCAGACCCGCCTCGCGCAGAGGGGCCACCGCAAAGTTGCCCATGACATACATGGCCGCCTCGCCTTGAACCATCGGCGCCAGCGCGTCCTGCCACGAATAGGCGGCGTGGTTGTCGATAAAGCAATTGGCGTCGAGCATTTTCTGCCAATTCGCCATGGTCGCGCGCACGCGGTCATCGGTCCACGGCACTTCGCCTTTGGTCAGCGCCATGTGGAAGTCATAGCCGTTGGTGCGCAGGTTCAGGTAGTCAAAGACCCCGCCGGCGGTCCACAGAAACTTCGTGCCGATGGTGATGGGCGCGATGCCCGCCGCCGAAAGCGTCTCGCAGGTCGAGAGCAACTGGTCGAAGGTTTCGGGCGCGGTCAGGCCGTTGTCTGCCAGCACATCGGCGCGGTAGTAAACGCCCCACTGGTAGTAGGTATAGGGCACGCCCCAGATTTTGCCGTCGATGGTCATGGAGCCCTCAGCCGAGCCAAGGCTATCGCGCAGACCATTGTCATCCCAAACATCATCAACCGGCTCAAAGAGGCCCGCGTTCACGAAAGGCAACATCCGGTTGCCCGCATACCAATTCGCCAAATCCGGCGCATCGGCGGTCAAAAAGTTGCGGATCGAGGTTTTGTACCCTTCGTGATCAAACAGGTTCCACGTCACCGTGACATCGGGGTTTTCGGCCTCAAACCCCGCAATCAGCGCCTCAAAGGCGGCTTTGGGCGCGGGGTCAGAAGTGTCGGTATTGATCACCAACTCGCCAGCCATCGCCGTGCCGGCCAGCAAACCGCTCAGGCTGAACGCCGCGAGCGCGCGTGTCAGAAACGAAGTCATATGTTGTCCTCCCAGACAGATTAACGCTTTTAAAGCTGTTATTGATTGAAAGTATTGAGTTCGCCGCTTACCAAAGTCAACAACTTGCCGCGCGTTAAACGCCATCGGTTTTTGAGACCGGAATTATAAAAAGGGCGAAGACGCAGGTGGGACAGCCTAGGGAGGGCTTGGCCATGTCCGGTGTCAAACTTGAGAATGTCGTCAAGAAATATGGCGATGTGCAGGTCATTCACGGTGTTGATCTAGAGATCGAACACGGTGAGTTTTGCGTTTTTGTCGGGCCCTCGGGCTGCGGAAAATCGACGCTTCTGCGCATGGTCGCGGGGCTTGAGGAAACGACCAAGGGTGCGATTTCGATCGGCGCGCGGGATGTGACCGACCTTGATCCTGCCGAGCGCGGGGTGGCGATGGTGTTCCAGACCTATGCGCTTTATCCGCATATGAGTGTGCGCGAAAACATGGGGTTTGGGCTGCGGATGAACAAAGTGCCCAAGGCCGAAGTTACCCAAAAAGTGGATGAAGCGGCACGAATTCTTAAGCTCGAGCCCTATCTTGACCGTAAACCCAAAGCGCTTTCGGGCGGTCAGCGCCAGCGCGTCGCAATCGGGCGCGCGATTGTGCGCGGCCCTGAGGTGTTCTTGTTTGACGAGCCTTTGTCGAATTTGGATGCCGAGTTGCGGGTTGAGATGCGGGTCGAAATCGCGCGACTGCACAATGAAATCGGGGCGACGATGATCTATGT
>CAYLLD010000247.1:0-3029 GCA_964384315.1 uncultured Rhodobacterales bacterium | reverse complement strand
CGCGTTCGTCTGGGGGACGAAAGGTCGTAGGTTCGAATCCTGCTAGCCCGACCAGCTTTTAGCATCCCCCAACCGGACCTACCTTCACCGCAATCGGTGCGAATCTCATTATGACAGCCACGCCAACAACTGCGTCTGAAACGGCGCCAACAACTACGTCTGAATCGGCGGGCGCCCTGCCCGCTCAAACCCTGCGCGCTATGGCTCATGCAGGACAAATCCACGCCGAGCGGCCCCTTGAGCCAAAGCAAATCCAGCCAGCCTCGCTTGATTTGCGTCTTGGAACCAAGGCCGTGCGCGTGCGGGCCTCGTTCTTGGCGGGACCGCAGCGACGTGTCGAAGAGCGGCTAGCTGATTTTGCCATGCATGAGATGTCCCTTGCGGGCGGCGCGGTGCTGGAAAAGGGCTGTGTCTACGTCATTCCCCTGATGGAACATTTGGCTCTGCCCGCAGACATTTGGGGCGCGGCCAGTGCCAAAAGCTCCATCGGGCGGCTTGATCTCTTCACGCGGATCATCACCGATCAAGGCGATGAGTTCGACCGCGTCAAAGCGGGCTACACCGGCCCCCTTTACGCCGAGGTCAGCCCCCGCAGTTTCTCTGTCGTCGTCCAGCCTGGTCAATGCCTGACGCAACTGGTTCTGCGCAGGGGCGACGGGCGGCTTGACGATGCGGCGCTGATCGCGCTCCATGACAGCGACCGGCTGGTGGACGGCCCCGCCCATATCGACGGCGGTTTGGGATTTTCCGTTGATCTGACGCCGCGCGATGGCGGCATCGTCGGTTACCGCGCCAAGCCCAACACCGCGCTCATTGATCTGAGCAAACTGGGCCATTACACCCCCGCCGATTACTGGGAAGAGGTCCGTCCCCGCGGTGATGCGCTGATCCTTGATCCGGGCGCCTTTTATATTCTGGTCAGCCGCGAGGCGGTGCATGTGCCGCCCGATTATGCCGCCGAGATGACGCCCTATCTGGCGATGGTTGGCGAGTTTCGGGTGCATTATGCGGGGTTCTTCGACCCCGGCTTCGGCCATGCCCCTGCAGGGGGACACGGCTCGCGCGGGGTTTTGGAAGTGCGCTGCCACGAAGCGCCTTTTGCGCTGGAACACGGCCAGATCGTGGGCCGCTTGATCTACGAACACATGACCGCGCGCCCAGATGTGATCTATGGCGCGGATCTAAAGTCGAATTATCAGGGTCAGGGGCTAAAGCTGTCGAAGCATTTCAAGGCCTAAGGCTTAGCCGCGCACGGTTCCCTGCCCACGCACCAAATATTTGAAGGATGTGAGCTGCGCCGCCCCAACCGGCCCGCGCGCGTGCAGCTTGCCCGTAGCAATCCCGATCTCGCCGCCCATGCCAAATTCCGCCCCATCGGCAAATTGCGTCGAGGCATTATGCATCAGGATCGCGCTATCGAGCTGGGCAAAAAACGCGCTCACCGCCGCCGCATCCTCGGCCAAAATGCAATCGGTGTGCTGCGAATGGTGGGACGAAATAAACGCGATGGCCTCATCAAGACCCGCAACCTGCCGCGCCGCAATCACCATGTCCAAAAACTCGCAGCCCCAATCGTCGTTCCCCGCAGGGGTCACCCCCGCATGGGTCTGCAGGGCCGCATCGCCGCGCACCTCGACACCGGCGGCCACCAGCGCGGCCATCAGCGCCTCGGTCTGGGGATAATCGCGATCAATCACCAGACATTCCGCCGCGCCGCAAATGCTCGTGCGGCGGGTTTTGGCGTTCATCACCACATCCACGACCTTGGCCGGATCGGCGGAGGCATGAACATAGATGTGCACGATGCCCTCAAGATGGGCGAAGACGGGCACCCGCGCCTCGGCCTGCACGCGGCCCACAAGACCCTTGCCACCGCGCGGCACGATCACGTCGATATAGTCGGTCATGGTCAGCATCTCACCCACAGCCGCACGGTCGCGGGTGGGCACGATCTGGATCGCAGCCTTTGGCAGACCCGCCGCCGCGATGCCCGTCACCATGGCCGCGTGGATCGCTTGGGCGGAGTTGATCGCCTCGGAGCCCGCGCGCAGGATTGCCGCGTTGCCGGCCTTAAGACACAGCGCGCCCGCATCCGCCGTCACATTCGGACGGCTCTCAAAAATCACCCCGATCACACCCAAAGGCGTGGCGACGCGCTCGATCTCTAGACCACTTGGCACGGTCCAGCTTTCAAGCACACGTCCCACGGGATCGTCCTGCCCCGCCACCGCGCGCAGACCCGTCACGACGTCCTGAATGCGCGCTTCGGTCAGCAAGAGCCGGTCCATCATCGGCGCGGGCAAATCCTTGGTCTTGGCAAATTCCATATCCGCCGCATTGGCCTCAAGGATCGCGCCGCGCGCGGCCCAAACCGCATCCGCCGCCCCATTAAGCGCCGCAGCTTTGGTTTCGGGCGAGGCCAGTGCCAGCGCCTTCGTGGCCGCCTTGGCCGCAATCCCGATTGCCTTCATCTCGTCTTTGACCGTCATCTTGTCCTCACTTCGCGCCTTTAAATAAGCGCCATATCATTGCGATGGAGCAGCGCCGCGCGCCCCGGATAGCCCAATTTCTCGGCAATTTCGCTGGACTGGCAGCCCGCGATAGCCTGCGCCTCGGTGGCGGAATAGGAAACAAGCCCCATGGCCACCCGCGCCCCATCCGGCCCAATGATTTCCACCGGATCGCCGCGCTCAAAACTGCCTTCGACGCGGCTCATGCCTGCCGCCAACAGCGATTTGCCGTGCAAGAGCGCATTCACCGCCCCCTCGTCGATCACCAAAGCGCCGCGCGGCTGCATTCCCTCGATCCAGAGCTTGCGCGCCGCCGTGGGCGTGTGCGAGGCGACAAAAACGCTGGCCCGCGCGCCAAGTTCAAGCGCATAGATCGGCGCATGGGCCTGCCCATTGGTGATCACCATGGCGCAGCCCGCCGCCGTGGCGGTTTTGGCGGCCATAATCTTGGTCTTCATCCCACCCTTGGACAGGGCATTGGACGCGCCCGCCGCCATGGCTTCAATCTCGGGGGTGATC
>CAYLLD010000246.1:0-3030 GCA_964384315.1 uncultured Rhodobacterales bacterium | reverse complement strand
CCGAGGATAACAAGAGGAAGATGAGAATGCGGGATCACTCCGATTTACAGGCAATGAACGAACGCTCACTGGCGCAACAGGCCGCCGTGCGCCGCGCGACGTTCTCGCCCTCTGAAACCAAAGAGCTGCGGCCCTTTTCAATATGGGAGATCAGCCAGTTTATGTTCGATGTGCCCGCGGACACATTGCGCAAGAAACTGGCCGATGACCCCTCCCTGCCCCAAGGCGAAACCGAGGAAGACGGGCGCCAGCGGTGGTTTACGTTGCAAGAAATCGGTGAGCTGCGGCGGCGGTTGCGGCTGCGGGGGCGCAGCTTGATGCCTGAGCGGCCCAAGGGGCGGGCCATGCGGGTGGCGGTGTCTAACTTTAAGGGCGGGGTTGGTAAAACGGTGGTCGCCCAGCATTTTGCCAATGCTGCCGCCCTCGATGGCTACCGCGTTTTGTGCATTGATTTTGACCCGCAGGCGACCCTGACCCATTCCATGGGGCTGACCGAGGTGCGCGAGCATAATACGGTTTGGGGCATTATGTGCCGCGATTTGTGCCGTGAGGCGGACCGGATTGCCGAGAGCTATGATGACCCTGACGACTGCCCCTACCCCTCTGGCGATGAGCTGCCCGAGGATGTGCAGTCAATCGGCGCGCAAAAGGTTCAGGATTTCATTCAGCCCACCTGCTGGCCGACCATCGATATCATCCCCTCTTGCGCCAATGCGGCCTTTGTTGAGTTTGCCTCGGCGCAGTACCGCTCGATCCACAAGGCGTGGAGCTTTTTTGGCTGTATCGCCCGCTACCTCGATGAGCTGCCGGATGATCAATACGATCTGGTGATATTCGACTGCCCGCCGGCCATTGGGTACCAATCGCTCAACGCGGCTTTCGCGGCGGATATTCTCTATATTCCCTCGGGGCCCGGCTATTGGGAATACGACAGCACCACGTCCTATATGGGTCAGCTCGGGGACGCGCTTGAGGATATCTCGACCGGTTTTGCCACGCTGGCGGCGGATGCGGGTATTGCTTTGCCCAAGCGCTTTTTGGATGTGCGGATTTTGATGACGCGCTTTGAGGCGAATAACTCGCTGCACAGTGCGATGCTTGAAGCGTTTCGAAATGTCTTTGGGGCTGATGTTTGTCTGAATTCAATCGAGATGACCCGCGCCGTTGAGCAATCGGGCCGGTTTCAAATGTCGATCTATGAACAGGATTATCGGCAGATGACCCGCGAAACTTGGAAGCGCGCGCGGCAATCGTTTGATCGGGCTTACGGCGAATTCAAAGAGAATTTGCTGAGCGCGTGGCAGGGCCATGCTGAGGCGACACATAAGGAGACTTCGGAATGAGCAAGTCAAACAAGTTCGGGTTCGAACCCCTGCCAGAGGATTTGCCAAGCGCCAAATCCAACCGCCGACCCGGCCCCATGGGCGCGGCTGTGCGCGAGGCGGCGCAGAGCCTCACGGAGACATCGGAGGCCAAGGTTGAGCAGCGCAAGGCCAATGCCACTGACGCCAAGGCTTACCGTGCGGCGCAAGCCGAGGGGCGGGTTTTGGTGTCTTTGCCCTTGGGCGATGTCCATGATGATGACCTGCCGCGGGATCGGATTGATCTTGAGGACGTGGCCATGTCCGAGGAGATGGAAGAGCTGAAAGCCTCGATTGAGGCGCGCGGGCAGAAAGAGCCGATTGAGGTCTATGAGGGGCCGGACGGGCGCTATCAGATCAAAAAGGGCTGGCGGCGTCACACGGCTTTGACGCTCTTGTTGCGGGATACCGGCGACGAGCGGTTTGCGACGGTGATTGCGCGGGTGGCCCCTGATGGCGAGGATCATTTGGCCCGCTATGTGGATATGGTCGAAGAGAATGTGATCCGCGAGGATTTGTCCTTTGCTGAGATGGCGCAGGTGGCGATCACGGCCTCGAAAGACGAGCGTTTGGGCGGGGCCAGCGTCGAGGATTTGGTGGCGAATTTCTACGGGTCTTTGCACAAGATGAAGCGGTCCTACATCCGCGCCTTTGTGACGCTGATGCAAGAGGTTGGGGACGATTTGCCGTGGCCCAAACAGGTGGCGCGCAATCTTGGGGTGGATGTGGTGCGGCAGATTAAGGCGGGCGGCGATGTGGCGCGGCTGCGCGGGGCGCTGCGGCAGGCGGGCACGCTAGAGGCCCAGACCAAGGCGCTGCAAGGGTTTTTGCAAGCGCCCGCTCAGGACAAACCAAAGGCGGCGGGCAAGGAGAAATTCGAGTTCCATGTTGGTGCGTCCAAGGTGACCGCGCGCAATGGCGAATGCCGGATTTTGAGCGGCGTTGATTTCACTGGCGTGTCCCGCGAGCGCTTGGCCAAGGCGGTGAAGGCCTTCGATGAGATCGTCGAGAAGGGGTAACCCGTGGGTTACCGATTATAGGCGGGTAACCCATGGGTTACCGTCGAGATTTTGTCGGGCGTGGTAACCCACGGGTTACCGATTATAGGCGGGTAACCCACGGGTTACCGTTAATAGATGTGGTAACCCACGGGTTACTTTTGTTTGTTAGCTCATGGGTCACTGTGATTTGGCAGTTACCAATTATAGGCAGGGTAACCCACGGGTTACCGATCCTAAGCGTTTAAACCGGGGGATAAGGTGGTTGCCTCGGGCAATCGGCTGTCTAAGCGCGCACGGCGGCCTCTGAGGGCGCGCTGTGGCGGGGCTTGCGCGTTGGCGGGCGCAGGCAAGGTTGCTAGCAGGGTAGGGGCCTCAGCGCGCCGCTCAGGGCCTCTTGGCGCGTTTTGAGAGGATTTGTGGGGCGAATGGCGGGGCAGGGCGCGGTTTGGCGACTTAAGAAATTGGCTTAAGAAAAATCAGTTTAGAACAAAAGAAGAACAAAGACCCGTTGTGACTTGTCCGATTTAGCGGGGGGCAAACGGGTTTGGTGTCAGGACGAGAAGGGCAGGGGGGGCAGCATCGCTGGAACCCCCTCGATGTTGCCTGTGATCTTGAGGTGATTGCGCAGATCATGGCCGATCATTCCGGGTTCCGGGCCGCGCAGCGAG
>CAYLLD010000245.1:0-3047 GCA_964384315.1 uncultured Rhodobacterales bacterium | reverse complement strand
AACGGGGGCCGCAGGCCGCTCGGCCTCAAAGGCCCCCAAAATACCATCAGCCACGGTCGAGGCACTACGATGCCCCGCCTCGGCCAAACCGTGGCGCAGGGCCGAGATGATCAGGCCGCGCACCATCCCCGCCTCGCGGAACCGCACCTCGGATTTCGCCGGATGCACATTCACATCCACCAAAGCGGGCGGGCACATCAGATTGAGCACCGCCACCGGATGCCGATCATGGCTCATCACATCGCGATAGGCCGCCCGCAGCGCCCCCGCCAGTTGCTTGTCCCGCACGGGCCGATCATTGACGAAGAGAAACTGCGCAATCGCCGCGCCCTTGGAAAAGGTCGGCAGACCCGCGCGCCCCGCAAGGGCAATCCCGTCGCGCTCGGCCTGCACCACAAACGAGTTGGTGACAAAATCGCGGCCCAAAACCTGCGCAATCCGCGCCGCGGCCGGATCGTCCCCCAGCGCGCCAGTGGCAGGAAAATCCAGCAGTTTGCGCGGGGCAGCGGTTCTGTCAGTGACCGTAAAGGCGACCTGAGGGTTCCCGAGGGCCAGCCGTTTGATGGTATCGGTGACCGCGCGGGTCTCGGCACTATCCGAGCGCATGAATTTCAGCCGCGCGGGGGTCGCATAGAAAATATCGCGCAAGGTCACCTTGGTGCCTTGGTGGCGCGCGGCGGGGTAGGGCGCGCCGATTTGCCCCGCGCTGACCTCAATAGCCCAAGCCTCATCGGCCCCCTGCGCACGGCTTTCGATGGTCAAACGCCCAACCGCCCCAAGGGACGGCAGCGCCTCACCGCGAAAGCCGAAAAAGGCGATATTCACCAGATCCTGACCACCTTGCGGCGTTGTCGCCAGCTTCGAGGTGGCATGGCGCGACAGCGCAAGCGGCAGCTCAGAGCCAGGAATGCCGTGACCGTCGTCGCTGACCTCAATGAGCGCCTTGCCCCCAGCGGCAATGCTCACCTCAATCTGGCGCGCGCCCGCATCAAGGGCGTTTTCCACCAGTTCCTTGACCGCAGAGGCGGGACGCTCGACCACTTCGCCTGCGGCAATCCGGTTGGACGCAGCGGCATCAAGCTGCTGAATTGGGCGGCGCTCAAAGGGCGCAATAGCGGGTATATTGGGGTTTGCTGAAGTCATGCCACAAGACTTAGCATGGTTATGGCGATTCTGAAATTATAAAGGGATCAGGCCCCCAAGGTATTCACTGTTGTATTCGGCGTTGTATTCGGCAAATCGGATCGGCGCGGCATATGCCCCGCGCCAACCCCAGTTAAAACCAAGTCGCGCGCGACTTAGCCGACCAGTTCAAGACCGGAAAAGAAGAACGCGATCTCTTGGGCCGCAGTTTCAGGCGCATCCGAGCCGTGCACCGAGTTCTCGCCAATCGACAGCGCAAATTCCTTGCGGATCGTGCCAGCGTCAGCCTCGGCAGGGTTGGTTGCGCCCATAACTTCGCGGTTTTTCGCAATCGCGCCATTGCCTTCAAGAACCTGCACAACCACAGGCTCGGACATCATGAACTCAACCAGCTCGCCGTAAAAGGGACGCTCTTTGTGAACTTCGTAGAATTTGCCCGCTTGGGCTTCGGACAGGTGAATGCGCTTTTGCGCCACGATCCGCAGACCAGCTTCTTCGAACTTGGCGTTGATCGCGCCTGTCAGATTGCGCTTGGTGGCGTCGGGTTTGATGATCGAGAGTGTGCGTTCGGTAGCCATTGATTGGATCCTTCGTAAGAGCCGCAGTTTGTTGAAGCGTTTGATGAAATCGCGCGCCGCATATCACGCAGCGGGTGAGTTCTAAAGAGGGATTTTTCGCAAGTGACCCCGCTTGCGTAAACTTGGGTGCGATCGGCTCTGTTCTTGGGCGCATTGCCGCGCTATCAGGTCGCCATGCTACGCATTGATGATCTACATTTCGCAATCGAAGGCAGGCCTCTGTTAGAAGGCGCCTCCGCGATTATTCCCCAAGGCCACAAAGTCGGGCTGGTTGGCCGCAATGGCGCGGGCAAAACCACGCTGTTCAAGCTGATTCTCGGCGAGCTAGAGGCCGACCGCGGCGAGGTAACCTTGCCGCGCGATCTGCGCATTTCTGCGGTGGCCCAAGAGGCACCCGCCACGGGGCAAAGCCTGATCGACACGGTGCTGGCAGCCGACAGCGAGCGCGCGGCGCTTTTGGCCGAGGCGGAAACCGCGAGCGATCCAGAGCGCATCGCCGCGATCCAGCTGCGCCTTGCGGATATCGAGGCCCATTCAGCCGAGGCGCGGGCCTCTGCGGTTTTGCAAGGTCTTGGCTTTGACGCCAAGGCGCAGGCGCGGGCCTGTTCCGAGTTTTCGGGCGGCTGGCGGATGCGGGTCGCGCTGGCCTCGGTGCTGTTTTCCCAGCCTGATCTGCTGCTCCTCGATGAGCCGACCAACTATCTGGATCTCGAAGGCGCGATTTGGCTCGAAACCTATCTGGCGCGCTATCCTCATTCGGTGCTTTTGATCAGCCACGACCGTGGCCTCTTGAACCGCGCTGTGCGCCATATCCTGCACCTCTCGATGCGCGACCTGACGCTGTACGGCGGGGCCTACGACCAGTTCGAGGCGACGCGCCGTGCCAAGCTGGAACTGGCAGCGGCGGCGGCCAAAAAGCAGGAACACGAGCGGGCGCATTTGCAAAGCTTTGTGGATCGGTTCCGCTCCAAGGCCTCCAAGGCCCGCCAAGCGCAATCGCGCATCAAGCGGCTGGAGAAAATGCAGCCCGTGGCCAATCTGATCGAGGGAAATGTGGCGGGGTTCTCCTTTAAAGACCCTGACGAATTGGCCCCGCCGATCCTGCGCCTTGATGCTTGCGATGTGGGCTATGACGGCACGCCGGTGCTGCGCAATCTCGAATTGCGGGTCGATGCGGATGACCGGATTGCGCTTTTGGGCGCGAACGGGCAGGGCAAGTCGACGCTCTCGAAACTGATCGCCGGACGGCTTGACCCGCTGACGGGCAAAAAGATCGCCTCGTCCAAGCTGCGCATCGGCTATTTTGCCCAGCACCAGCTTGACGAA
>CAYLLD010000244.1:343-3050 GCA_964384315.1 uncultured Rhodobacterales bacterium | reverse complement strand
AAGAGCATGAATTTGAGCGGTGTGAGCGCGGTGTTCCAGCGCGGCACGGTTCTGAGTTGGGCATAGATCATTGCGGTGCAAAACACGGTGAGCGCAGCGAGGGCGGCAGCGAGCCAGCCCAAGATTGTCAGCCTGATGTCGAAAAACATCCAAAGCGCGCCGTAAACTGCGAAGGCTATGAGGGTGGCAATGGACACGATGCCTTCGCGCGAGAGCCAGCTTGATCGCCATTGGCTGAAGGCTTTGAGGGCACGTTCGGGGTGGCCGAGGTGCAGGGTTGAGGCCAAAAGACCGATGGCCGCCGAAGCGCCAGCGAGCAAGCTCCACCAAAAGGCGCCCCATCCAGTGGCGTTGGTGGCGCCGAGCCCGAGCCAGAACATGAGGCCGAAGCCGAAGCCGGAGAGGGTGGTGAAAACGATGACGGATGGCGCTGGGTGCATCGATCAGAGCCTTTCGAGCGCGGCGTCGAGCCAGCCCAGAAAGCCGCGCGGTTTTTGATCGGCCAGATCAGCTAGATTGAAGGCCGGCTCATCCTTGGGGCGTGGCGGGAGGTATTTGTTAACAGGCTTTGTGCCTTGCTCGGGCATCAGGTCGTAGCCGCCGCGCGCTGCCACAAGCTGGCTGACATCCGAGGCGGGATCGGCCAGATCACCGAAATGGCGCGCCCCCGCCGGACAGGTGCGGACGCAGGCGGGCACGCGGTCTTCTTCGGGCAGATTTTCGTTGTAGATACGGTCCACGCACATGGTGCATTTTTTCATCACGCCCTCGGCGGCGTCCATTTCGCGCGCGCCGTAGGGGCAGGCCCAAGCGCATAGGCCGCAGCCGATGCAATCGCTTTCGTTGACCAGCACGATCCCGTCATCTTCGCGTTTGTAGCTTGCGCCCGTGGGGCAGACCGTGACGCAGGGCGCGTCTTCGCAGTGCAGGCAGGATTTGGGGAAATGCACGGTTTGGGCCGCGCCTTGCTCGGGTTGGACCTCGAATGAGTGGATGCGGTTCAGCCATGTGCCCGTGGGGGCCGCGCCGTAGGGGTCTTGGTCTGATAGGGGCGCGCCTTGCGAGCCGGTGTTCCATTCTTTGCAGTTCACCGCGCAGGCGTGGCAGCCAACGCAGGTGTCCAGATCGATGACCAGCCCCATCTTGCGCGGGGTGTCCATTGGCAAACTGGTCATGACCAATCCTTCCCGTAATTAAGGTCTTTGGGCGCGTGGCCAGCGGGGTTGTCTTGTGTGCCCATGTCTGGCTGGCTTTCGGCGGGCGGGGCGGTCTTTTCGATATTCACCCGCAAATCGAACCAAGCCGCTTGTCCGGTGATCGGGTCAGAGTTGGCCCAGCGCATCCCGTCACCTTTGCGCGGCAGCAGCTCGTGGATCAGGTGGTTCAGCAGAAAGCCCTTGGTGGTTTCGGGCGCGTCTTTGTCCAGCGCCCAAGCGCCCTTGCGTTTGCCGATCGCGTTCCACGTCCACATGGTTTTGCCGTTGAGCGCGTTCATCCGCATCACCGGCACGGTAATCTCGCCGTGGTGGGACCAGACCCGCGCCCAATCGCCATCCACAAGCCCCTTGGCGTCGCAAATCTCGCCTGGGACATAGAGCGGGTTATGGCCGTGGATTTGGCGCAGCCATGCGTTTTGTGATCCCCACGAGTGGTACATGGCCATGGGGCGCTGGGTGAGCGCATGGAACGGGAACTCTTGGTCCTTGGTCTGGGCCTGTTCGAAGGGCTCGTACCAGATCGGCAGGGGGTCGAAGGTTTCTAAAATGCGGTCCCTGTGATGCGCGGGCGGTTGCGGCTTGCCGTGGCCCTCGGCCAGACGTTGGAATTTGGCGAGCGGCTCTTGGTAGACCTGAAAGACATAGGGCTGGGGCGCGTCGTAAATGCCGGTTTCAACGGCCCAGTCCTGATAGGCTTGGTTCCAAGGCTTAAAAAACTGCGCTTCGTCGGGGATGTGGCCGCTCCAAAAGCCGCCGTTTTCGATGTATTTGTCCAACTGCTCAGGGTTGGGCGCGCCGCGACCGTGCGACGTGCCATCGCCGCGCCAGCCTGCAAGCGGGCCAACACCCGGGCGGCGTTCATGATTGACGATATAATCGGCGTAGTCCTGATAGACCGCCGCGCCTGTGTCATCGACAAATCCCGGCAGGCCAAGTTTGACGCCCAGCTCAACAAGCGCGGTTTGAAAGCCCTTTACGTCACGGTCCGGCTCAAGCACCGGCCAGCGGATGGCATCGGCAGCGGCCTCGGGCTCGCAAATCGGGCGATCCAGAAGAGAAATACAGTCGTGGCGTTCCAGATAGGTCGTGTCGGGCAGCACCAGATCGGCATAGGCCACCATCTCGGAACTATAGGCGTCGGAGTAGATGATATGCGGGATTTTATAGGTGCCGGTCTCGTCCTTGTCGGTGAGCATCTCGATGGTGCCGCGGGTATTCATGGACGAGTTCCACGACATATTCGCCATGTACATAAACAGCGTGTCGATCTCGTACGGGTCGCCCGCATGGGCGTTCGAGATCACCATATGCATCATCCCATGGGCGCTAAAAGGCGCGTCCCACGAAAAGGCTTTATCGATGCGGCGCGGGGTGCCGTCTTCGTCGATCTGCATGTCTTCGGGGCCACGGATGAACCCGAGATGTGGCCCGTTTAGGGGCGTGTTCGGCGCATGGCCGGTGTGGGGCTTAGGGTGGGCCTCGACCGGTTT
>CAYLLD010000244.1:0-333 GCA_964384315.1 uncultured Rhodobacterales bacterium | reverse complement strand
TTGGGATAGGGCGGTTTGAAGCGGAAGCCGCCTGGCACCTCGACGGAGCCGAGCAGGATTTGCAACAGGTGCAGCGCGCGGCAGGTTTGAAAGCCGTTCGAATGGGCCGAAATTCCGCGCATGGCGTGGAAGGCGACGGGTCGGCCGATCATGGCGTCGTGGCGCTCGCCTTTCCAATCGGTCCACGGGCGCTCGATGCGGATTTCTTCTTCGAAGGCTACATGGGCCAGCTCGGCGGCGATGCGCCGGATGGTCGCCGCGCTGATACCGCAGCGTTCGGCCACCGCGTCGGGGGCATATTCGCCGGTCAGATATTTCGCGGCCATTAGTTCA
>CAYLLD010000243.1:0-3085 GCA_964384315.1 uncultured Rhodobacterales bacterium | reverse complement strand
CTCTTTTTGGCAGTGCGCATATCGCGCGAATCACTTGTATCTTGTTCTAGCGCCCTCGTTGCGCCAGTCCAAGCTTGTACGCGGAAATCAGCCTTGTTTCGCCCTGATTCCTGAGGCAAAACCGTTCGAGTGGTTGGAAAAGTGAAGACGAAGCGTGAGCACCCTTGATCGAATTTAAACAAACGACCTACAGCTATGGCACTAGGGAGATAATCTCAGGCGCGTCATTCGATATGCCTACGGGGTCCATGCATTTCCTAACTGGCCCTTCGGGGGCCGGGAAAACGACGTTTCTGAAACTATGTTATTGTGCCTTGGTGCCGACATCGGGTGAGGTGCGTGTCTTTGGGCAACCGACCCATAAGATGGTGCGCGATGAGGTGGCAGATTTGCGCCAGCGTATCGGCGTGGTGCATCAGGACTGCAAGTTTCTCGATCACCTGAGCGTAAAGCAAAATGTGGCCTTGCCGCTTTTGGTCACAGGCCAGCCGCTGGATGCGCGGACCGAAGAGGTGAATGATCTATTGATTTGGGTGGGGCTTGAGGCGCGTGCCGGGGCATCGCCTGCTGAATTGTCCGGGGGTGAGCGCCAGCGTTTGGCTTTGGCGCGCTCGGTGATATTATCGCCGGACATCATCATTGCGGATGAGCCGACGGGCAATATTGACTGGGAAATGGGGCAAAAACTAATGGCGCTTTTGATCGAGTTGAACAGGCTGGGCAAAACGGTTCTGGTGGCAACCCATGATCGCAATTTGATCCGCACCGCCCGCGACCGGGTTGAGGCGCGGGTTTTGCGCGTGAACAACGGTCACGTTCAAGCCGCTGGTGCCTCTCTATGAGCTGGCTCTCAGGCATCTTGCAAGGCCCTGCGCGGGTTGTGCCGCCGGGGGCCACATCCGGGCGGCTTGTGGCTTTGGTCAGCGCGGCCATGTCACTGTTTGCAACTGTGGCGCTGATTTTTGCCTTTACCGCTGATCGTATTGCTGATGGCTGGAACAGCGAGTTGGCGCGCTCCGCAACCCTGCGCATTGCCGTCACAGATGAGCAGATCGAGACGCGCACCAAAGCGGCGTTGCAGGTGCTGCAAACCACACCGGGGATCGCCTCGGCCAAGGTGATTTCTGATGAAGGGCAGTTGGCGCTTTTGAAGCCATGGATTGATCATTCCGCTGACCTGTCCAATCTGGGCTTGCCGCGTTTGATCGCGGTAGAGGAAACCCAAGAGGGGCCTGACAGCGAGGGACTGCGGCTGCGCCTCGCCGGTGAAGTGCCCGGCGCAATTTATGACAGTCATGGTCGTTGGCGTGGGCCAATTGGCATTGCAGCCCAATCGCTAGGGCGCGCAGGTTGGGGCGCGGTTTTGGTTTCGGGCCTGACCTTAGCTGCGATCATTTTGTTCTGTGCGCAAACCGCCGTGCGCATCAACCGCACGGCCATCGGCACGTTGCGGCTTTTGGGCGCGCGGGACGGCTTTATCACCCGCGCCTTTGTGCGCCGGATCACGTTTTTTGCCTTTGCTGGTGGTGCCTTTGGTGTGTTGGCGGGCTGGTTCGTCACCTCGCTTGTCAATCGCGGCCTAGAAGGCGGGTATACCGGGCTGCACCCCTCGGGGCTTCAGTGGATCATCCTTGTGTTGTTACCCTTTGGCGTGGCGCTTTTGGCATATGCCGCGGCCCATATGAGCGCCCTGCGCACCCTGCGCCGCCTTCACTAATGCGGCCTGTTGAACGATGCAAAAACTCGTGATCGCTCTACGCTCTACGCTCTTTGTGGGGCTGATGTATCTGGCGCTCTTGGTGCTGGGCATCCTGTTTGCCCCTTTGGCGCTCTGGTCGCGCGGCGGGGCCTATTGGTCGATGAAAACCTATTGCACCTTTGTCCTGTGGCTGGCGCGCGTTTTATGCGGGTTGCGCCACGAGGTGCGCGGGCCGTTGCCCAGCGGCGATGTGGTGGTCGCCTCCAAACATCAGTCGTTTTTGGATATCATCCTTTTGATGCGCTACGTGCCACGGCCTCGGTTCGTGATGAAGAAATCCCTGCGCTGGATGCCGGTGCTGGGGGCCTATGCCATGCGCATCGGGTCGACCCCTGTGGATCGGGGCAAAAAGGGCCAAGCGGTGGCGCAGATGCTTGAGGGGGTTGGGAAATCCCGCGAGGTGGCGGGGGATGATCCGCCGGGCCAGACGATTATCTACCCCCAAGGCACCCGCGTCGCGCCTGGGGCCTATATGCGGTATAAAATCGGCGCGGCTCTGCTCTATGATCGCGGCGGCTGCGCTTGTATTCCGGCGGCGACCAATGTGGGGCTGTTTTGGCCACGCATCGGCGTGATGCGCTATCCCGGTTTGGCGGTCATTGAGTTTCTTGAGCCGGTTGAGGCGGGGCTGAGCCACAAGGATTTTCTGGCGCGCATCGAGAGCGTGATCGAGCCTGCCTCTGACGCTTTGATGCGCGAGGCGGGCTTTGAGCCCCCCGCGCCACCACCACAGGAGCCCTAAGTGACCTCGATCCTTTTGACCACGAACCGGATGCGCGCGCATTTTGAGGCGGCCATTGCGGCGGTGATGGAGGCGCGCGCGACGCCGCTCCCGCGCCGCGTGCAGCTCACCTATATGTGCGGCGAGGATTTGGGGCTGACCCTAAAGCCCGATGATCATTTGCTGCGGCTGATCTGCCCCAAAATCTACAACCGCTACGCCGATAAAGGCACGCTGGCGCAGATCATGGAAAAAACCGGGCCGGCGGGGCTTTTGCCGGTGACGGTGTTTTCCACCCAAGACGCGCAGGCGCATCCCGACATTGACCTGTGGTTTTCGAAAAACCGCTTCGGGACCGCGGGCAAGGCGATGGAATGTGTCTCGGCGGCGCAGCTTGGGGATTATACCTTGCCGCAGCACCATATTTTGCAAGGCGCGGTCGAGGACATCGCGCTTTACGAGGGCCGCAAGTTCACCAGCCGGTTTTACATGTTGGTTTGGAACGGCGGGCTCTGGTTTTACGAGGACGGGTTCAACATCATCCACGGTGTCCCCTATGAGCCGGGCTCGACGGATTATACGGTGCAAATCCGTCATGAGGGTTA
>CAYLLD010000242.1:0-3159 GCA_964384315.1 uncultured Rhodobacterales bacterium | reverse complement strand
ACGCGCTGGCCCCGCCGGACCCGCTGGCGGACCCGCTGATGGATGCCAATATCCAGCCCGGCGCGGCCCATAGCTACGAGGTGCCCGCCGGTGCCTTCATCCAGATCGTCGATATCAAAGGCCGCGAGTGCTCGGATTTTCAGGCCTTTTCCCGCCGCGCCCTCGATGCGGGGCTAGAGCGTGAGATCGACCCCACCACGACCCGCAGCCTGATGGGCGCGCTTTATCCTGCGCCGGGGATTTTTTCGAAATATTGGAGCGTCGATCACGAGCCGCTGGTCGAGATCATCCAAGACACTTGCGGGCGCCATGACACCTTTGGGCTGGCCTGCACCGCGCGCTACTATGAGGATTTGGGCTATCCCGGCCATATCAATTGCTCGGAGAATATGAACGCCGATCTGGGGCGGTTTGGCATTCGCCCGCGCGGCGGCTGGCCTGCAATCAACTTCTTTTTCAACACCATGCTGGACGCCACCAACGCCATCACCATGGATGATCCTTGGTCGCGCCCGGGCGATTTCGTCCTGCTGCGCGCGCTCACGGATTTGGTCTGCGTCTCGACCGCCTGCCCCTGCGATGTGGACCCCGCCAACGGCTGGGAGCCCACGGATATTCAGGTCCGCACCTATGGCGCGGGCGAGGATTTTCAGCGCTCTATCGGCTACAGACAATCTGCGGAGGCCCCTGTGCAAGACACCAAAGAGACCGGTTTTCACGACAGTTTCGCCGCGCATACGCGGGATTTTGCCCCCTATAACGGCTATTGGCTGGCCAATAGTTTCACCAACCACGGCGCGATCGAGGAATATTGGGCCGTGCGCGAGGGGGCCGCGATCATGGACCTGTCGCCTCTGCGCAAATACGAGGTGACCGGGCCCGATGCCGAGGCGCTCATGCAGTACTGTGTCACCCGCGATGTTAAGCGGCAGGCGACAGGTCAAGTCAGCTATACGGCCATGTGTTATGAGCATGGCGGTATGATCGATGATGGCACGATCTACCGGCTTGGGGATACGAATTTTCGCTGGGTCGGCGGCAATGACACCTCGGGGCTGTGGCTGCGTGAGCAGGCCCAAGCGCTGCGGCTGAACGCTTGGGTGCGCAGCTCGACCGAACAGTTGCATAACATCGCCGTCCAAGGCCGCTTTTCGATGGATATTCTTGCGGGGATTTTCTGGACCCCACCGACCCAGCCGACAATCGAGGACCTGCCGTGGTTCCGCTTTACCATCGCGCGTCTTGGCGGGTTTGACGGGGCGGCGGTGGTGATTTCGCGCACGGGCTATTCGGGCGAGTTGGGCTATGAGATTTTTTGCCACCCCAAGGACGCGCGGCAGATTTTCGATGCGGTTTGGGCGGCGGGCCAGCCCTTTGGCCTGAAACCGCTGGGCTTAGCTGCGCTTGATATGATGCGCATTGAGGCGGGGCTGATCTTTGCGGGCTCGGAGTTCGACGACCAGACCGATCCTTTCGAGGCGGGCATCGGCTTTACGGTGCCGCTCAAGAGCAAAGTGGATGATTTTATTGGCCGCGCCGCGCTCACCGAGCGCAAGGCCCATCCCCATCGCAAACTGGTCGGCTTTGAGCTGGCCGGAGGCGAGGTGCCCTCGGCGGGGGATGGGGTTTATATCGGCAAGGCGCAGGTGGGCGAGATCACCTCGGCCATGAAATCGCCGATCTTGGGCAAGGTGATTGCCTTGGGGCGCATCGCGGTGACCCATGCGGATATGGGCCGCGCCGTTGAGATTGGGCGGCTTGACGGGATGCAAAAGCGCCTCAGCGCGCAGGTGACGGGCTTTCCACATTTCGATCCGCAAAAGCGGCGGGTAAAGGGCGACTACGACGGGTAACTATGGGGGCCAACTATAACGCCCAACAGATGATTATTATTTGCGCAGACCTAGGCGCCAAATGGTCTCTTCTTGTGCGAAATTGGTTATTTGCCCGCAAAACACCCCTTTCCCTTGACCCCCTGCGCCGGATTTGCCCCAGTTGACCCAAGCGGGCAACCTAGGGTTCCGTTGCCATCAGGCAAGCAGGTCCGAGAGGTCGCGCCGAGCGTGGCAAATTCCACCTTGGTACACGGCGGGGCAAAATCCCGGGAGGCACACCGCTCAGGCCTGACCGTGAAAATTGCCCGTTCCGCGCGCGGTCCCCTTCGGTTTTCGATGACGCGGAACGCATGAGCATGAGGATGACATGAAGATTTCAAAGATTTTGGGCGCGGCGCTGGCTGCTGCTGCATTGGGTTTTGCGCCGGTCGCGAGCGCGCAAGAAAAGACCGAGTTTAAAGTGGCGTGGTCCATCTATGTGGGCTGGATGCCGTGGGGCTATCTCGAAGACAGCGGCATCATGGATAAATGGGCCGATAAATACGAGATCGACGTCGAGATCGTGCAGATCAACGACTATGTGGAATCGATCATTCAGTATTCGGCGGGCGAGTTCGACGGTGTGACCGCCACGAATATGGACACGCTCTCGATCTCATCGGGGGGCGGCGTTGACACCACGGCGCTGATCGTTGGCGATTATTCAAACGGCAATGACGCGGTGATCCTCAAGGGCGAGGGCGGTTTGGCTGATCTGGCGGGCAAGCCGGTGAACCTTGTTGAGCTTTCAGTCAGCCACTACCTGCTGGCGCGCGGTCTCGACAGCGTTGGTTTGGCGGAGAAAGACCTCGCAAGCGTCATCAATACCTCGGATGCGGATATGATCGCGGCCTATTCCACGGCGGATGTTGAGGCGGTGGTCACATGGAACCCGCTTGTCTCGACCATTCTCGAAGAGCCTGGCGCGACTAAGATTTACGACAGTTCCGATATCCCCGGCGAAATCGTCGATATCATGTGGGTGAACACGCAAACGCTGGCGGATAACCCGAAATTCGGCATGGCGCTCACCGGCGCGTGGTACGAGTTGATGGGTCTGATGGCTGCGGGCGATGAAGCCGCGCTGACCGCCATGGCCGAGGCCTCGGGCACGGATTTGGCGGGCTATAAAGCCCAGCTTGCCTCCACGGAAATGTTCTGGACCCCAGCGGATGCTGTGGCCTTCACCTCAAGCCCAGAGCTCAAGGACACGATGGTCAATGTCGCCGAATTCCTCTTTGACAAGGGCATTTTGGGCGAAGGTGCGCCAAGCGTGGATTTCGTG
>CAYLLD010000241.1:0-3174 GCA_964384315.1 uncultured Rhodobacterales bacterium | reverse complement strand
TCGGCAGGTCCTTTGCCCAGTAATCCGTGTTGCGTTTGAAGGTGATATTCCGGTTCACCTCAAAACTGTCGATCATATAGGGGCCGGACCCTGGCGAGACATCCATGCGCGGCTCATCTAGGCGCGCGCCGGTTTCTTCGTACCATTTTTTCGAAAAGGCCGGGACCGCGCCGACTTGCGACACCAGTGAGCGGCGCGAAATATTTGGGGCGAAGGTGAATTTGACCGTGTGATCGTCGAGGGCTTCGGCGCCGGTGATCCGTTTTTTCACCGCTTCGGCGTAGGACGGCAGGCCCTGTTCTAGGAAAAGATTGTGGGAAAACACAATGTCATGGGCGGTAACGGGCGAGCCGTCAGAGAACCGCGCCTCGGGGCGCATGTAGAAAATCGCGTAGGTTTTGCCTTCGTCATATTCCACTGTATGGGCCAAAAGCCCGTAGGCCTCACCGACAACATCCGCAGGCAACGCCCCGCCCGAAGCAGGCATTTCACCCAGCAGGCTTTCATACATCATCCAAGCATAGCGGCCCGAACGGCCCTTGCGTGAATAGGGGTTCATACTGTCGAACGTGCCCGCGGCCGACAGTGAAATCGAGCCGCCTTTGGGGGCATCGGGATTTACATAGTCGAAATGAGCGTAGTCGGCGGGGTATTTCAGATCACCAAAGAAAGAATATCCGTGGCTTTTGATCACCTCTTGAGCGGTCGCCGGCGCAAAACTTGCGACGCCAAATATCAGGGCCGAAAGGGCCGCCTGCGAGATGCGTTTACCTAAAGTCTTTGTGCTAGCCGTAGCCGCGACCGTGGTGCTCATACGATCCTCCGTGGGGAAGTTGTGCTGAATCGACACAAGGTTAAGATGGTTTACGTTAACCAAACTAACTAAATGTTAAAAGCACATCGGCAAGCTGAGGCCCTGCGATCTGACCAGGTCGTGATGTTTTTTGGGGTTATTTGATCGCCTTTGAGCGATTTTTTGCGGGTGCGCCTAATTTGGCAGCACCTAAAGCGCAAAGGCGCCCCTTAACAGGGACGCCTCTGAATTTTTTAAAAACTACTGAACCGTTTCAAGATAGGCGATCAGGTTCGCCCGGTCCGCAGGTTTTTTCAGGCCATTAAAGCTCATTTTAGTGCCCGGCGCATATTTCTTGGGCGCCTCAAGGAAGGCATCTAGATTTGCCGCATCCCAATTCCCGCCGTTTTCGGCCAGCACGCTAGAATAGCCAAAGCCGCCGATGGACCCAATGGCGCGGTTCACAACACCGAACAAATGCGGGCCCGTGCCGTTTGCGCCATCTTCAAGCTTGTGACAGGCCTTACACTTGGAAAACACTTTTTCGCCTTTGCCAAGATCAGCAACCGCGAGCAGCTCTTCAAGAGATGGGCCTTCTTCGACGACCGCGCCGGAGGTCTCTTCGGGCACTTCAATCGGATAGCCTGCCAAAACAGTCTCTTCGCTATGAGCGCCATGCCCGCCATGAGCATCGCCGCCAACGTGATAAATCGTCTCTGCGCCCCATTTGGTAAGCAGTAGCAACAGCAATGCGCCACATACGCCGGCTACGATTTTTGTGATTTCCATTTCATTCATGGGTTCATTCCTGAGGTAAAGTCGTGATCTGTCGGCCCATGGCTGGACCAGCACCTGTTAACCAATTTCGAGGTCTTCTATCCGCTTCCCATCACAAGTTTCAAGGTGTAGTAACCGCGACCAATCGACCATTTTGGCGGAGTTGGGGTATGAGCACAGCGGCGGATCAAAATCCCGGTAAAAAATCGGGTCCAAAACGGATTTCGTTCCAAGGTGAGCCCGGCGCATTTTCGCATCAAGCCTGTGTTGAAAAATTCCCCGACTATGAAGCCGTGCCTTGCGCCACCTTTGAGCAGACCATTGATGCCATTCCAGATGGGCGCGCCGATCTGGCGATGTTGCCGGTGGAAAACACCACTTACGGGCGCGTGGCGGATGTGCACACGCTGCTGCCCGCCTCGGGGCTTTACATCATCGGCGAGCATTTCGTGCGGGTGCATGCGAATTTGCTCGGCCTCAAGGGCAGCCGTCTGGGTGATATCAAGCGCGCAAAGAGCCATGTCGTCCTTTTGGGTCAGGTCCGGAGCTTTTTGCGCGAAAACAATATAGAAAAGGTTATCGGCGGTGATACGGCTGGCTCCGCGCGCGAAGTTGCGGCGGCGGGGGACCCGAACCTTGGGGCCTTTGCCTCGGAACTGGCGGCTCAGATTTACGGCCTCGACGTGCTGGCGCACCATATCGAGGATAACGCCCATAACACGACCCGCTTTTTTGTCTGTGCCCCCGAGCCTGCGCCGATTGCGCCCCAAAAGGACGTGATGACCAGCTTTATTTTCCGCGTCCGCAACATCCCTGCCGCGCTCTACAAAGCTATGGGCGGGTTCGCGACCAATGGGGTGAATATGGTCAAGCTGGAGAGCTATATGGTCGGCGGTTCGTTCACCGCGACGCAGTTTTTTGCGGATATCGAGGGCCATCCCGAGGACCCCGCCGTGGCCCGCGCCCTCGACGAGCTGGATTATTTCACCGAGGATTTGCGGATTTTGGGCAGCTACAAAGCGGCTGAGTTTCGCAAAACCACCTAAACCTCGCCTTTGAGCCATTTTTCCAGCAAATACCGCGCAATCGAGCCTTTGCGGGCCGGTTGCAGCGCCTCGTCCGAGCCATCCATCGAGGCCATGAGCCGCGCTTTGCCCACCCAAATCGCGTTCTCGATCTCAACGGGATCAAGGGTAAACTCGTGGCTGGTCGCCTCGGCGGCGGTGCCGAACATGAGCGATCCGGGGAAGGGCCACGGCTGGCTGGCCAGATAACGCACAGGGCCGATGGTCACGCCAACCTCTTCGAACACTTCGCGGGCGGTGGCGGTCTCAATGGTCTCGCCGGGCTCACCAAAGCCCGCCAGCAGCGAGTACATCGCTTGCGGCCAACTGGGTGAGCGGCCCAAGAGCACTTCGTTGCCGCGGGTGATCAGCGCGATCACCACCGGATCAGTGCGCGGGAAGCTTTGGGCGTTGCACGAGGGGCAATCGCGCCGCCATCCCGCATCGCTTGCCCCAGTTTTGCCGCCACAGCGCGTGCAATGGGGGTTGCTGTGGTGCCAAGACATCAGCGCCCGCGCGGTGGCCGCGATATTGGCATCC
>CAYLLD010000240.1:0-3200 GCA_964384315.1 uncultured Rhodobacterales bacterium | reverse complement strand
GCGGCCCTGCGCGCGCAGCACGGCCAGAACGAGGCCTATTTTGCGCAAACACCCCCGGATGCGGTCGTTTATGTGCGCTCCACGGCGGATGTGGTCGAGGTGGTCAAGATTTGCGCCCAGCATGGCTGCCCGATTATCCCTTTTGGGGCGGGCACTTCGCTTGAGGGGCATCATCTGGCGACCCACGGCGGGATTTCCCTGAATATGTCCAAAATGAACCAGCTTGTGACCGTCCATAGCGATGATCTGGATTGCGTTGTCCAGCCGGGGATCACGCGCAAAACCCTGAACACCGAACTGCGCGCCACGGGGCTGTTCTTTCCGGTTGATCCGGGCGCCGACGCCACCATCGGCGGCATGACCGCGACCCGCGCCTCGGGCACCACGGCGGTGCGCTACGGGACGATGAAGGAAAACGTGCTGGGCCTTGAGGTCGTGCTGGCGGATGGGCGGGTGATCCGCACGGGCACACGGGCGCGCAAATCCTCGACGGGCTATGATCTGACCAAGCTTTTTGTGGGCTCCGAGGGGACACTGGGGATCATCACCGAGGTGACGCTGCGCCTACAGGGCCAGCCCGAGGCGGTCTCGGCGGCGACCTGCACCTTTGACGATTTTGAAACCGCCGTGAACACGGTGATCGCAACCATTCAGATGGGCATTCCCATGGCGCGGATCGAGTTTGTCGATGAGATGATGGCCAAAGGGTTCAACCTGCTTGATCCGGCCGCTGACCTGCCCGAGGCGCCGATGCTCTTCGTCGAATTTCATGGCTCCCCAAGCGGCGTCCGCGAACAGGCCGAGAGTTTCGGGCAAATCGTGGCGGATATGGGCGGGGCGGCGTTTAAATGGACCGACAAGGCCGAGGAACGCAGCGCGCTTTGGGCCATGCGCCACAACGCCTATTACGCACAAAAGGCCCACCGCCCGCAGGATCAGGTGAAAAACACCGATGTTTGCGTGCCGATTTCAAGGCTCGCCGAGGCGGTCGCGCAGGCGCGGGACTTGGCCGAGGCGCGGGGGCTGACGGTCTGTATGGTGGGCCATATGGGCGACGGGAATTTTCACTGCGGCATCGCGATTGGCGATGAGGCCGAGCGGCAGCGCGCGGTCGCGTTTTCCAACGACCTGAACCAAATGGCCCTCGATCTGGACGGCACGGTCAGCGGCGAGCACGGGATTGGCATCGGCAAAATGGACTATATGGCCGCAGAGCACGGCGAGGCTTTGGCCGTGATGCGCGACATCAAACGGGTGTTTGATCCGGCGAACATCATGAATCCCGGCAAGATGATCCCGATGAATTGAAGGAATTAGGCTAGACCAACCCCATCAATCCAACCCAATCAAACCAACCCAATTCGGAGCCGCATCGCCTCGTCGCGCAGCTTGACCTCTTGGCCGGCAAATTCCGCCCCCTCAGGACCGCTTAGCCACGCAATCGCGCGGGCGACCCATTCGGGGGGGATGTGATCTTCCCACGCGATTTGGCTCACAGGGTTCAACCCCGAGGCCTTGATCTCGCGCTGCATTTGCGTCGCCACCGTCCCCGGCGAGAGATTGATCGAGGTGATGCCCTGCGCGCCTGTCTCTTTGTGGATCGCGCGGCAGAAATTCAGCACCCCCGCCTTGGAGGTGCAATAGTGGCTCCAGCCCTCAAGCGCGTTATGCGCGGCCCCCGACCCGATGGTGATGATCGTGCCTGCGCCGCGTGCCAGCATCCCCGGCAGCACCGCGCGGGTGCCGTAGTACACCCCCTTGATATTCACATCGATGACCTTGTCCCAATCCGCCGGATCAGAGGTTGCAATATGCGAGATCGGGTCGATCAGGCCAGCGTTGTTCACCAAAATATCAATCGGGCCAAACTGCGCCTCGGCACGGGCAACCACCTCGGTCACCGCTGTATAATCGGCCACATCCAACGGAAGCGCCATCGCGCCTGCGCCGATCTCGGCCGCGATGCCTTCAATCGCCGCAGCGCTGCGCGCGGTCAGGATTACCTGTACACCTTGGGCGGCCAATTCGCGGGCGGTTGCTTCGCCGATGCCACGAGACGCGCCCGTAATCAGTGCTGTTTTATTGTTTAGGCTCATCTTTCAACTTCCCATTGATTAGAAATTTGAGTTTCTGGCGGCCAACCGACGCAAATGCCGCTGCCTTCTGTTCAAAAACACGCTAAGACTACCCATATATGCCGTAACACCAGACAATGGGAGACACGAGGGTCATGGCGACATTTGACAGCGCTATTCAAAAGGCGGAAGCCGAAATTACCGAAGCTCAATCCAAGATTGAAGCGCTCACCAGCCGCATCGAGGTCGCTGCGACCAAGCTCTCGACCGGGGCGGATATTTCGGTCGACATCGAGAACGCCTCGCTGGACGACGTCCATGCCCATGCGGATTTGATGAACGGCAATATCGCCGATCTGATCATGGGGCTGGATGATGTGACCGCGGGGTTCTCGAAAGAATTCGACGCGATGCGCACGAAAACCATGTGGGAAAGCATCGTCGGGATTTTCTCGAAGGCCAAGGCGCAATCCATGCGCGAAGAGCGGGTGCGCGGCGCGTCTATCGATGACAAGCTGCAGGATTTGATCGCCAAGTCCGACACGATTGTGGCGATGCTGCAGGGCCAGCTCGACACGCTCAACCATCACAAGGATCGGGTGGAAAAGAACCTGACCGAGACGCTGGATGACCGCGAAACAACGGTTCATGAACTCGAAGCGCTCAAGGCCAGCATTTTGGCGATGGACCCCGAGATCATCGCGCTTGAGGGCAAAATCGCGGCGGAAACCGACGCGGCGGCGCGCACCAAGCTGGAAAGCGAGCTGGCGGCGACCAACAACCGCTACAACGAGATGGTGCAAGACGAGCAGGTGAAAATCGCCCGCAGCCAGACCCTTGAGCGCTATATCGAGAAGGGCAAAACTTGGATCGACAGTTTGCAAAACCAAGCGGCGACCCAAGCGGTGCTGATCAACAAACTTGAGACGGACACCAAGCAGCGGGTTGTGCTTTATGATGCGCTGACCAAATCATTGAAGACCGCGCAGCAGCAAGATGTGGCGCATCGGATCAACGAGATTGGCGTGAAAACCGACCAAGAGGCGCAGGCTTCGATGGCGGCGATTGGCGCGGCGACGAACCGTCAGATGGCCGATATGATGGACAAGCACGAGGATCACATGG
>CAYLLD010000239.1:0-3220 GCA_964384315.1 uncultured Rhodobacterales bacterium | reverse complement strand
TGATGGGGTGTTTCTGTCCAACGGGCCGGGTGATCCTGCCGCGACCGGAGAATACGCCGTCCCGATGATCCGCGATGTGCTCGACAAAACCGACCTGCCGGTCTTTGGCATTTGCCTTGGTCACCAGATGCTCGCACTCGCGCTCGGCGGAGAGACCATCAAGATGAACCACGGCCACCACGGCGCGAACCACCCGGTGAAAGATCTCGATACCGGCAAGGTTGAGATCACCTCGATGAACCACGGTTTTGCTGTGCTGGGCGGTGAAGACCTGCCCGAAGGCGTGGTCGAAACCCATATCTCGCTTTTCGACGGCTCAAACTGCGGCATCCGCATGACCGACCGCCCGGTGTTCTCAGTGCAATATCACCCCGAAGCCTCGCCGGGCCCCCAAGATAGCTACTATCTCTTCGAGCGTTTCGTCGCCGCAATGTAAGCTTGGGGCAAGAGCTTGGGGTGGGCAGCAATCAAGCGCTCACCGTCATATTTGGGTCAAACCACTTTGCAAAAGCACTGCCATTGCTATTCCTGCAATAGGCGGTAGTGATGATGCAAAGGGGCCTTTCGCCATGAGATACGTACCAAAGAAAAACACCGATGACGCGCTCATTCAGGAATTCCTGAATAAAGGCGGCAAGGTCACCGTTGGCAAAACCAAGCCTGCCCCGCCCGAACTGGGCCTGAGCAAAAATGCTTGGAACAACAAGCTGACCAAAGAAGAAAAAGCCGCGCGCGACAAGAAGTGACACGGGGCAGTGCATCCGCTGCCAGAACCGCCAATACTGACCCGCGCGCTCGTTAAAACAAGAATTGCGCTCAATCGGCCAAGGCTGGTCTTGTCGTGCCCCCCCGAATCCGACTATACTTAACCCCCGTGAATATGCGCCGCATGAGCAGTTTAAGCGGCCAAGAAAAACAACAATCGCGGGAGCCCAGCGCAATGGCACGTTTTGTATTTATCACCGGTGGTGTGGTGTCTTCGCTTGGGAAAGGCTTGGCCTCGGCGGCGCTTGGGGCGCTGTTGCAAGCCCGCGGCTATTCGGTGCGCCTGCGCAAACTCGACCCCTATCTCAACGTCGATCCGGGCACCATGAGCCCCTTTGAGCATGGCGAGGTGTTCGTCACCGACGATGGCGCCGAGACCGATCTGGACCTTGGCCATTACGAGCGGTTCACCGGCGTGCCCGCGCGCATGACCGACAGCGTCTCTTCGGGTCGGATCTATTCTGACGTGCTCGAAAAAGAGCGGCGCGGCGATTACTTAGGCAAGACCATTCAGGTCGTCCCCCATGTCACCAACCAGATCAAAGATTTCTTGCATATCGGCGAGGATGAGGTCGATTTCATGCTCTGTGAAATCGGCGGCACCGTGGGCGATATCGAGGGGCTGCCGTTTTTTGAAGCGATCCGTCAGTTCAAATTCGACCAGCCGCCGGGCCAATGCATCTATATGCACCTGACGCTCTTGCCGTACCTCAGCGCCTCGGGTGAGCTAAAGACCAAACCCACCCAGCACTCGGTCAAGGAATTGCAATCCATCGGGATCGCGCCGGACATCCTCGTGTGCCGCTCGGAGCATAACATCCCGCCAAAGGAACGCGACAAGCTGGCGCTGTTTTGCAACGTCCACAAAAAGAGCGTGATTGCGGCCTATGATCTGGCCTCGATCTATGACGCCCCGATTGCCTATCAGCGCGAAGGGCTGGATCAGGCGGTGCTGGACGCCTTCGGGATCGCCCCTGCGCCCAAGCCGGTGATGACCACATGGGATGACGTCTCGGACCGTGTGAACAACCCCGACGGCGAGGTCCGCGTGGCGATTGTGGGCAAATATGTGCAGCTTGAGGACGCCTATAAAAGCATCGGCGAGGCGCTTATTCATGCGGGCATGGCCAACCGCGTGAAGGTCCGAGCGGAATGGATCGACGCCGAGATGTTCGAGGATGGCGATGCCTCAAAGCTGGAGGCGTTTCATGCGATTGTCGTGCCCGGCGGCTTTGGCGAGCGCGGCACCGAGGGTAAGATCTGCGCCGCAAAATTCGCCCGCGAGCATAAAATCCCCTATCTGGGCATCTGTCTGGGCATGCAAATGGCGGTCATCGAGGCCGCGCGCAATCTGGCCAAAATCAACGACGCGGGCTCTGAGGAATTCGACGATGAGGCAGGGGCCAAGCGCTTTACCCCCGTGGTCTATCACCTCAAGGAATGGGTCGAGGGCAACCGCACGATCCAGCGCGACAAGGCCGACAATAAAGGCGGCACCATGCGCTTAGGCGCCTATAACGCGGTGCTCACCGAGGGCTCGCAGGTCGCGCAAATCTACGGCACAACCGCGATTTCCGAGCGGCACCGGCACCGCTACGAGGTGGATATCCGCTACCGCGACCAGCTTGAAGCGGCGGGTCTGAGCTTTAGTGGCATGTCCCCTGACGGCCGCCTGCCCGAGATCGTCGAAATCGCGGATCACCCGTGGTATATCGGCGTTCAGTTCCATCCAGAGCTAAAATCAAAGCCGTTCAACCCGCATCCCCTGTTCAAGGATTTCGTGCGCGCGGCGGTGGAGAAATCACGGTTGGTTTAAGGCGTGGTGTGAGGCTTGGTTTTTTGCCGCACCCATCCTCTACTTAATCGGTGATCTAGCAGACGCATAAGACAGCCCTTGGTGGCACGCGGTCCCGGATCAAGTCCGGGACGGTGCCTTCCCGCCATCAAAAGGCTCTGGTAAGGCGCAGCGCCCCGCCCTATCCTCACGTAAAAACCGGAGGAAACACCATGCCTACAAAATACCTACACACCATGGTCCGCGTCAAAGACCTCGAAAAATCCATCGCCTTTTTTGAGCTGCTCGGCCTCAAGGAAACCCGCCGCACTGACAGCGAAGGCGGGCGGTTTACGTTGGTCTTTATGGCCGGCGAGGGCCAGCCTGAGTGTCCGGTGGAGCTGACATATAACTGGGATGGCGATGAGGGTTTGCCCTCGGACAGCCGCCATTTTGGCCATCTGGCCTATGCGGTGGATGATATCTACGAGATGTGCGCCCAGCTTCAGGCGGCTGGTGTGGTCATCAACCGCCCGCCGCGCGATGGGCATATGGCCTTTGTGCGCTCGCCGGACAATGTTTCGATTGAGCTGTTGCAAGCGGGCGAGCGCCTGCCGCCGCAAGAGCCTTGGGCCAGTATGGAGAGCACCGGCCATTGGTAGGCCAGTGAGCCGCCTCGCT
>CAYLLD010000238.1:0-3245 GCA_964384315.1 uncultured Rhodobacterales bacterium | reverse complement strand
CACAGGTTACGCCGGTCTCTTCCCCGCGCTTGACGACGGGGCCCATGATCTCGTGAATACGGGCTAGCTTTTTTTCCGCATAGTTCGGCTGGCACAGAATGTTATTTTGGTACCAAAGCGTATAGGGCGAATGCATCACCATCTGCCGCGCGCCAATCGCTTCTGCGGCTTCCATCGCTGCCAAAAAGCGCTTGGTGATCAGCGGGCGTAACTCGCCATCCTTATTATCAATGTCGAGGCCTTCAAATGGCCCTTGAATACCGATCCGACCCTTATGACCTGCAAGCGCGGTTTTCGCAGCCGAAATCAGGTCGTCGCGCTGGGTCGTTAGCGCCTGCCAATCCTTGAAGTCCTGAATTTCGATGTCGCGCTCGGCCTCAAACAGCCAGTCTTTATGATCGGCAATCTCTTCGATGCGCAGGCAGGCGCCAATTTTAAGGGGTGTGATGGTCATGAAAATGTTCCTGTGGTTTGGGGATTTGGAAAAGCGCAATCAGTGCGGCAAGCGTGACCGCGCCCATGATGGCGAAACTGGTGGACGCGCCAGCGCGCTCGGTGGTTAGGGCAAAGATGTAGGGCGCACCTGCATTGAGCGAAAAGCGTGCGATGTTGATCCAGCCCAACCGCTCGCCGTAGCCTTTGTCTCCGAATAGCACGAGGGGCAAGGCCCCGCGAATGATGGCGCGCAGCCCGTCGCCGAGGCCGAAGAGAATGGCGAATAGGGCGAGACCGGCGAAACTTGCCCCAAAGACCGCGACAATTGCAAAGCTGATGGCTGTGACCCCAAGGCTGATTGCCGCGGTGGTCTGGGGATGCAGGCGTTGGCCGAATACCATGTCCGACAAACGCCCTGCGGTCTTGGCGGGACCAATTAGCGCGCCTGCAATGGCCGCCGCCACCACCGAGTGGCCAAGATCGGTGGCGTTGACCTCCAAGAGCACCATAAGTGCCGCCGGAAAGAACCCGGCGAGCGACAGGGCAATGGTGGTCCAGACCATACCGCTACGGCGCTGGTGATCGGCCAGCTGCGGCCAGTCGTGCGTCTTGTCGGTCACCGCGATTGAACTGCGTTTGTGGATTGGATCAAGCGCCAGCCAATGCAGCGGCGCGCAAATCATCAGGTTCATCAGCCCCAGCGCCACCCAAGTGGTCTGCCAGCCAAAATTTGTGGTCAGCCATAACACCAATGGCCAAAAGATCGTCGAGGCAAAGCCCCCCATTAGCGTCACGATGCCAATGGCGCGGCGGGCCTCAGCCCCCGTGCGAATTTGTGTGAGCGCAGCGAAGGCGGGATCATAGAGCACGAACATACCCGCAAGCTCGATGACCAGAACACCCAAGAACAGCCCCGGCAGGTTGCCGACAGCGGCCATGGTGCAAAGCGCGGCGCATGAGGCGAGAGAGCCGAGCGTTAGCACCAACCGCCCGCCGTAACGATCCACCATACGCCCCGCAAGCGGGGCTGCCAGCCCGCCAAAAAACAGCGCGAGGGAGAGTTGGCCAAAGATCATGCTGGTGCTGAGGCCCAGATCTTCGGCCATGCGCGGCAATTGCACGGCAAAGGCATAAATGATCGTGCCAAAGCCTATGGTTTGGGTGATGCCGATGGCGATGACAGGGCCGTAACGGGTATTAAATCGGCCCGGCATAGCGTCAGCCGGCACTTTGCGCTTGATAGGCCATGCGGCCGCCCGACATGGTCATGGTGAGGCGAGCCAAAGATGATCAGGTCGCCCGCATCCCGCGCCGCCTGGGTCGGCAACATGGTCATGGGGAATTCAGACGTGGTGGCGCCCAACTCGCGGTAAAACCCCCGCGTCTCGGCTTGGGTGTCATCGTGGCTTAGCATCGGCACGCCCTTGGCCTTTGCCTTGGCCGCCACTTGGCTGATCGTGTCCTTCACATCGTCGCGACGCTGCCAAACTTTATGCACAAGGGTTTTAAACTCGTCGTAGTTCAGCCCGGAACGCTCTGCATGTTTGCGGTGACGTGCCTCGAACAAGTCGTCATCATCAAGATCCATCACCGCATAGTCAGGGTTATGCTCAAACAAGCGATCCTGAATGACCGTATCCCGACTGCGCATGGACATGGACAAATGGTCGTTGAACGCAAGCGCGGGTTTGAGCGGTGCGTCCATCGCCCAATCAAGCACATCCAAAGCGTCGGTCGCAAAGGTTTCCCAACGCAGTTGAATACGGTTTTCCACAGTCAGACGCGGGGCAAGGCGCTGGATTGCCGCGATCATCTCGCGGCCCCGTTCGACGCTACGCAAACCCGGCTCGTAGCTTAGCGTGATCGAATGAAAGGTCGTGGCAATGCCGTTGGCGGCAAGCTGGCGGTCGGTTTCGAGCACGGCGGTCTCTGTCGGGAAAAACACGCCCGGACGGGGCATCACCTGCCGCTCGAACGCATCGCCATGCACATCAATCAAGGAGGGTGCGAGGATGCGATCATGGCTTTGATTTCGTCGCCCCGAACCGGGCCGCCGATCTCGGCAATGACCCCATCCTCAACGGTGACGGTGGTCTGGGCAATCTCATGAGGCAGATAAACCGTCGCCCCTGTAAACGTGCGCATCACGTGAGCCGCTCCGCAATCAAATGCCAGTGCCAAGAGCCGGGGCGCTCATGCTCACGGTCCTCAAGCCATTTGAACACCCAAGCGTTACGAGAGCAATCTCGCACGGCGTCCCTGCAGTCCAGCACAGCGTTCATTTCGACTCGTCCCAGTTCGTAAACCTTGGTCTTCGCTTGCGTAGGTGACGGACAAGCGACAGAGATTTTACATCTTTGTTACAAGTCGTTTTAGTTTTGGCGGTTCCTTGAAATTGGCCAGCGATATGAGTTTGCATATCGAATGAGATCGGCCGCTCCGCCATTTCTTCTTTATGGGAAGGTTTTGTGATCGCAGAATTAGTTGCGCTGCCCGAAAGATTCCATCACGACCCAAAAAGGGGGACGTTGACGCAAACAGTGATGTACTTTGATATCTAGGTTCAAAACATGTGACTTATGCCTACCCTCGAAAAACCTAATTTGTCGCAAGTTTTGAACGTCTGGTTTGCTTGACACACGTTAAGTCCCTCACAACCGCGGTGAACGACCGCTTCCCGCCAATTCCGTTGAAAAATCAATGTGTTGCGCTGCAATATCTGGGTCGAAATTGAGGGCTAATAACCGCCCTCACGCCGGTGTTGGGAGCAGCTTCGCCATTTTGCGAAGGTTCTGTGCTGTGGCGGCTAG
>CAYLLD010000237.1:0-3285 GCA_964384315.1 uncultured Rhodobacterales bacterium | reverse complement strand
TCTGCGCGGGGCTGGCATAGAGTATCCAGAAGGCTATGGGCGTTAGAATCGGATATACCACCGCCAGCAGCAACATGCGCTCATAGGCGCGCCAGTTCCATGCGCGGCGGGGGTCTGTTTCAGGCCATGGGTCGTGTGTATGCTCGTCGCCCTCGTAGTCAGCGTGGTGTTCTGGCGGGATTAGCCAGCGGTCGAGCCCGTTTAGGATTGCGTTCAACCTAGCGGCGTAAAACGTGGAAAACCCGCCTTGGCGCAGCCAGTTTCGCAGGGGCAGGTCGTCCCTTTCGCCTGCTTCGGCGCGTTTGAGGTGTTTGCGGGTTAGGAATAGCGCAGCAGCAAAGGTGACAAGAAGCAGTCCCAACGGGGTTTGCACCATGGCCCAAAGGCTTTTCAGTTCGTTGGCAATGCTGATCAAAATAGGCCCCACGCTCGAATAGGCGCAGGTTAGGTGCTGTATTGTTTTGGGGCAAGCGGCTGGCTACTCGCTCTCGCTGTTTGCTGGCCCGCTGTTGCCACGCTGCGCGCCTTGGGCGTCGTGATCGCGGGGCGGCAGTTGCAGCGCTTTGGACGGCGGGGCGCTGCCAGCCATGGGGGGCAGCCAGTTTGGCGCTGGCTCGGGTTTTGGCGGGTTGCCCTGAGCGTCACCGCGCGGCGGGGTCAGCATGTGCCGCAAGAGCGCCATGGGGTGGCGGCGCAGGGTTAGGCGCATGGAGATGTAATCCTCAACGATCTCTTGGCCCTCGCTCATTTCGGGCAGGCTCACATGGGGCTCGTCGATGGCCTCGCCGTCCATGTCACCGCTAAACAGCGGCAGCGGTTCGGGGGCGCGGATCGCTTTGGCTTGCCAGAGCGCGTCGCGGCGGGTGAGGTTCAGGGCGGCGAAGGCGTCCGCCTCGGCCAGCACCTGCAAGAGCCGTGGCGGGGTGCCTGCGCGGCGCCAGACGTCCTCAACCGCTTGGTAGCCATTGCCCCGCGCGGCGGTGATCCACGACGCCTCGTCCTCGCGCATGGCTTTGATCTGGCGGAACCCGAGGCGCAGGGCGAGACCGCCTTTGCCGTCGGGCTCCATGGTGTGATCCCAAAAGCTGGCGTTGATGTCGATGGGGCGCACCTCGACCCCGTGGCTGGCCGCGTCGCGCACGATTTGGGCGGGGGCGTAAAACCCCATGGGTTGCGAGTTGAGCAAGGCGCAGGCGAAGATGCCGGGGTGGTGGCGTTTCATCCACGACGAGGCGTAGACCAGCAGGGCAAAGCTGGCGGCGTGGCTTTCGGGGAACCCGTAGGAGCCAAAGCCTTCGATCTGCGAGAAACAGCGGGCGGAGAAGTCTTCGTCATAGCCGTTTTGGCCCATCCCGTGCATGAAGCGCTCGCGGAAGCTGTCGATGGAGCCTTGCTTTTTGAAGGTCGCCAGTGCGCGGCGCAGGCGGTCGGCCTCTTCGGGGGTGAAACTGGCCCCGACGATGGCGATTTGCATGGCCTGTTCTTGGAAAAGCGGCACGCCCAAGGTTTTGCCCAAGACGTCGCCTAGTTCGTCCGAGGGAAAGCTGACGGTTTCCTCGCCGCGGCGGCGCCGGATGAACGGGTGGACCATATCGCCTTGGATCGGGCCGGGGCGGATGATCGCGACTTGGATCACCAGATCGTAGAAATTGCGCGGGCGCATGCGCGGAAGAAAGTTCATCTGGGCGCGGCTTTCGACTTGGAACACGCCCAAGCTGTCCGCCTCGCAGAGCATGTCGTAGACGGCGGGGTCCTCGGGGGGCAGGGTGGCGAGGGTGTAATCCGCCCCTAGGTGGGATTTCAGCAGGTCAAAGCCCTTGCGGATGCACGACAGCATACCAAGGCCCAGCACGTCAACTTTGAGGATGCCAAGGCTGTCGATGTCGTCCTTGTCCCAGCAAATCACCGTGCGGTCCTCCATGGAGGCGTTCTCGACGGGGACCAATTCGTCGAGGCGGCCATCGGTCATGATAAAGCCGCCGACATGTTGCGACAGGTGGCGGGGGAAGCCTTGGATTTCGCGCACCAGATCGAGGGTGAGTTGCAGGCGTTTGTCCGCGGGGTTCAGGCCGATTTCACGCAAGCGCTGGTCCTCGACGCCTTTGGATGAGCCCCAGCCCCAAAGCTGGGATGAGAGCGCGCCAAGGGTGTCCTCGGAGAGGCCCATGGCGCGGCCCACTTCGCGGATTGCCCGTTTGCCGCGATAGTGGACGACGGTGGCGCAGAGCCCCGCGCGGTGGCGGCCATAGGTGTTGTAGATGTGCTGGATCACCTCTTCGCGGCGCTCGTGTTCGAAATCGACGTCGATGTCGGGGGGCTCGTTGCGCGCCTCGGAGACGAAGCGGGCAAAGACCATAGAGCAGATGCCTGGCGAGACCGAGGTGACGCCGAGGGCGTAGCAGACCACCGAATTGGCCGCCGAGCCGCGCCCTTGGCATAGGATGTCGCGGGAGCGGGCAAACTCAACCACATCGCGCACGGTCAAAAAATAGGGGGCGTAATCGAGTTTGCCGATGAGGCGCAGCTCTTCGTCGGCCATGGCGCGAACCTTGGCGGGGACGCCTTCGGGGTAGCGCCACGCGAGGCCTTCTGCGGCAAGGCGGGTCAGACGGGCCTGCGGGGTCTCGCCATCTGGGGACAATTCGCGGGGGTATTCATAGCGCAGCTCGTCAATGGCAAAGCGGCAGCGCTGGGCGGTTTCCATCGCGCGGTCGACCGCAGGGGCGTGGGGGCCAAGCATGGCGCGCAGCTCGGCCTCTGAGCGCATCCGCCGCTCGGCATTGGGCTGGGCGTCAAAGCCCAGATCCTCAATCACACGGCCCTCGCGCACACAGGCCAGCACGTCCGTGAGCCGCCGCCGCGATCCGTGGTGCATGAGCGGCTCGGCAGAGGCGATGAGGGGGATGCTCAGGTCATTGGCCAGATCGGCGAGCCGGTCAAAGCGGGCCGCGTCCTGTCCGTCGTAGCGGGGGGCGGCGATGAGCTGCACGGTTTGGGAACGGCGCGTCAACCGCCGCACCTCCGGCATCCATTGGCCCGCGCCGTGCTGTTGGTTTGGGTCCGTGCGGGGCGGGTGGAGGAGCAATTCGGCCTCGTCGCACCACGCCAGCAGGTCGCTCATGTGGAGGATGCAGGCGCCTTTTTCAGCCCTGAGCCGTCCGGTGGTGAGCAAGCGGCAGAGATTGCCCCAGCCTGTGCGATTGCGCGGCAGATAGGTGACCTCGATCCCCTCGGTCATGACGATTTTGGCGGCGGGCAGAAGGCGCGGGATGGCGGTGTCGGCGG
>CAYLLD010000236.1:0-3300 GCA_964384315.1 uncultured Rhodobacterales bacterium | reverse complement strand
TATCGTCGGAAATCGCCGTGGCCATCAATGCGCCATCTTGCGCGGTCCAAATCGAAATCCCTTCAAGATTATCGAACTGCCACATATGGCTTACGAACAAGGTTTGCCCCTGATCGAACCCGGTCTCGCTCAGATTGAACCGCCTGATCCGCGATTGAAACCCGCCCATCCACGAAAATTGGCGCTCTAGAATATAGAGCCGTCCATCGGGGCCAAAATCCGCGCCGACCACGAGGAATTTGTTTGAGCGGGGGATCGAGAACTTGTCGTTCCAGCCGCCGTTCATCTGGCGGTAGACCGTAAAGGGGCGCGTCCATGCGCCGGAGCGTTCGGGGATTGCATAGATCACCCCCGCGGCGTCAATGGCCAGCGCCTCAAAGCCCGAATTGGTCTGCAAAAACTGGAAATCGCTCCATTTATGCAGCCATTTGGGTTTGCCCTCAAAACCGTTCACGAATTTCTGGATGCGGTGGTAGGCCTCAAACGAGATATGGATCACCCCGTCGGGGGAAATCGCCAAACCTTCCGCATCGCCTTTAAAATCGCCCGGCACAGGGCGGTTTGGCCCGTGGATCGCGCCGCGTTTTTCGATGGTGATAGCTGCGATGCGGCCCTTGGTGCGCTCAAGCCGTCCCGAGACGTACCAGCCGCGGTCGTTGACCGTGTGAAACTGCGCGCCGGTGGGGTCGACCCAAAGGCCGGAAAATCCGCCGAAATGGGGGATGTCGGCCTGCCATTTATAGCTGTCCACATAGACAAAGCGCTGCGCCTGCGCTTGGCCCGCAAGGCCAAGGCACAAGACAATAAGTTGTATCAGATAGATTAGCGCAGAACGCGGGCGCATTGGTTTGGCAGTCCGGACAGAGTAATAGGTGGTTTGGGTTTCTTCTTGGCCTTGGGCTTGTTCGGATCCGCAGGCTTGAGCGCATCTGTCACCCACCACACCGCGTCCTTGCAGCCATCACCCTTGGGCGGCGGCGCTTGGTTTTTGCACCCGCGCGAGCCTTTGGGGCAGGAAAGCCGCACATGGAAATGATAGTGATGGCCCCACCACGGGCGAATTTTGCGCAGCCAGCGCCGATCCCCTGTCTCGTCCTTGCACATTTGCAGCTTGGCAGGCGCGGTCACGAAAATGCGGGCCACGCGGGGGTCCGAGGCGGCGGCTTTCAGGATTTCATGGTGCTGGCGGGTCCAGTTGCCATTCACATCCCGCAAATCCTTCGAGCGGATCGAGATCGAGGACAGCTCTTCGCGGGCTTTGCGCGACAGGTTCAGGCGATTAGGCGGCAGCATCCAGATATCAGCGTCGAGCCCGATTTGATGGCTGGCGTGACCCGTGAGCATCGGGCCGCCGCGCGGCTGCGAGATATCGCCGATGTAGAGCCCCTCCCAACCTGGTTGTTGGGCGGCGACCATCGACAAATCTTGCAGAAAATCGACCACCGACGGATGGCCCCAATTGCGATTGCGCGACAGGCGCATGGCTTGCCAAGTCGGGCCGCTTTCCGGCAGCTCTACCGCCCCGGCAAGACACCCACGGGCATAACCGCCATGAGAGGCCGCATCTTGGCGCGAGCCTGAGGTTTGCGCGCCAAAAAGCTCTTTGGCGGGACGATCTTGCGCAATCGCACCGCGCGGGATGCCAAAGCTGGTCAAGACCAGCAGAAGTGTCAGGCAAAATCGGATCATGAGTTGCCTCCTTGGCGTGGCTCGTTGAGCAAGGGATTAACCCAAGGCGTTGAGATGTGGTTAACGCGGGTAGGTTTAGCCCATGTGCTGCGGTGCCCCCTATTACTATGGCAGCCACTATGGCAGCGCGCCGAAAAGAGGCAAGTCACGTTTCAGAGCGCGCGTAAGAGCGCGGGCGTGTTTTTGCCCTAGCCCGCGCCCTCAACGATCGCCCAAGCCTCATCCGCCGTCTCGACGTATTGGAACAGGTCAAGATCCTCGGCGGAAATCGTGCCCGCCTCGGAGAGTGCGTCGAAATTGATGATGCTTTCCCAGAAGGCGCGGCCAAACAGCAGGATCGGCACTTTTTCCATACGGTCGGTCTGGATCAGGGTCAGGGTCTCGAAAAACTCATCGAGGGTGCCAAAACCGCCCGGAAAGACCGTGATCGCCCGTGCCCGCATCAAAAAGTGCATTTTACGCACCGCAAAATAGTGGAAGTTGAACGAAAACTCCGGCGTGACATAGGTGTTGGGGGCTTGCTCATGGGGCAGCACGATGTTCAGCCCGATGGACTTGCCGCCGGCCTCATGGGCACCGCGATTGCCTGCCTCCATGACCCCCGGCCCACCGCCGGTGACCACGACATATTCCTTGTTGTCGGTGGTCATGCTCTTTTGGGTGCACAGCCGCGCAAATTCGACCGCCTCGGTGTAGTATTTCGACAGCCCCGCAAGGGTCTTGGTGCGCGCCTTGTCGGTTTCATCGGGGCTGGGGATGCGCGCGCCGCCGAACATGACGATCGTGCTTTCGATGCCCGCCTCGGTCATGGCCATTTCGGGCTTTAGCAGCTCAAGCTGGAGGCGAATGGGGCGCAATTCGTCGCGGCACAAAAACTCGTCATCCGCAAAGGCCAAACGGTAGGCCGGATGCGCGCTTTGCGGCGTGGACGGCACCCCGCCTGCTTTTTGAATGTCGTCGCTGGCGTTGGGAAAGCGGTTTTTCTTCGATGCCATGGGGGCCTCCGTTGCAGTCGTGGTAGTCCTAGAACAAAGATAGGGCGATGGAAAGCATTGGCGGGGCGTCTGGCGATAATGTCCGATTGAATTTGGCGTGAGACAAAGCTATCTCACGGGCCAAACGAAACCGCCGAACCAACCGAAGGTTACCCCCATGTCAAATGCACAGCTTGAAACCGCCATCGAAGCCGCTTGGGAGGCGCGCGACCAGATCACGCCCGCCACGACCGGCGAGACCCGCGAGGCGATCCAAGACACGTTGAACGCCCTTGATAGCGGCACATTGCGCGTGGCGCAGCGGCAGGATGATGGCAGTTGGCATGTGAACCAATGGGCCAAAAAGGCGGTGCTTTTGGGGTTCCGGCTTAAGGATATGGAGGCGCAGGGCGGCTCGGCTCAGGGCGGCACTTGGTGGGACAAGGTCGACAGCAAGTGGAAGGATTGGGGCGATAACCAATGGCGCGAGGCGGGCTTTCGCGCGGTGCCCAACTGTGTTGTGCGCAAATCGGCCTATATCGCCAAAAACGTCGTGCTGATGCCCAGTTTCGTGAACCTTGGCGCCTATGTGGACGAAGGCACGATGGTGGATACTTGGGCCACGGTCGGGTCCTGT
>CAYLLD010000235.1:0-3318 GCA_964384315.1 uncultured Rhodobacterales bacterium | reverse complement strand
GTCATGCGTCATTTTTTGTCTTTTGATATGGCCGTAGGACTGATTGCCCTGAGCGAATGAGGTTTTTATTCATCGGGCCGTGCCTGATCTGTTTTATCTTTAGCTTCGCCGGACTGCTTAAAGCGGCCTACCCCGTCATGCCGCTTTGGCAGTGGAGCTTGGCGGTGTTCTCGTTTATTGGCCTGTGCCTAATAGTTGCCGACTACCTTGATAGGAACTCAAGGCCCCCAATGTAGACGCGATACGGGCGATGTTCCGGGCGTCAGACTCAGCAATCGGCTGATTTGCTGCAACCTTCTTAAGAACTTTGAGCGCGCGCGCAGCCTCCGGACCCGTCCGCCCGACAAGCAATTCCGCAACATCCGCAAAAACAGCTTTCTCGGTCGCTGCGAGCGCATCTGGGGTTTTCCCTGTCACTTCCTGAATAAGCCTTTGCGCGGCCTTGGCTGGCGAGCCTTGCGCTATTTCTCCGGCAACACCGGGCGCGCGAATGTCGTCCATAAATTGCTTCATAACCTGCCGCCCCTGCGTCCTCGAATTTGTCGCAATGGACGATCTAAGCTCTAGCGCAACCGTCATTTGGTCAACCGAGCGCTGAAGTCGTTTGGCCTGCCCTTGGCCGATCACAAGCGCAATCTTTTCCTGATTTGACCGACTTGAAAGCAACTTGATTGCCTTCATGGCCTCGCGCGCGTCAACGTTCCCGTCCGTAATTGCGCGCTGCACATTTGCCATCTGGTCGTCAATGTAATCTCGGATGCCCTGAGTTGCGGCTTTGCGTTCTGATCGAGACATGCCCCGAATAGACATTCTCGCCATATCCCTTGTGACGCCGCTCGAAAGAAGCCCGTAACCTGTCTCAACCGCCTGAGAAGACCGGATAGACGTTGCCGCTGTGTCGAGCGCTGTCTTGTACTCAGGAACAGCCCTTTTCAGGGCGGTGCGGATTTGGTTTGAAAGGTTTGACGTCGCGCGGGATTGATCCGTCATGCCGCCCATTGCGCCCATGCCGTCGTTTTTCTTCACAACATCGTTCAGGGCGCGGGTGATGTAGTCCAACTGGCGCACATCGGGCATCCGGTTATAAGTCACCAGACCGTTATCTGCAATTTGAGCCATGATTTGATTTGATTGAAGCCCTTCAAGCTTCATAAGATCGTTTGCCTTGTTTATCGCCGATCCGGGAACCCGGCTTAAATAGCCTTCAAGCCTGCGCCCTATTGGCTGGCTGTAATCAATCGGTTTCGAGTACGCCGCCTCGTAAACCATATCTCTCAGGGCTGCGGTGCCTTCGCGGATGTTCTGCCGCGCGCTGTCTTTCCCCAGCACAGACCCGAAAGCCTTGTCGAACGCCTCCGAAAGCCCCGTTTTGGCTTGCCCAGCTCTTGCTTGGACTACATCGCCAGCTAACTCCGCCGCCTGCCCACTTGATTGCACGGCAGTGTCGAGCATACCCCGCGCGGTTTGGGACGTGTCCGCCAGCATCACCCCCGCGCCGTTCGCATCCTTAACTGCCTCCGTGACGATCTTTACCGCATCCTCCGAAACGCCCAATTCTTTCGCCGCCTGCCTTGCTGGCATCTTAGATAAAACGGGCATCAAGTTGCTGTTCCTAAGCCTCGTGACGCCTTCCCCAATAACCCTCGCGGCCGACGGTCCCGCCGCCCCGAACACCGCGCCAAGCCCTGCCCCCATCGGGGCTTCGTCAATGCGCTGTTGCGCGCCGCCCTCGCCCTCATTGAAGGCGTATGCACCGCCCAAAGCGGCACCAGACCCCGCCGCAGTGACGGTTTGCTTTAGAAGGCTAGCGCCCCGAAGGGCCTTAGCCCCTGCCCCGATTGGGTTTGCCGCGCCGCCCACCTCCGCAATGGTCGATGTTATTGGGTTTTGGTCTTTAAACTTCGCATGTTCAGCGCGGGTTTCTTGCAAAACTTCGTCATAGCCCCTCGGAGAAAGAGCTGCGCCGATCCCCGCCTCCACTTCATCACCACCGCCAAGCGTCAGGCCATCCATCACTGATCTTTGGACGCCTTGGGTGAAGTCGTTGAACCCGCGCACTGCCCCCATGATGCCACCCGACTTGGGCCGCTCTGGTTCTGGCGCGGTCATGTGCTTGCGAAGCTCTTTGGCGAGGGCTGTGGCCGCTGCGGCATCGCCAGCACTGTCGGCCGCGATTAAGGCGCGCTTTATGCGCTCCACATCACCCGCCACTTTGCGGATCCCATTTTTCTATGATTGCATCAATATTAACGTCTGGGGCGGCTGCACCTGCTGGGCGGTTGTCCTCGCCGTGAATAATATCAAGGTAAATATCTTGCACCCGCTCAAGGTTTCTCGCCAAATCCGCCGCATCGAGCGATTGCTCAAGGTTGCCCACTGCGGCCTCAAGCAATCGAAGCTCCGGCGCACTGACCGCGCCCAATGCGCCGCCCGTTGGCGAAGCTTCGCGCATCCGTTGAAGTGTCCCAAACGCCGTATTCGCTTTGATCGTGGTCAAGACCCCATTGAGCGACCGCGCATCCGTTCCCGGCACGTTGCTGAGAACCGACCCCATGCCCGTTGTGAACTTCGGATTTTCCTCGATGATCTTGAGGGCGCGGCCAACGTCTTCGACCACGATATTCGCCTCTTGCTCTTTAACCCCTTTAGCCTTGGCGGCCTTGGCCTCAGCGCTTTGCGCTTTAATGTCGGCGGGGCCGCCGGGGATTGCCTCCATGCGGTAGCCTGCGCCGTTGGAAGAGTCTGGCACAAGAACCATGCCCGGTGGGATCGTCCCTGTTCGAACATCTTCGCCAAGATTGTTTGTGACCTGAGTTGCACCCGCGCGCTTTTGCGAAAGCTGGTATTCCTCAAAGCTAGGCGGATTAAGCCCTTGGCTGCGCAGTTGGTTTGCATTGAATTCGTAATTCAACATAGCCGCTGTTTTGCGGTCTTCTTGCGGCGTAAACATATCAAATGCCGCATCAGCTTGACCGCCCTGCAATAGCCCCTGAGCAACCGCCAGTTTAGGATCAACCCCTTGCAATTCAGGGTTTTGCGTTACATGGGCTTGCCACGCTTCGGGGTTGCCCATCATGGATTGCATTTGCAGCGCGCCCGAAAGAGCTTCCTGCTGCGCAGCCCGTTGAGCCTGCTGCTGTTGGAACTGTTGTTGCTGCAACGCATGAGACGCCGCAGATCGAGACGCCGCAGCACGGCGCATACTCATGCCCTCGACCTGCATCTTGCGGGTAAAGGCGTCTTGTTCGTCTTGTTTCTCGCGCGCGGCTTTATCCAAGTTCCGCTGGTTCATCGCATTGATGCCGTGCTGAACGCCGC
>CAYLLD010000234.1:0-3347 GCA_964384315.1 uncultured Rhodobacterales bacterium | reverse complement strand
CTCAAACGCGTCACTTAAGCGCCAGCATCGCCCATGATCTGCGCACCCCGCTGGCCCGTTTGCACGCGCAGCTTGAGATGTTGCCAGAAAGCGATGGGCGCGGGGCGGCGCTGCAAGAGGCCAGCCGCCTGTCCGAGATTTTCGATACGATTATGCGGGTTGCGCGGATCGAGGCGGCGCAGGGGCGTGATGGGTTTGAACAGGTGCCGCTTGAGGCGTTGGTGCAAGATGTGGCCGAGATTTTTGGGCCGGTGATCGAGGATGAGGGCAAGACCATGACCCTGAACCTGACCGCCCCCGCGACCATCAAGGCGGATCGGCAAATGCTGGTGCAGGCCATGGCGAACCTGATCCAGAACGCGCTGGTGCATGGCGGCCCGCAGATCGAGCTCTTTGCGCGCGGTGCTGTTTTGGGCGTGGCGGATAATGGCGCGGGCGTTGATCCGGCGCAATTCGACGAGATTATCAAGCCCATGGTGCGTCTGGATGCGGCGCGCACCAAGGATGGCTCGGGGCTGGGGCTGGCGCTGGTGCGGGCGGTGGCGCAGCGGCATGGGGCGCAGCTGGAATTGGCGCAGCGCGCGCCGCAGGGCCTGCAGGTCGCCTTGAACTTTGCAAAATTGTAAACTTCCCGACAGGCGCGGGTAAAACCGGACCCCCATATTCATCTCATCGAAACAAACAACTGGAGATGAGTTATGAAAACCCTGATCAACAAAATCACCGCCGCTGTCGCTGGTGCCGTTCTTTTTGCCGCCGCCGTGGCCATGGCCGGTCTTGGCTTTATGGTTCTGGGGGCGCTGGCGCTTTTCGGCTGTCTAGCCCTTGGCCTCGCGCTTTTGGCCGCGCCATTTGCGCAGTTGAGCGAAAAAATGTCCCGCGATGCGGATATCGACCCTGCTGCCAACCCCGCTGCTGAAGCCGCAGTTTAAGCTGATAGAGCAGGAGAGCAGATATGAACGCGCGCGCACAGACCCACGGTTTTGTCACCAAAACCATCCATTGGCTTTCGGCGGGGTTGATCGGCTACGGCTATTTCAAAGGCCTCGACGATGTCTCGCAGCTTGCGGATCCGGCGCTGTTTCAATTCGAAGTCTGGTTCGCCCTGCTCTTGGGCGCGCTTTTTGTGTTTCGCCTGTTCTGGACCAAGAAAATCGCGGGCAGCTCGCGTCTGCCCGCCGCCGCCCCGCAATGGGAACATGTCGCCTCGCGGGCGGTTCACATCGGGCTTTATGCGGCGATTTTCGGGATTGTTGTGACCGGGCTCGGGATCGCATGGGCCTTTGCCACCCCTGCGCTGGGCGGCGTTTTCATGGCCGCCATGATTGGCCTGCACGAGGTTGCGCTGGCGGTGATGCCGCTTTTGCTCTTGGTGCATATCGCGGGGGCGCTTTGGCATAAGGTGGTGCGCCGCGATGGTGTGCTTGAGAGCATGACGGGCAAGCTGCCGGTCTAAATGCGCGCCGCAAGCCCAGCTAAGGGGCTTGCGGTTTTCGTTTTGCGGATGCGGCCCGCTTAAGCCGTGACATCCACCACAACGCGGCCTTTGATCTGACCCTTCAGGATATCCTTACCCAAGCTGGGCAGGTCCGAAAGCGTCGCAGGCTGTACCATGGCATCCAATTTGCTCATGGGCAGGTCGCTGGCAATCCGCGCCCATGCGCGCTGGCGGTTTTCAAAGGGCTGCATTACGCTGTCGATGCCCAGAAGATTAACGCCGCGCAGAATAAACGGTGTGATCAGCGCGCCGTCGATGGCCATGCCCCCCGCAAGCCCGATGGCCGCAACGGAACTGCCGTATTTCATCTGCTTTAGAACGCGGCCTAGCATAGCGCCTGCCACCGCATCGACGCAGCCGCCCCAAGTCTCGCCCTCAAGCGGCTTGCGGGTCACTTCGGTCAGATCATCGCGCGCCACGATCTGGCTCGCGCCGAGGCTTTTTAGATAGTCCGCCTGATCGGGACGGCCTGTCACCGCCGCAACCTCATGGCCCAGATTGGCCAGCAGCGCGGTTGCCACGGACCCAACGCCGCCCGCCGCGCCAGTGACCAAAACCGGCCCGTCCTTGATGCCCTGATCCTCAAGGGCCATGACCGCAAGCATGGCGGTCAGACCAGCGGTGCCCACAGCCATCGCTTGCTGGGTCGTCAGCCCCTCGGGCAGCGGCACCAGCATATCCGCATCGACCCGCGCCTTTTCCGCGTAACCGCCCCAGCGGTTCTCGCCCACGCGCCAGCCGGTCAGGACCACACGGTCGCCGGGCTTGTAGCGCGCATCATCCGAGGCCTCGACGGTTCCGGCAAAATCGATCCCCGGCACATGGGGGTAGTTGCGCACGAGACCGCCGCCGGGGCCAATGCACAAACCGTCTTTGTAATTCACCGTCGAGTACTCAACGGCCACGGTCACATTGCCTTGCGGCAGTTGGTCCAAACTGACCTCTTGCACGCTAGCTGCGGTTTTTCCCTCGTCGTCTTTTTCGACTACCAGTGCTTTGAACATGGGGTTCCTTCCCTCTGGGCGGTTAGGCGTCTGCCCCCGCCGGTTATCTTAATTTATTACAGCCAAAAGCTCTCGCGAACCACGACGGGGCGCGTGCCGTCCGGCGCCTCGACCTCTAACTCGGTGCCTTCGTCCCAATGGGTCATGCGCACCATGCCGATGCCGACATTGGTGTCGAAATCCGGTGACCATGCCGCCGAAGAGACGCGCCCGATCACTTTGCCTTTGGCTTTGAGCGGCCAATACCGGTCGCAGGTGGGCACCGCGTCGCCGCCAATATCCAGCGCGCGGATTTGTTTGACCGGACCCTCCATGGCCACGCGCAGCAGCGCATCGCGCCCGATACAGCCAATGGCGGTTTGGGTATTGCAAAACCGGCCAAGGCCACATTCGTGGGGCGTGTTGTCGTCGGTCATATCGTTGCCATAGGACAAAAGACCGCCCTCGATCCTCTCGATCAGATTGGGGCAGCCCGCGTGGACATCGAGGGATTTTCCAGCCTCCATCAGCGTGTTCCACAAGGGCATGCACAGGTCCGAGCCCTCGACGTAAATCTCAAAGCCACCCTGTTTGGAATAGCCCGAGCGCGCGACCACCAGATAGCGGCCCTCGAACTCAAGCTGCATGAAGCCGAAAAAGCGGATGTCGCGGACCACATCGCCAAAGACATGGGCCATCAGCTCGTCTGCTTTGGGGCCTTGGATCGCCAAGGGCGAGACGTCGGGCTCATCCACCAGCACATCGAGGCGGTAGCCATAGGCCAGCCCCTTGATCCAATAGAGCAGATCACTGTCCGCGATCGACACCCACCAGCGATCCTCGGCCAGTTTCACCGCAACCGGATC
>CAYLLD010000233.1:0-3361 GCA_964384315.1 uncultured Rhodobacterales bacterium | reverse complement strand
TCAACATGTCCTATGCCACCAGCCACATCCACGATTATTCGGTGAAATTCTACAAGGGTCTTGAGGCCGAAACCGGGTTGAACCCGGGCTTTTATGTGGTCGGCAATTTGCGCATGGCCCAATCAAGCGCGCGGATGGATGAATATGCGCTTTATGCGGCCACCGCTGAAACCGTGGGGGTGCCCTACGAGTGGATGACGCCCGCGCAGATCAAGGACCGCTGGCCTTTGGTGCGCACCGAGGATCTTGAGGGCGCGATTTATCATCCCACTGATGGCTATATAAACCCCGCCGATGTCACCCAAGCCATGGCAAAGGGCGCGCGGCAGCTGGGCTGCGTGATCGAGCGGCGCTGGCAGGTCGATGCCTATCGCTGGAACGGCAGCGAATGGATCGTGACCGCCCGCAAGATGGCAGAGCGCGGCGGCAATTTGGTGCCCACGGATGAGACCGTCGAGATCACCGCCGAGCATGTGATCACCGCCACCGGCAATCACGCCCAGCGCACGGCGCAGCTTTTGGGCATTAAAATCCCCGCAATTCCTGTTGAGCATCAGTATATCGTCACCGAGCCGGACCCTGCGCTGGTGACTTGGCGCGAGGCCAACCCCGAGCATCCGGTGCTGCGCGATGCGGATGCCAAATGGTATGTGCGCGAAGAGCGCGGCGGCTGGATCCTTGGGCCCTACGAGCGCAACGCCCCTGCGCGGTTCGAGTTCGCGGTGCCTGACGGGTTTCGCGCCGATCTCTTCCCCCTCGATCTTGAGCGGATCGAAGAGGAATATATGTCGATGATCCACCGCATCCCGTCGAGCGAGACCGCGGGGCTCAAGGACGATTTCAACGGGCCGATCTGCTATACCCCCGACGGCAACCCTCTGGTTGGCCCTGCGCCGGGGCTGCAAAATATGTGGCTGGCGGAGGGCTTTAGTTTCGGCATTACTGCGGCGGGGGGCGTGGGGCATTACATGGCCCAGATGATCACGCAAGGCGAGGCCGAGATCGACATGGCCAGCCTCGATCCCAAACGCTACGGCCCGTGGATGACCACCGAATATGCCGCGCGCAAGAACGAAGAGTGCTATGAGCATGTCTATATTTTGCACCACCCCGACGAGGAACGCCCTGCCGCGCGGCCGCTGAAAACCGCGCCCTGCTATGACCGGATGAAGGCGCGCGGGGCGCAGTTTGGGCAGGTGAACGGCTGGGAGCGCCCGAATTATTTCGGCCCGCTGGATGCGCCCGAGAATTTCGATCATGACGCGCGCAGTTTTCGGCGCGGCGGCTGGTGGCAATACGCCCATGACGAGGCCAAGGCCCTGCGCAGCGCCGCCGGTCTGATCGACGCCACTGCCTTTACCAAGCACCGCGTCTCGGGGCCGGGGGCGGCGGCGTTTCTGGATTGGTTCACCACCAACAAACTGCCGCGCGTGGGGCGGATCAACCTGACCTATGCCCTAACCGAGGCGGGCACGACGCGCACGGAATACACGATTGTGCGCGAGGCCGAGGATGTCTTTACGCTGATTTCGGCGGGGGCATGGCAGGCCTATGATCAGGATTATCTCTATAAAGCGATTGCGCAAAAAGAGGGTGAGTTTGGCCGGATCAACGCGGTAGATGTGACCGCGACCACGGGGGTTTTCGCCATTGCGGGGCCAAAATCGCGGGATGTACTGCGCGAGTTGATCGTCGATGCAGACCCTGCGACGGCCCTGTCGAACAAGCGCTTTCCTTGGCTCTCTGCCCGCAACATAGAGCTAAAGATGTGCCCCGTGCAGGCGATCCGCGTGGCTTATACCGGTGAGTTGGGCTGGGAGTTGCATCACCCGATGGAGATGCAGAATTATCTGTTTGATCTGCTCATGGCCGCTGGCGAGAGCCAGGGGTTGCGGCTGGTGGGGGCGCGGGCGCAGAACTGGTTGCGCCAAGAAAAGAGCTACCGCGCCTTTGGCACCGAGTTGGGCCGCGACGCCACCCCGCTGGAGGCGGATTTGCCGCGTTTTGTTGATCTATCGAAAGAGTTTCAGGGCCGCGATGCCATGAATGCTCTGGGGGTCCGTTCGAAATGCGTGACCTTGCTCATCGACGGGCCGGCGGATGCGGACCCATGGGGGCGCGAGGCGCTTTATGACGGGGAAACCAAAGTGGGACGGCTGACCTCTGGGGGCTACTCGGTTCATTTTGGCAAGTCGATCGGCATGGGCTATGTGCCCCCCGCGCTGGCTGAGACGGGGCAAAAGCTGAAGGTCCGGATGCAAAACCAGTTGTGGGATGCACAGATTACGCAGGACAGCCCCTATGATCCCAAGAACGAGCGTATTCGCGCGGATGGCTAGCAGCTGCGCTGGATCGCATTAAGCTTAGATGTCTTCAAAAATGAAATCGGGAGCCCTCAGGCCCCCGTAAATTCCGTCGCGATAAGGTGATTAACCGCGCGACAGCGACAAACGCAGAGGCGCCTGACGCGTGCCATCATTGCTTTCGCTGCGTCCAAACCGAACAACAGCATAAGCAAACATAGCCGTACAAATCACACAAAACCCAAGTGCACCCAAAAAACGCATAACAACCCCCACGGTATTCTATAAAACCCAAACTCGAGTGCGTTGCACCATACCCCTTTGTGCAACGCAACAAAAACCTTAGTTAACGAGGCGTATTTGTTTCTTATTCGACATAACTGCGACACTCTTCACCAAAATGGGTGAAAAAACCTACGAAATTCCTGTAGCGCGTGACGAAAACCCGGCCACAATAGTTCATCAAACAACGCCATCCGAAACTACAATTAGAATCAGTCTAAAACGCTATAAGGTTACGCGAATTGTTCGATTGAAAGGCCTAAGCCTTAGGGCGCACGCGGATCACCACGTCAACTTTGGCAATCTCTGCGCCTTCGGGCGCTTCGGGCAGCTTGGAAAACGCCACCGCATCAGCAGGGGCGTCTGACAACGAACCGTCATGCTCCCAATAGTAATGCGGGTGCTCATCCGTCCGGGTGTCAAAATAGGACTTATTGCCGCCCACGGTGACTTCCATCATCAGGCCCACATCGCAAAAGGCTTTGAGCGTGTTGTAAACTGTTGCCAGCGAGACATGCTCGCCCGCCTCGGTTGAGGCTGCATGGAGGGTCTCAGCGGTGACGTGGCGGTTCTGCCCGTCGCCAATCAAGAGAGACGCCAGTGCCACACGCTGTTTGGTCGGGCGCAAATCAGCGCCCTCAAGCCATGCTCGCGCTCGTTCGTGACAATCCAACATATCTCGCAACCCCTACAACTTACGTGCCCGCGCGTTCTGCGGGCTGTACTCACTTTTAATTTAGGCCATGTGAGGGCAAAATGCCAGCCCTTGGGGGGCA
>CAYLLD010000232.1:0-3372 GCA_964384315.1 uncultured Rhodobacterales bacterium | reverse complement strand
CGGAATACCTACAAAGTTCTGGAAAAATTAGGGTCTTCAGAGTACCCTGAGGGCGTGAATCCTAGCCTAAACGGCGATCGGATCATCGTGGCGAATTGGTTCTCGAACACGCTGTCAGTTTTTGATGCCAAGACCCATGAGCTTATTGCAGAAATTGAGACCGGCGATGGTCCGCGTGCCTTTGGAAAGTTCATAGCTCGTTTGGAGAACTAAGATGAAACTCGCACTCACCGCAGCACTTGGCGCGCTTTTGATATGCACTGCGCCTGTCTTTGGACCCACCCTTGCGCCCGCCTTCGCCGAAGAGCCCGCTTGGGTCGATATCAAGGATGCGGTTTTCGGCGATCAGTTCCTGCTGAGCGGCGAGAATTTCATCGAGATCGAAGCGCCCTACCGCGCCAGTGACGATGGGCGGGTGACCATCGGCGCGGATATTCATCTGGCCCCCGGCGATCTATTGGAGCAGGTGCATCTGATCCTTGATAACAACCCCGTGCCGGTCTCGGCGGTCTTTACGCTGGCGCAGCCGCAGCCCAGTTTCAACTTTGACGCCACCATGCGGATCAACGGCCCGACGCCCCTGCACATCACCGCGCAGACCCAAAGCGGCAAGATTTATATGGTGGAAACTTTCGTGAAAACATCGGGGCTTGGGGCTTGTTCGGCCCCTCCGGGCACCGATGCCGAGGCGGCACTGGCGAGCCTTGGAGAGATGGTCATTGAGTTTGAGGATCCCGCCCAAGAACTGGCGTCGCTGGGCGCATCGACCCTTGAGCTGCAAAGCCATTTGAACCAGCAAAGCAAGGCCACCGTTGAGTTGAGCCATCCCAGCCATTCGGGCCTGCAAATGGATCAAATCACGCTGCTGTTCCTGCCGATGCGCGCGGTCCAGACCTTGGATGTGGAAAGCGACAGCAACCCTTATCTCAGCGTTGAAGGATCGATTTCGCTGTCGGAAAACCCCACCGTGTCTTTCTCGGTGCCCAAAAGCACATTTGAGCTGGGCGTGACCATGACCGATACTGATGGGACCGTGACCACAGCCACCAAAAGCCGGTTAGTCCAGTAACTCAAAGCGCGGCGCCTCTTCGAGCGGATGGTCGTAGAAGTCCCAGCCGTCGGTGCCCGTGGGATACCAGAACACCGCGCCATAGCCGTAGTCTTGCACCCGCTTGGCGGCGTTCCAACTCATCCAGCACTCTTCTAGGCAAAACAGCACCAAGGGCGTCGATTTATCGCCGCCGGTGATCTGGGTGAGACCAGCTTTGAAATAGGCTTCGGTCTCGGGCGCGATCTGACCGTAGCCGACATTGGGCAACCAAATCGCATCAGGGATGGAATGACGGGGCCGCTCGCGAAACAATGTGCCTTCGGGCAGGTTCTCAGGGCGCGGGGCTTGGGGGAAAACATCGACAAAAGCGACTTTGCCGGTTTTCCACAGCGCATAGGCCGCGTCCGTGTCGATCACCGTGGCCCCGACCAAGGTTTCGGGCACCGGCCCGCGGTAGTGATCCGTGCGATAATCGGGGGGTTCGGGGACCGTTTGGGCAGTGGCCAAGGCAGGTGCCGTTAGCATTAGACACGCGGCAACGGCCCAGCGCCTCACTGGCTGATGTCTTTCAACCCTGCGCCCATATCGTTGATCAGCGGCACCCCCGCATCCATCAAAATCGCGTCGATCTCGCCTTGGTTGCGACGGATCAGCGAGTTCAGCTTGCGCTTCCAGACCAATTCGCCCTGACGCACGCCCATGGTGATCCGGTAGAACATGCGCGGCGGCAGCGTCTCTTCGAGCAGCGGCGTCACCTGAAACTCGGGGTAGTTTTCCTTAACCAGCGGCCCCGCGATCGGCCCCCAGACCATAGCCGCCTCAATCTCGCCGGCCTTGAGGTCTTGAAGCATGTTCCCGATGGGGTCTTCGTAGCGGCTATCGACAAACAGATCATAGCCCTTGGCCTTGGGCATCAGCCCGTGCCGCGCCATATGGGTCGCTGGCGGACTGCCCGCAACGACACCCACACGCAAAGGCTTCAGCTTGGGATCAGCAATCGAAGTCACATCCGCCAGCGGGCCGTCCTTGGGCACAACAATCGTATAGGCCGAGACCATCCAGTGGTTGGTGTTCAGCACCAGCTCATGGCCTTGGGCATAGCCAATGACCACGTCGCATTTGTTCTCGCGCAGGGTGTTACGGATGAACCCCGTGGCCATGGGATACCACGTGTATTCGAGCGGCATTTCCAGCTTATCGGCGACCAGCGCGGCGATCTTGTTCTCGAAACCCGCCATATCGTCCGAGGACATCGGGTTATTCGCAGGATCGGCGCAGACCCGAAAGGCCGATGTGGAAACCAGATCCGAGGTTTGCGCCATAGCAGGTGCTGCCACGGTGGCGGCCAACACACATGCGGTTACTCTAGCTATCCAGCCCAAGGCAATCATTCTCAGTCTCGCGAATAACGTCATGCTTTTTCTCTTTCTTGCCGGGCCGACCACGGGCCACGGCATCAACACCGCGCGCCTTTAGGTAGACGTAGATGTCATCGAGATAGCACATCACATTCGGGTTGGTGCCAAAGGCGGGCATGACCGAGTCGGTGCCCCCAGCGGAAATCACTTTGCGCCCGTTGGTTACGGTATCCACAAAGTCATAATAATCCATATCAAGCGCCGAGGCCTTCAAAGCAGGCGCATAGGTCGATCCCTCACCCTCTGGCCCGTGACACACGTGGCACTCGGAGTGATAGCGGCGAAAGCCTGAATAGGTTAGCCAATCCACCGTGCCGTCTTCTTTGATCGAAAACGTCGGAATATCGTCCTCGGTGAAATAGCGGCCGTCTTCGGTGTAATCGACGGAAATATTGTCGAGGAGCTTGTCCTCAGACGCAGATGCGATGCCAGCGGATAGTAGCAAAGCCGCAAGGCCAGCCGACAATTTCGCATAAAAACTCGTCATGTCTTGATCCCTCATCCCTTAGTCAAATGAGGCTGGCGCGGGGCTCGTGCCGCGCCAGCCATTGATCTCTTCTAGCTTGGCCTAGTTTGGCAAAGTGAAGACGGTGAGTTGGCCACCAAGCGCGGTATAGTCGCTCAGCGCGGCATACCCGCCCACAGCACCCAGACCGTCGTTTGGATTGGTCAAACCAGCCGCAAGCCCGATGCCAGCCCAGCCGCCGATCCCCGAAAGGATACCGACATACTGCTTGTCATCGTGGGTATAGGTCATCACGTTGCCGATGATGCCCGAGGGTGTTTTGAACTTGTACAGCTCTTCACCCGTCGCGGTGTCGATGGCTTTGATATAGCCTTCAAGCGTGCCGTAGAAGGTGATACCGCCAGCAGTTGCCAAGGCACCAGACCATACTGAGAACT
>CAYLLD010000231.1:0-3375 GCA_964384315.1 uncultured Rhodobacterales bacterium | reverse complement strand
ATGCCGCCGGTGCAACTGCCGCAGCTCGGTGCGCGTCAGGCCGGCAACCTCGGCACCCGCCGCAGCGGCGGTGTTGAGCAGAATGAAATCGAGCCGCTGGTTCAAAAGCGCAGCGGCGTCCATGCCTTTGGCCCCCACCACGCTCTCGACCATGTTGTTCTCGTCAAGAAACTGGATCAAACCGCGCCGATCCTCGAAATCCAAGGTCTGCACCATAGGCAATTTGCCGATTTCGATCTTGGGCTGCCGCGTGATTGCCGCAGGCACCCGCGCATCGCGAAACACGTAAATCCCGCCAAAATGCTCGGTGAAAAAATTCGCCTGCTCGTAATCTACCTTGTCAAAGCTGATCGGATTGCGCGTCACATCGCCGGTGCGCTCGGACAGCTCGATCATCTCAGAGATCAGCACATCGTCCCACCAAGCATCGTCCTCGTTCATGAACCGATCGATTTTGCCATGCAGCTTTTTGGCGTCTTTGAGGTGCGCCGTGGTCGTGTCCGCCTCAACGGTGATCCGGCGAATTTTGAACAGATCGCTGGGCGATGAAATCCGGTAGACCGAGTTCGACAGCTCCCCCGCCACCGCATCGCGCGCGGTCAGCGCAAAGAGCTGCGCCTCATTGTCGGCGATAAACTGCGACAAAATCGTGCGGCTGGTCGAGAACTGCGCGTTCAACAACGGGCAGTCCTTTTGCTTGGTCGAGAGCAGAATGAACTGCCGGTTGACCCCATGCGGGTTCAGATAAAACGGATCGCCCAGCTCATCGGCAATCTCAGGGGCAAAGCCCGACAGATCGATCATGAACTCGGTCAGGGCCGTTTGCTTGCCCGTGATCTTTTTGAGCGCCGCATTATAACGCGCCACCATCGCCGGTGTATCGACCGGGAAAAGCTCCTGAAAGATCAGGCCTTTTTCAAGCAAGCGCATCATGGCGGAAATCGTCCTTCCCGCCCCGGGCTCGACCCGGGGCCTCTACCTTGAATTGGCAACTCAGAGGTCTCGGGTCAAGCCCGAGACGGTGAGTTCTTTTGGGCCAACAACAGGGCCATGGCTCGGCTAAGCAAAGGGGTTCACCCCCCAAACCGCCGCTTAGCCTCTTCCATCCGCCGCATATTCCGCACCATGTCCTCAATCGCCACCTCGTCGGACTTATCGGCATAGCGGAACTCGCTATCGGCATAGCGGTTGATCTCTTGGATCACCATTTCCACCGTAATAGGCTTGGTCATATCCGAGATCATCTCAAGCTTGCGGTCGTAGTTTTGGAAAAGGAACAGATCCGGCTCTTCCATCCACTCATCAGGCAGCTCAATGTCCAGCGCCCGCACCTTCACCGCATCGGTGATGTTCTTGATCGAGCGGCCGGTAAAGCGCTCGTCGACCTCTTGGATGCCCTTAAGATAGGTCCCCAGTTTGGCCAGCGTGTCAAAATCGCCGATCTCGGATGAGACTTTGTCGAACACCCGCTCCAGCCCTTTTTCATGGGGCTTGGCGTGGCCCTCATAGCTCGCAGCCACCGCCTTTTCGATCACCTGCGCCTCGTAAAGATCGTGATCGCCCAGCGGGATGTCGTGGCGTTTGCCCATCAAGAGCGCCAGAATGTCGATATAGTCGTCCCGCGTCTGCGGCCCGTCCACGAGGAACCGCGCCCCCGCCCGTTGGCGCAGGGCATCATCGACGTTTTCGGGGTAGTTCGAGAACATCCCAAAGCTCGCATTCCCGCGCACCACCGTGTTGGCGCCTGCAAAACTCTCCATCAGCACGGCGGTGATCTCAAGCTGCCCTGCGCTCGATTGCCGGTCGCCGCGTTTGCCCGCAAGTTGGTCGATATCATCCACCGTGCCAAAGCCGATCACGCTAGGGTCAATCACGCTTTGAATAAACGCCTTGGCGTTTTGCGCCGATTTGCCCTGATAGCTGTCGATGCTGTCCGTGCTAAGGTTCGCATAGCGAAACGGGTAGCCCGCGTTCGTGCAATAGTCATTCACAAGGCCCGCCATCATCTGGATGAGCGTGGTTTTCCCAGTGCCGGGTTTGCCGTCGCCCATAAAGGTCCAGATGAAACCGCCCAGTTCCACAAAGGGGTTTAGGCGGCGGTCAAAATCATAAGCCATCAGCATTTTGGATAGCTTGAGGCATTGGTATTTCGCAATATGGTTGCCCACGACCTCGTTGGGTTTCTTGAAGGTCATGGTCAGGGTTGTTGAGCGCGCTTTGGCCGCCGGGCTAAAGCCCTCGACCGTGAAATCATCCGCCTCGATCTTATAGGCGCGGGCCAGAAAAGCCTCCATCCCCGGCGCGGTGCTGGCGCGCGCAGTGACCTTGTCCATCAGCTTTTCGCAATAGGCGCGCACGGTCAGGATCAGCTTGGTCTCATCATGGGCAAAAGCCGCAAGGTCTTGGTCCAGCTCCCACAAACAGCCGTGCAGGGCCAGTTGCAGATTGTCGGTTAGAACTTCTTCGACCTCGCCAATGTCCTGCTCGCCGGATGCATCTTGGCCTGCCAGCAAAAAGCTGGTCATATTGGCAAACACATGCATCCCAATCAGGGATTGCGCGGCCAAAAGATCAGTGAACTCGGTCTTTTTGGCGCTATCGAGCCGCCCTTCCTTGTTGGACCGCAACATGTCCGACAGCGGCGTGCCCTCGGCAAACAGATCGCTGACCACCATGGCCGTCGAAATCGCACGACGCAAAGAGCGTAACACAGCAGCCTGCACCGGACTGGCCAGCGGGTCGCTATCATCGGCACCATGTACCGCATCGATCAGGTTCACGCCCTCGGGCTTGGCGGTTTCCCGTGCCACAAGCCCCGGCGTGGTAGACCGGAACCGCCGCCGCGCGCGAGGAATGCCCGGCGAACGCTCGCTCGCCACCGCTTCTTTCGGCTTACCGATACGCGGAGAATGATCGAACCCATCCAGCATCGCCATCGCCAGAGCATATTTTTCACGCACCTGCGCATCAGAGATTTCCATAAGGTCATGTGTTTGGGTCATTGTTTCCCCGTCAGTTTTACGTATTTGCTACAGAATTGTTCCAGATCACGCGCCCATTCCCAAGACTGCGACCGCTCGCAATAGGTGCGCTCAAAGGCGCGTTGCTCGGTCGAGGCAGGTGTCACGTGTAATGCTCCAGCGTGAAAGTCGCTCACGCTTCGATTTTCATCGACGTTCCAGCAAAACTCGAAGTTTCGCAACAAGATCTGTGACTTGGTTCGACATCGGTTGATCATTGGTTCGGCGTGGTGATAGGGCAATCGCGTCTTGTCAAATCCCTTTGCGTCGAGAAATATAGATAGATCGAGAGAAGCTCCACCCACTCCAATATGAGCAGAGACAGCTCTCGTCGTGTTAAGCCCCTGAACAAACG
>CAYLLD010000230.1:855-3405 GCA_964384315.1 uncultured Rhodobacterales bacterium | reverse complement strand
CAGGTCGCGGTCGATTTGCAGCCGCTCGGCCTTGGGTGAGGCCGCAGGCAGGCCCAGTTTCGTGGCAAAAGCCCCCGCCGTGGCCGCCGCGCCCATGCTCAGCGCCGGATCTTGGCCATGGGTGATCATCAGCCCGTTCAGCCCCGCCACATAGCCCGCGATCCGCGCAAAAATCTTGGGGTCGCGGATGGGGCGGTCCGCATCCGAAAAGGCGATGGCCCCGGCGTCTTTCAAAAACGCAATCTCGGCCATCTCGCGGCCTTCGCGGCCCTTGGTCAGACAGGCAATAGGGTGAACCCGCACTGGCGCATCGCGGGTGGCGCGGCGGTGGACAAATTCGAGGATTTCGGGGGTGTCGATGGGCGGGTTCGTATCGGGGCGGGTGATGATCGTGGTCACACCGCCTGCTGCTGCCGCCGCCCCTGCGGTGCGAAAACTCTCTTTTTGACGCTCGCCCGGCTCGGAGACTTTGACCCCCAGATCAACGATCCCAGGCGCAAGGCAATGCCCGCCGCAATCGATCAACTCGCCCGAAGTCTTGGCCGGATCGCCCGCGCCGACACTGACGATCACGCCATCCTCAACCACCACATGGCCCAGAATTTCCGTCTCGGCCTCGGGGTCGATCACTCGGGCGTTAAACAGGGTGAGCGCGCTCATGGGCGTTGTTCCTGTACTTCGCGAATGAGCCGGAACACTTTGTGGCCGTCGGCAATGCCCATAAAGCCGACTTTATGGCTTTGGCGCCGGTTGTTGACCGTCCAATCGCTGCGTGTTTTGCCAAAAATGACCGACGGGGGATCGCTGTCGATCAACTCGACCATCATGTCGGCGGTGATGGGGTAGGTCTTGAGTTTGCGACCCCGATCACTGGTGGCGATGAAGAGGTTTTTGGTGGAGACCGCGTAGACGGTGCGTTGCAACCGGCGCTTTTTCATCAGCTCTTTGCCGAAAACGAGGTAAGCGCCGACCGCCATGAACGGCAGGCCAAACAGGGCAAAGGTGCCGCCCGCCGCCGATGCGCTGATGGTCCAGAAAATGGCAAATCCCAAAAACGCCATGCCGTGCAGTTGCTCGAACCAGCTTTTGCTGGGCAATTGGGCGTTTGGCGCGGGGTGGCCTTCCCATAAAATGCGCTCGTCTCGGGTCAAATAGGCATCCCAAGGCGAGCCTTGCTGCGACATGGGCGTCTCGCGGAAGTCTTGTCCATATCCAACGCGGCGGTTCATGATCCGGCCCCCCCAAGATTGCGCGCCAAGAGTTCCAGCACCGCCATGCGCACCGCCACGCCCATCTCGACCTGCTCTTGAATGACTGAACGGTTGATGTCGTCGGCCAGAACCCCGTCGATTTCAACCCCGCGGTTCATCGGGCCGGGGTGCATGACAATCGCATCGGGCGCGGCCACTTCAAGCGCCGCGCTATCTAGGCCGTAGCGGTGATAATACTCGCGTTCGGAGGGGATAAACCCGCCGTCCATGCGCTCTTTTTGCAGCCGCAGCATCATCACCACATCAGCGCCCTTGAGGCCCTTTTTCATGTTGTCATAGACCTCTACACCCAGCTTATCGACCCCCGCAGGCATCAGCGTCGAAGGGCCAACAAGGCGCACGCGGTTCTCCATGGTGCCCAAGAGCAAAAGGTTCGAACGGGCCACGCGGCTATGGGCGATATCGCCGCAAATCGCGATGGTCAGCCGGTGCAGCCGCCCCTTGGCACGGCGGATGGTCAACGCATCCAAAAGCGCTTGGGTCGGGTGTTCATGCCGCCCGTCGCCCGCATTGATCACCGCGCATTTCACCTTTTCGGACAAGAGCGCCACCGCCCCTGAGGCCGCATGGCGCACCACCAAAAGATCGGGGTTCATGGCGTTGAGCGTCAGCGCCGTATCGATCAGCGTCTCGCCCTTTTTCACCGAGGAGGTCTGCATCGCCATATTCATCACATCCGCGCCCAGCCGCTTGCCCGCCAGCTCGAAACTGGCCTGCGTGCGGGTCGAATTTTCGAAGAACATATTGATCTGGGTCAACCCCGAGAGCACCTCGGAGTGTTTATCGCGGCGCCGATTCTGCTCTACGTAGCCTTCGGCGAGGTCCAGAATTGTAACGATATCATCGCGCGAAAGCTGTTCGACCCCCAAGATATGGCGATGTCTGAACACGGCGGCTCCTCGTTTCACTCGTTGGGCGGGTTATATCAAGCCTTTGGGCGCAAACAAGATGTGATTGCCCCTAACTGACGCGGGGTTTAAGCCTTTATGCCATGAACGATGTGGTAAATCACGACGAGGCCCTGTTGCGCGCGGCCCAAGAGCTGGCGGCGCTGGAGTGGCAGATCGAGCTGGGCGCGACCGAGGCGATCGGTGATGAGCCGGTTGATCGGTTTGATCCGCCCCCCGCGGAAGTGCCCGCAGAATTGCCCGAAGAAGTGGCTGTTGCGGCGCCCGTTGCTTCGGAGCTCGCCCAGCCCAAGCCAGAAGAGCGCGCCGCGCCCACCAAGCCTCGCAATCAACCCGATCCCGGCATTGTCACCGCGCAAAATCTCGCGGCG
>CAYLLD010000230.1:0-845 GCA_964384315.1 uncultured Rhodobacterales bacterium | reverse complement strand
GCCACTTTGGACGACCTGCGCGCGGCGCTTATGCATTTCGACGGCTGCGAGCTGAAAAAAGGCGCACGCAGCACGATTTTTGGCGATGGCGATCCGGCGGCACCCCTGATGATCATCGGAGAACCGCCAGAGCGCGAGGAAGACCTCGAAGGGCGGCCCTTTACCGGCCAAAACGGCGCGCTCTTAGAGCGGATGCTGGGGGCCATCGGGCTGGCCCGCGCGGAGGTCTATATCACCAATGTCCTGCCGTGGCGGCCCCCGCAAAACCGCGACCCCTCCGCCGATGAGATCGCGATGATCCGCCCGTTTTTGATGCGCCATATCGAGCTGGCTGCGCCCAAGGTGCTGGTGACCATGGGAAATCAGGCCGCAAAAACGGTTTTGGATAGCAAAGGCGGGCTGACGCAGCTGCGCGGGAATTGGCAGGATCATAACGGTGTCGCGGTCATGCCTATGGCCCATCCCGAGGCGCTTTTGCGCAATCCGGCCCAAAAGCGCGCGGCTTGGGCGGATTTGCTGGCGATCAAAGCCAAGCTTGAGGGGACTAATGATGAGTGAGCGCGATTTTATTCCCGTGCGCATCGCGGTGCTGACGGTCTCGGACACCCGCGCGCTGGCTCAGGATAAATCCGGCGACGTGCTGGCCGCGCGCATCGAGGCGGCGGGGCATCACCTTGCGGCGCGCAAGATCATTCGCGACGAGCGGGATCAAATCGCCGATCAGCTGCGCGCTTGGGTCGCCGATGAGGCCATCGATGTGGTGATCTCAACCGGCGGGACGGGTCTGACCGGACGCGATGTGACCGTTGAGGCGCACCGCGACGTCTACGAAAAGGAAATCGACG
>CAYLLD010000229.1:0-3428 GCA_964384315.1 uncultured Rhodobacterales bacterium | reverse complement strand
GGGGTCGGTGCGCGGCTCAAGGCCGGTGTGAAGCTGCAGCTTTTTGCGATTGAGTAACGGTTTTTGCAGGTGAAGAGGACCAAACCGCGAAGATTTTATTCCGACTGTCATAACCGGCACCCGAAGCCGCTTTTATTGATTGATTGTATGTTTCAATTTAACGCCGCAAATTAAGTTCAGTAACGAGGATGTAAATTTGAACACGCTTATTTCAAACGGAATTGATCGTATTTTTCACGTCACTCCACTGCACTACTTGCCCTATATCGCAAGAAACAAATTCTTAAAATCAAAGGTCACCCTTAGAAATGAGGGCTTCATAGAAACTCACTTTAGAACCAAATCTAAAAACATAGATGTAAAACGGGGTTTTGGGGACTACATCCATCTATCCACGGTTGCGCATCCACCCATTTTGGCGGCAAAGCTTGAGGCAGGTTTCCCACATATCTGCTTGTCGATTTGTTCAGCGTCTCTCGACGGCCTTGAATTCGATTTGTGCCGCTACAACGTTGCGATGTCTCGCCAGCTGCGTCGCGCTGGATCGACCGGATTTAAGGAACGGCCAGAGAATGGATATTACTATGGAAACCTCCAAATTCCGGTGGCTCGAACACCGGTGGAACACCACCAGCTCATTCAAGCTCGAAGGGGTAAGATGTTAGAAGTGTTGGTTAAGTCGCCTATTTCTCTTCCCGACGATACGTGTGTTTCCGTATTTTGTGCGGATGACCGGGAAAGCGCAGCAAACATTCTCGAAAAGTTAAATTCTACTTGGGGTGTCTCACAAACCAATGGTCTTGGTTATGCAGCTCTCCCTGAGTATTCTCGGTCAATCAACCAGTTCATAGATACCGCGCTTGAAGACCGAGACTGGAAGGGCAACGGCCTCGAATTTGATCGGGTATAAAAATCCGCATGGTACCCGAGGCCGGACTCGAACCGGCAAGGTCGTTAAACCGGCGGATTTTGAATCCGCTGCGTCTACCAATTCCGCCACTCGGGCATGCGGTGGCCCCGTTTATACGGACCAAATGCGAACTGTAAAGCGCCGACTGAGACGCGACCGGCGATTTGGGCCGCGCTTCGGTACGTTCCTCGCTTGACTCGCTGCAAAATCAGAGTGAGCCTGTCCCTAGTGCGGCGCAACACCCGACATTTTGCGCCGCAAAACGGTCTGCATCAGGGAGTTCAAAGATGAAGAGACTTTTTAAGGCCTCCGCCGCGTTCGCGCTCGGCATCACCGTCGCCGCTGCGCCGCTTCATGCACAAACGCTGCGCTGGACCAGCCAAGGCGACGCGCTCACGCTCGATCCTCATAGCCAAAACGAAGGCCCCACCATTGCCATGAACGGCTCGATTTACGAGCGTTTGGTGAACCGCAATCCTGATCTGACCCTTGTGGCGGAGCTGGCGGTGAGCTGGGAGGCGGTTGAGCCGACCAAATGGGAATTTAAGCTGCGCGAGGGCGTGAAATTCCACGGCGGGCAGGATTTCACCGCCGCCGATGTGGTCTTTTCGATCAATCGCGCCAAGGGCGAGGCTTCGGATTTTAAAGAGCAGGTGGCCTCTATCGTTTTGGTCGAAGCCATTGACGATCTGACCGTGCATCTGACCACCGAGGGTGCAAATCCGATCCTGCCCAACCAGCTGACCTCGCTGTTTATGGTCGACGAAGGATGGGCCATTGAGAACGGTGTCGTTGAGCCGCAAAACTACGCGGCCAACGAAGAAAACTTCGCCACCCGCAATACCAATGGCACCGGCCCGTTCAAACTGGCCAGCCGCGCGCCGGACGAGTTGACCGTGCTTGAGCGCAACGCCGATTGGTGGGGCGCCTCCGAATTTCCGGGCAATGTGACCGCGATTGAGTACCGCCCGATCAAAAACGCTGCGACCCGTGTGGCGGCGCTTTTGTCAGGCGAAGTTGATTTCGTCCTCGATCCCCCTTTGCAGGATCTCAAGCGCATCGATGGCGCCGATGGTCTGAAAACCGTCACTGTGCCGCAGGTGCGGACGATTTTCTTCGGGATGGACCAAGGCGCGCCCGAGCTGCGCACATCCAACATCGAAGGCGCGAACCCCTTTGCCGATGTGCGCGTGCGCAAGGCGATGGATTTGGCCATCGACGAGGCCGCGATCCAGCGGGTCGTGATGGAAGGCCTCAGCTTTCCGGCGGGCATGATCACCTCGCCCGGCGTTCTGGGCAACACCCCCGAGCAAGACGCGCCCATCGGCTATGATCTGGCGGCGGCGCAAGCTTTGATGCAAGAGGCCGGTTACGCTGACGGATTTTCGGTGCAACTCGATTGCCCGAACGATCGTTATAATAACGACGAGAAAATCTGTCAGGCCGCCGTGTCTATGCTGTCGCGGATCAATATCGACGTGACTTTGGACGCGATCACCAAGGCGCAGCACTTCCCGAAAATCCAGAACCGCGAGACGGATTTCTACATGCTGGGCTGGGGTGTGCCGACCCTCGATAGCCACTATGTGTTTTCCTATCTTTTGGATAGTGAAGGCTCGTGGAATGCCACAGGCTACGCCAACGAAAAGGTCGATATGGTCACCGAGGCGATTGCCTCTGAAACCGATCTGACCAAGCGCGAGGCGCTCATTGGCGAGGCTTGGACGCAGGTCAAAGAGGACGCGCCCTACATCCCGCTGCACCACCAAGTGATCGCTTGGGGCATGTCCGACAAGCTCGATCTGCCCATCGCGGCGGATGACACCCCGCGCTTCCGCTTTGCGGTTATCACCGAGTAACGAAACCCAAGATCGCGGCCCCCAAGGGGTCGCGGTCCTTTGACTGCTTGCACCCATGCTCTGGTTCATCGCGCGCCGCCTGTTTCAATCGATCTTTGTCCTCGCCGTGGTCTCGGCGGTGGCCTTTGCGCTGTTCAATTTCGCAGGCGATCCGGTTAACCAAATGGTCGGCCAAGACGCGACCCAAGAACGCCGCGCCGCCATCCGCGAAGCCTTGGGCCTCAACGACAGCATCATCACCCAATACGCCCGTTTCGTCGGCCGCGCGCTCCAAGGCGATTTCGGCCTGTCCTTGCGCACCCGCATTTCCGTCACCGAACAAATCCTCGACCGCCTGCCAGCCACCCTAGAATTGGTCTTTGTCTCGGCCCTGATCTCGCTGATCGTCGGCATCGCCGCGGGCGTCTACACAGGCATCCGCCGCACGTCATGGGGCGCACGGCTGATCCTCTCGGGCTCGCTCGTCGGGGTCAGCTTGCCGACCTTCATCATCGGCATCGCGCTGATCTATATCTTCGCGGTGCAATTGCGCTGGCTACCCTCGTCGGGCCGCGCGGGCACGGTGCCGGTCTTTGGCTCATGGGACACCTCGCTCGTCACCCTCGACGGCTGGCGCGCGATCATCCTGCCGGCCATCACGCTGGCGCTGTTCCAAACCA
>CAYLLD010000228.1:0-3491 GCA_964384315.1 uncultured Rhodobacterales bacterium | reverse complement strand
TGATCTCGGCCTCAAGCTGTTCGGGCACCAAAAGCCGCCCCGAAAACCCGACGATCCCCGCAAGAGGCACCGTGCGGCGCGGCGCAACATGGAGGCTCATCATCGTGCCTTGGGAAAACCCGACCAAAACCGTGCGCTCGGGCGCGATGCCCTCTTCCTCGGCAACCTGATCGAGATAGTCGGCCAAAAGCGCAGCGCTCTCCATCGCCCCTTGGGTCATCGCCTCTTCGGTGGAACCATCGAGCCAACTGATCGGGAACCACTGATAGCCCATCGGGTTGTTGGAACAGGGCGCAGGCGCGTTTGGCGCAAGGAATTTGACGCTGGGCAAATACTGCGACAGCGGATCAGCGAGGCCCAAAAGATCATTCCCATCGGCCCCATAGCCATGCAGAAAAATCACCAAAGCATCCGCCGCGCCGTTTTGCGCATCGCGAGAGGGTCCTGAGAGCATCGGGGCTGTCCTTTTTAGGTCTAAACTCGGGGTTGAAATACGCGCAATTAGCGCGCGCGGCAATCGCTTTGAGCGGCGGCGCCTAGCCCGAACGCACGCCCTCGCGCGCCTTGGCCACATGATAATAGGACCACAAAAGCCGCGCCGCCACGCCGCGCCACGGTGCCCAGTGGGCCGCCATCGCGCGCAATTCCCGCTCGCTCGGGCGGGCCTCCAGATCAAACAAGGCCCGCGCGGCCTCTTGCAGCGCCAAATCGCCGGGGGCAAAAACATCGGCGCGCCCCAGCGAGAACATGGCGTAAATTTCGGCGGTCCACGCGCCAATCCCCGTGACTTTGGTCAACTCCGCAACCACCTCGTCGGCGTCTTTTTCACGCAGCTCGCGATAGGAAATCCCGCTGGCCACCAGCGCGCGGGCATAGCGGATTTTTTGCCGCGACAAGCCGCAGGCGCGCAGCTCTTCATCGCTCATCCGCTTGATCCCCGCCGCCGAACAGGCCCCCGCCGCCTTCATCCGCCGCCAAATCCCGTCAGCCGCCGCCACCGAGATTTGCTGCGAGACAATCGCATCCAAAAGCGCGCCGAACCCGTCCTTGCGCAGCCGCAAAGGCAGCGGCCCCGTCACCTCAAGCGCTGCTGCGAACCGAGGATCGAGCGCCGCCAAAAATCCCGCGCCCTCGGCCACGCAATCCTCCGAGACAATCACCCGCTCTTTCATTGATCCGTGTCCTGCGCAGCCACCCAAGCGACCGCCTCATCCACGGTCTGGACCCGCGGCACATCCAGTAAAGCAGGGCGTGCGACCATGACCACCTCAAGCCCAAGGCGCTGCGCCGCGATCAGTTTTTCGACCCCGCCGGTGCCGCCGGAGTTGCGCGACACCACCACATCCACCGCCTCATCGCGCATCAGCGCCATCTCTTCCTCGACCGCAAAGGGCGGCTTGCCGACCACAAAGCGCCCCCGCGCCAAGGGAAAATCATCGGGCAAATCGTCAATGACACGAGCCAAAAACTCGACATCATCACGCGGCTCAAAATGGGTCAGCGAGGCGCGGCCTGTGGAAAGAAACACGCGGGCGCCGCTGGTCAGGGCAGCAGCGGCGGCGTCCAGATCAGGCACCATGGTCCAATGGGTCGCCTCAGGCCAAGGGGGCCGCATGAGCTGCAAAAGCGGCAATTTCGCCCCGCGCGCCGCAGCTTCGGCGTGGCGCGACATTTGCGCGGCGAAGGGATGGGTGGCGTCGATGATATGGGTGATGTTTTCGCGGGCCAGATAGGCCTTCAGCCCGTCAATCCCGCCAAAACCGCCCACACGCATTTCCCCCGCAAGGCGCGCGGGCCGCTGGGTCATTCCGGCCAGCGAGGCAATCACATCTATGCGCGCGCTGTGCAGCTGTTCCGCAAGCGCCCGCGCCTCGGCAGTTCCTGCTAGGAGCAAAATCTTCATGTTGCGACCCCGATGATTTGTCCGGCGCGATCCACGACCATGACATCCACGGGCACATCGCCCGCCCGTGCCTGCGCCGCAACCTGCGCGCGCGCCGCGATCAATGGGGCGAGCTGCGGGGCAATCCCCAGCACCTCAAGGGCGGTATTTGCGCGGCGAATTCTAGGGGCCGCATCAGCATCGGCTAAAGCCGCCAAAGCCTCAAAATCCACTTGGCTTCGGGCAGAGTGCAAATCCATCTCGCCCTGCGCAAGCTTGCAAATTTTCGCAAATCCACCCCCAATCGTGAGCCGCGCCACCGGATGTTTGGCGACATATTTCAAAAGCCCCCCTGCAAAATCACCCATGTCCAGCATCGCATGATCGGGCAAAGCGAAATGCGCCTGAACCGCCTGCTCAGAGGTGGAGCCAGTACAGCCCGCCACATGGGCCAACCCCTCGGCCCGCGCCACATCAACCCCGCGATGGATCGAGGCAATCCACGCCGCGCAACTAAACGGGCGCACAATTCCAGTGGTTCCAAGGATCGACAGACCGCCCTTTATGCCAAGCCGCGGGTTCCACGTTTTGGCGGCGATTTGCGCGCCATCAGGGATCGAAACGGTGATAATCAGATCGGCGCGCTGGTCATAGACACCCGCCTGCGCCTGCGCCATCTCGGTCATCATCTTGCGCGGCACCGGATTGATCGCGGGCTCACCAACGCCAATCGGCAGACCCGCCTTGGTCACCGTGCCCACGCCCTCACCCGCGCGAAACGTAATGCCCGCGCCCCTAGGTGCGGCCTCAACCCGCGTGATAATTAGCGCGCCGTGGGTGACATCTGGGTCATCGCCTGCATCCTTGATGATACCAGCCTCGGCCCAATCGACGCCGCTGCTCTGATGGGTGACCGCGAAACTTGGTGTCTCGCCGCGCGGCAGAACGATCGTGACTTGGGGCGACGGCGCGCTGCCCCAAAAGGCATCCAGCGCCGCCTTCAAAGCCGCCGTCGCGCAGGCGCCGGTGGTCCAGCCGCGCCGCAACTGGGTCTTATTCGCGGTCTTATTATCGGTCTCAATCTCGCTGCTCATGGCACGAGATATACGGCGCATTGCCGCAAGTGCCAACGATCAGCTGATCCTATTGCGCCGCCAGCATTTTCGCGGGCGAAATCCGGCAAGCCGCAAATTTGAACTCAGGGATTTTGCCATAGGGATCAAGCTGCGAATTGGTCAGCACATTCGCTGCCGCCTCGACATAGGCGAAGGGCACAAAAACCATGTCCTCAGAGACCGCCCGATCCGCCCGCGCCATGATCTGAATCGCACCACGGCGGGTCTCGATCTGGATCATATCGCCGGGGGCCACGCCCAGACGCCGCAAGGTTTTGGGATGCAGCGAGGCATTGGCCTCGGGCTCAACCGTATCAAGCACATTCGCGCGCCGCGTCATCGATCCGGTGTGCCAATGCTCAAGCTGACGGCCTGTGGTCAGGACCATCGGGAACTGAGCGTCGGGCACCTCGGCGGGGGCAATGATCTTGGCGGGGGTAAACCGCGCACGGCCCTCGTCGCGCGGGAAGCCGTCGCCAAAGACAATCGCTTGG
>CAYLLD010000227.1:1685-3497 GCA_964384315.1 uncultured Rhodobacterales bacterium | reverse complement strand
AGCGTCGGTTGGGCGGTCATTATTGCGCCCCGATACCGGTGAAATTGCGCTGGGCGTCGGCGCGCAGGTCGTCTGGGACGCCGGAAATCACCGCGCCGCCCTTTTCGGGAGACATAAGCGCGAGTTTTAGCGCTGGGCCTTTGGTATTGACGTCAGGCAGCGTGGTGATGCCGTAGCGCGTGGCCAGATCGGCGACCTTGGGACTGCCCTTGAGCGGCACGACCTTGGCATCGGCGCATAGGCCCATGATCAGCGGGTGCATCCGCGAAGAGAGCACCATCTCGGCGCGGGTGTAGAGCGCCATGGTTTCCTCGACGGTGTCGGGGGCGACGATATTGATCGGGCAGGGTGTCTCGCTCGGCAGGGCGGCGGTGACGGCTTTGGCAAATTCCAGATCGTAGCCCGGGCGTTTGTCGTGGCAGATCAGGTCGATTTGGCGCGCCTTGGGTTGCGTGGCCAGTCGCATGACGAAATCCGCGTAGGCGGCGGGGTCGTAATGGGTCACCAGCGGGCTTTGATGGACCGCGAGGCAGTAGTGGCCGGTGGTGCGTTTGGGCTTGTCCGTGACGCTATCGGTAATCACGCCGGAAAACACCACATCGGCGGTCACTTCGATGCGCCCTGGGGGGACGCCGCAGGAAATCATGGCGTTTTTGGACTGGAGGTCGCGGACGCGTATCAGTTTAGCTGCGCGGCACAAGCGGCGGACGGCAAAGCGTGACAGGTGGAATTTGTCGATGGCGCGGGTGCCCATGCCGAGGATGTAGACGTCTTGGCCGCCCATGCGCGCGAGGATGGCGGCGGCGAGGAGGAAGAGCGGGCCTTTGGCAATGCGTTGACCGTTGAGCATTTGCCCGCCGCCGATCACCAATGGGCCTTGGCGCAGCCAGCTTGCGAAGGTGCGCCAGCCTTGGCGACTGGTGATTTGGGCGCCCTCTAGCGCGTATCCCGTGCGGTCGAGTTCCTCTTGCGACACGAAACATAAGAGGCCGATTTGGGCATCCGGAAAGGCGCGCTCGCATTGGGCTTTCATGGTCTGGGCGATGGCCTCGTCGCCGATATTGACCCCGCCAAAGGCACCGCAGATCGTGACGCGCTTGGTCATGATGTCGGGTTTTTCATGGTGGGATGGGCCAGAACTTGTGCGTAGAGCGCCGCCGCTTCGGCTTTGAGTGGCTCGATGTTAGGCGCGGCGAATTGGTCGCGAAAATTGGCTTTTAGGGCCTCTTTTGCTGCCGAGGGTGTGGTTTGGCGGGCGGCGCTGGCTTGGGTATCGCCGCGGCGCGCCAAGCGTTTCAGCCGTTTTTCCTCAACCGCCGTTTGGGTGCGGGCATCCGCCTCGGGAGAGGAGTGATAGATCGCGAAATCGCTGCCGAAATGGGCGTTCAGACGTGCAATCGACGTGCCAAAATCACTGATGACCTCTTCGAAGGGGGCGGGGATCCAAGCGTCTTGCCATGCCGCGAGCGGTTTGTGGAAGGCGATATAGGTCTTGAGGGCGGCGGCGGCGCTGACTTTGCCTTGATGGTAGACGCAAAACGACAAAGCGGCGGCCATTGGTTCGCGCACCACGACCATTGCTGGGATACCATAACGGCGCGCGAGGCCGATTTGGGCGGGGGCGTGGAAGTGGTTGCCGATGTTCAGTGGGTTCGGTTGTGCCAAGCGGAATGCCATGGTGCCAAAGGTGTTGCCCGAGCGGGGGTAGCCCTCGATCACCACATCGTCGCCGCGCCTTGTGACGCGGCGGTCGAAATCCGGATGCTCACCGCGCGGACCGAGCCGCGCGAAGGCTGTGGGCGAGCCGCGCAA
>CAYLLD010000227.1:0-1675 GCA_964384315.1 uncultured Rhodobacterales bacterium | reverse complement strand
GCCTGAGGGTGCTGATCTTATGCCGGGTGTGATTGTCCCGCGTAAGGCTGTGGGCGAGCTGCGCAAGCCGTGCTTGAGTTTGTCTTTTACCCCGAGCATGGCGGTTTAGCCGACCTGAGCCTTGAGCCACTCGATCTCTTTTTCCTGCTCTTCTTCGAGGCGGGCCAAATCGAGGGTTACCATTTTGGTTTTGATGTCCCCGGCGCCGACGCGGTCGAACAGCGCAGCGCGCGGTGACGGGGTGAAGAGCATCGCAGGCGAGCCGAAGGCCAAGGTCGCGACGCAGGCGTGCACGCGGTCGGACAAGGTGAAATCGGCGTTGGCGTAGATGTTGATGTATGACCATGGCTCATCCGAGGCCATCGCGTTGGGCTGGCGGTAGATTTTATGGGTCATATGCGGGAAAAAGCGGTGCTCGGGGCGGACAATCATGCGGCCGTCGAACTCGCCGGGTAGTTTGCGCCGGTCAAAGACATCGGCCAGATAGCCGCGGATTTTGCCTTTGTGGGCGTTGTCGTCGAGGAATTTCGGGACCGAGATAAAGTAGGTTTTGCCCTCGATCTCGACCTCTTTGGAGTTGAACTTTTCACCCGGATCTTCGGTCAGGATTTCCGGCTCTGGGTAGCGGTCAAAGTTCTTGGTGATGTAGTTGAAGCCCTCGCGGGTCTTAAACGGCGTCGTGCAGCGGTTCAGGAAGTAGCCGCTGTCGATCCCGTCATATTTGGGAACGCCGGGCAGCCAATCTTTGAGGATATTGTAAGAGTTGCTGTCGCGGGTTGAGATCAGCGCGGGGGGGTGCGCCTCTAGGAAGTCTTTGACCGCCGCAATCTCGCTGTCGCGGAATTTGAAGAAGGCCGAGGAGAGACAGATGATTTTGGTGCCCTGCTCGCTGAGCGTTTTCCACGCATCCTGCCAGCTCGTGCCCATCCATGCGTTTAGAACCGGGCCTTGCACCACGAGGTAATCCAGATCGAGGTGCTTAACAAAATCGACATAGCCCTTGGGGTTGCCTTTGAATTTATTGTGCAGCGTCCGGTAGTTTGGCTGGTCCTGATAGAAGCCAACGGCATCTTCGCCGAACACGCGCTTAAGAATATACTCGCCGCCCAGATTGAAGAAGGCGTTCCCGACGTTCTGGGCCCATTGCCCGCCAACTAAAGCGACGCGTGGCGCCGTTGTGTTATTGGTCATTTACCGTTCCTCGTTCCGTCAATTCGGCTGCGATTATGCTGCGATTTCTGCAGTCTTGAGCCAGTGTTCATATGTCTGCGCGATGCCCTCTTTGAGCGGGCGCGCGTTGTTCCATCCCAGATCATGCAGGCGCGAGCTGTCCATCAGCTTACGCGGGGTGCCATCGGGCTTGGTTGCGTCAAAGACCAGCTCGGCCTCGTAGCCCACAACCTCAGCAATGGTCTCCGCAAGTTCGCGAATGGTCACCTCGACGCCGGATCCGACGTTGATGTGATCGTAGGCCGAATAATGTTGCAGCACAAAGACCAAGGCGTCGGCCAAGTCATCGCAGTGCAAAAATTCCCGAAGTGGTGTGCCAGAGCCCCAAAGTTCGACGGATTTGGCACCCGCCACCTTGGCCTCATGAAACTTGCGCAAAAGTGCGGGCAACACATGGGAGGATTGCAGGTCGTAATTGTCGCCGGGCCCGTAGAGATTGGTCGGC
>CAYLLD010000226.1:0-3515 GCA_964384315.1 uncultured Rhodobacterales bacterium | reverse complement strand
CCGTGCGCGCCCTTGGCGGTTTGATGTTGGATGCCGATGAAAATCTTGACCTTTTACAAGAGGCAAGCTTGATTATCGTGCCGGGCTGGCGCGGGGCCGATACCCCGGTGCCCGAGCCGTTGTGCAAGGCTTTACGGGCAGCCCATCACAAAGGTGCGCGCGCAGCTTCGATCTGTTCGGGCGTTTTTGTTCTGGCGGCGGCGGGATTGCTCAGCGGCAAACGCGCGACGACCCATTGGCGTTATACGGATAAACTGGCCGCAACCCACCCTGATATCCGCGTCGATCCGGACGTCTTGTTTGTCGAAGAGGATGGCGTTTACAGCTCTGCTGGCTCTGCAGCGGGTCTTGATCTAGGTCTGCATATCATCCGCCAAGACTATGGCGCGCAGGTGGCGGCCTCGGTTGCGAGACGGTTGGTTTTGCCCGCGCAAAGGGACGGGGGGCAGCGCCAGTTCGTGCCGCGCCCCGAGCCCAAGGCGCGCACAGGGTCGGGTCTGGCTGCGCTTCAGGATCGTATCCGTGCCAATATCAACGAAAGCTGGCCGATTGACCGCATGGCCAATGTGGCGGCCACCAGTGGGCGGACGCTGGCGCGGCGGTTCCATGAAGAAACCGGCACGACGCCGCTGAATTGGCTAAAGGTGGAACGGGTCTCGCGCGCCGCAGAACTGCTAGAGAACGGCTCTATTCCCTTGTCAGATGTCTGGGACGTTTGCGGCTTTGGCTCGGCGGAAACATTTCGCCGCGAGTTTCGCAAAATCATGGGCGTTGCGCCGCTGCGTTACCGCGAACGCTTGGGCGCGCCTAGCTAAGTGCCGCCCGACTTGGCGCGCTTCTTCTCAAACGCCGCTTTGGCCTTTTCATAGGCCGCCTCAATCAGATCATCCACCTCCGCCAAGGTCGCAGCCGATGGATTGAGAACAGAAACCCAGCTCATCCAGCCATAAACGGGATGCGGGGTGAGCACATCGAGCGCGGTGAAATCCCACGGCCCCGCAATGGTTTGCCCCTTGCCCGGACGGGCAGGCGGCGGCCCGAAGCGCTCCAAAAACAGAGGCTTGGACGTGCCAAGGTTAAAGCGAAAAACGCCATCGCGGTTCAGATCCGAACCTGCGTCATTCGCGCCGTCCTTTTGTTTGACTGTCGCAAAATACACACCGCGCGGCAAACGCCTGTCGGGGTTGTAGAACAACGACGTCTCGCCCCAAGCCTCAATCAAAATTGTGCCTTGAAACCGAGTGTGGAGCGTTTCGATCAGTTGACTTGGGCTCATTTTGAATTTCACTTTGGTTCGTATCTTATTTTAGCGATAGGTACGTTGAACTGCTCTAGCGCTTTGAGTTACCCTATCCCATGAGGAAATTTATGGTGGTGGTTGCCCTGCTCTTTGCGAGCGCGGCACAGGCACAGGCGCAGGTTCGGGTGATTGATGGGGACACGCTAGACGTCAACGGGACGCGCGTGCGCCTAGCGGATATTGACGCGCCGGAACATGGCCAGAGCTGTCAGACAAGCGCCGGGCAATGGAGTTGCGGGAACTCAGCAACCCAAGCCCTAACGACGCTTGTTGTGGGTAGGCAAATCACCTGCGATCAAAGCGCGGTGACCGACAGCTATGACCGCTTAATCGCCACATGTTTTGCTGACGGCCAAAATCTCGGCGAGGCAATGGTCATTCAGGGCCATGCATGGGCTTTTTTGCGATACTCTGACACCTACGCACCGCAAGAGGCCATCGCCCGAGAAAATGGAACTGGCATTTGGCAGGCCCCGACCGAAACCCCTTGGGATTTCCGCGCGCGCCGCTGGAGAGCCGCCCAAGAGGCTGCCCCCGAGGGCTGTCCGATCAAGGGGAATATCTCGGCGAACGGGCGGATTTATCACCCGCCGTGGTCGCCTTGGTACAGCCGGACACGGATCAATCTTGCCAAGGGCGAGCGTTGGTTTTGCGATGAGGCCGAAGCCATAGCCGCTGGCTGGCGCGCGCCCAACTGGCAGTAGCTGACGCGCACCCAACTGGCAGTAGCTGACGCGCCCATGATGCGCCCATGACGCGCATGTGATCAGGCGCGGCTTTGCAAAACCTACGCAATCAGGGTTTAGTGCAGGGTAGGGACCTTTAGGAGACACGCATGAAACAGATTGCCATTCTATCCGCTGCCACCATTGCCCTCTCGCTGGGCACATTCACCATGTCCGCCGAGGCCAATCAGGCCGACCGCCGCGCGGCGATGAAAACCATCGGCAAGACCTTTGGCGGGCTGCGCAAAGGCACCGCCGATCCCGCTGAGGCGGGCCAGACCATCGCCACGCTTTCGGCGCAAATTCCGGCGCTGTTCGAGGTGAATGAGATCTCTGGAGACAGCGAGGCGACACCAGATATTTGGGACAACTACGCTGATTTCACCGCCAAGGGCGCGGATTTGGAGGCCGCGGCCAAGGCGCTTGTGGACACGGCGGCGGCGGGCGGCGATGTCGCGGGCGCGGTCAAGACGCTGGGCGGCACATGCAGCGCTTGTCACAAGCCTTACAAGCTCTGAGCTACAAAAGAAAAAGCCCGCCAAACTTGAGGCGGGCTTTTTAGACGTTTCGAAAATGCGCTAGCGGTTCATCCGGTTCTCAACCAGATCATCAACCACCGCAGGCTCGGCCAAGGTCGAGGTATCGCCCAGCGCGCCATAGTCATTCTCGGCGATCTTGCGCAAAATCCGCCGCATTATCTTACCCGAGCGGGTTTTCGGCAGGCCCGGCGCCCATTGAATGAGATCGGGCTTGGCGATGGGGCCGATTTCCTTGCGCACCCAATCGCTCAGCTCTTTGCGCAGGGCGTCCGTGTACTCTTGGCCTGCCATCAAAGTCACATAGGCGTAGATGCCCTGCCCCTTGATCTCATGGGGGTAGCCGACCACCGCCGCCTCGGCCACTTTGGGATGGGCCACCAAGGCGCTTTCGACCTCGGCGGTGCCCATACGGTGCCCCGAGACGTTGATCACATCGTCAACGCGGCCCGTGATCCAATAGTCGCCATCTTCGTCGCGCTTACAGCCGTCACCGGCAAAATAGTAGCCTTTGTAATCGCTAAAGTAAGTCTTCACGAAACGCTCGTGATCGCCGTAGACCGTGCGCATCTGGCCGGGCCAACTGTCTTTGATGCACAACACGCCCTCGCAGGGGAAATGCCCGATTTCCACCCCCGAGGTTGGATCAAGCACCACGGGCTGCACCCCAAAGAAGGGCTTCATCGCCGAGCCGGGTTTGGTCGCATGGGCGCCGGGCAAAGGCGTCATCATATGCCCGCCGGTTTCGGTCTGCCACCATGTGTCGACAATCGGACAACGCCCGCCGCCGACAACATCGTTGTACCAATTCCACGCCTCCGGATTGATCGGCTCGCCCACGGTCCCCAACAGGCGCAAGGACGACAAGTCGCATTTGGATACGAACTCATCGCCTTGGCCCATCAGCGCGCGGATCGCGGTGGGGGCGGTGTAGAACTGGTTAACCTTGTGCTT
>CAYLLD010000225.1:0-3620 GCA_964384315.1 uncultured Rhodobacterales bacterium | reverse complement strand
CTGACCTGTCCGCATTGCGCGAATTTCCACACGAATGTCTATCCGCAGCTCAAAACCAATTTCATCGACACGGGCAAAATCAAATTCGTGCTGCGCGAGGTCTATTTCGACAAATTCGGGCTTTGGGCGGGGATGCTGGCCCGTTGCGGCGATGAGGCGCGGTATTTTCCCTTCGTTGATGTGCTCTTCAAACAGCAAGACACATGGCTGCGCGCCGGTGACGAAAACGCGATTGTCGCCGCCATGTTCCAGCTTGGGCGGCAAACCGGCCTGACCGACGACGAGATGGGCGCTTGTGTGCAGGACGGCGAATTGGCCAAGGTGCTGGTCGCGGATTATCAGCTAAAGGCTGAGGCGGATGGGATCACCTCGACCCCTTCGTTTGTCATCGACGGCGAGACAATGGGGCCGCTGAGCTATCCCGATCTTGAGGCGCTCTTGAACGAGAAACTGGGCGAATAGCCCCCGCTAGCGCTCTTTGACATAAGGCACGCCGCCAGCTTTGGGGGCGACCGCCTTGCCGACGAAACCGGCGAGGATGATCACCGTAAGCACATAGGGCAGCGCCTGCATGAATTGCACAGGCACGGTGCCAAGGCCGTCGATTTGCATACCCTGCAAACGGTTGGCCACGGCCTCAAGCAGGCCGAAGAGCAGGCAAGCGCCCAGCGCCGTGATTGGCCGCCATTTCGCGAAAATCAGCGCCGCCAGCGCGATGAACCCGCGCCCCGCAGACATCTCGCGGCCAAAGCCCGCGCCGATAGCGATGGCCAGATAGGCCCCCGCAAGCCCGCATAGAACGCCGCAGATCAGCACCGCCGCATAGCGCGCGCGGATCACGGATATGCCTGCGGTATCCACCGCGCCGGGGTTCTCGCCCACCGCCCGCAACCGCAAGCCAAAGCGGGTGCGAAACAGCACCCACCACGTCAGCGGCACTGCCAAAAGCGCCGCATAGACCAGAATATTATGCCCCGAGATCAGCTCTTTGTAGATCGGCCCAAGGAGCGGCACACCCGCAAGGCTCTCGGCAAAAGGCAGCTCAAGCGAGCGGAACCGCGCCGCGCCCGAAACCGGCGGCGTCTGCCCGCCCTGACTGAACATGCTCTGCCCGATCAAAACCGTGAGCCCAGAGGCCAGAAAGTTGATTGCCACGCCGGAAATGATCTGATTGCCGCGAAAGGTGATCGAGGCCAGTCCGTGGATCAGCGCCAGAACAACCGAACAGATGATCGCCGCCCCAAGCCCCGCCCAAGCGCTGCCGCTGAGCGCGGCCACGGCCCCTGCGGCAAAGGCGGCGCCCAGCATTTTGCCTTCTAGCCCGATGTCAAATACCCCCGCGCGCTCGGAGAACAGCCCCGCCAGACAGGCGAAAATCAAAGGCGTCGCAAGGCGCAGGGTGGAATCGAGCACCGGCAGGGAAAAGGCCAGCTCGATGAAGGTCGCGATCAGATTATAGAGGCCGAAAATGAGGTCCATCACGGCGTCCCCCCGCCAAGGTTCAGGTACATCCGTGTGATCGGGCCGCGCACCATATGCTCAAGCGCACCCACGAAAAGGATCACCAGCGCTTGGATCACGAGGACCATTTGCACAGGGATGCCCATCTCGAATTGCAGCTCCGAGCCGCCTTGGTAGAGCATCCCGAACAGGATCGCAGCGATGACCACCCCCATCGGATGCGAGCGGCCCATCAGGGCGACGGCGATGCCCACAAAGCCAAAGCCTTGGATCGGGTCGTTGACCAGTTTATGCGAGCTGCCGATCACCACGTTCAGGGCCATCATCCCCGCCAAAGCGCCCGAGAGCAGCATGATGCACATGGTGATGCGAAAGGCCGAAACACCGGCGTAGCGCGCGGCGCTTTGGGAAAAGCCAAAGGCGCGGGTTTCATAGCCAAAGCGGGTGCGCCAGATCAGCCACCAGACCCCAAGTGCGCACAGCAGCGCAAAGAAAAACGTGATGTTCAGGGGGGTTTTGGCAAGGCCGCTGAACAGATCGCTCATGAGCGGCAGCTGCGCGCCTTCTTCGAAGCGGCGGGTCTCGGGGGATTGCGAGCCTGCGCGTTTGAGGACGTTGACCAAAAGATAGCCCAAGAGCGAGGCGGCGATATAGTTGAACATGATCGTGGTGATGACAATGTGGCTGCCGCGGCGGGCTTGTAGATAGGCGGGGATGGCCGCCCAAGCTGCGCCGAATAGCGCGCCGCCGATGATCGCGAGGGGAAGGACCAGGGCCCAGTGGGACCAGTCGAAGGCCAGCGCCACGAGGGCCACGCCCAGCCCGCCCAGCGCAGCCTGTCCTTCGCCGCCGATGTTGAAATGGCTGGCGTGAAAGGCGACGGCGACGGCCAGTCCGGTAAAGATGAAACTGGTGGCGTAAAACAGCGTGAAGCCGATGGCGTAGCTGGAACTGGTCGCGCCGACGATGAGGACGCGCATGGCCTCGATCGGGTCTTTACCGATGGCCAGAACCACGAGGCCCGAGACGATCAGCGCGAGCAGTAGGTTGATCAGCGGGATCACCCCCACATCGATCCAGCGCGGCAAACTCGTCATGCGCTTGCCTCTTCCATACCAGCCATCAGCATCCCCAATTCGGCGTTCGAGGTTTTCGCAGCCTCGCGCTCGCCGACCACGCGCCCGTCAAACATCACCAAAACACGGTCCGAAAGCGAGAGAATTTCGTCCAGCTCAACCGAGACCAGCAGGATCGCTTTGCCCGCATCGCGCAGCGCCACGATCTGCTCGTGGATGAACTCAATCGCGCCAATATCCACCCCGCGCGTCGGCTGGCCAACCAGCAAAAGGTCAGGGTCTTTTTCGATTTCACGGGCCAGCACGATTTTTTGCTGGTTCCCCCCCGAGAAATTCGCCGTCTTCAGGTCGCACGAAGGCGGGCGAATATCAAAGCGCTCGATCTTTTCCCGCGCACTGTCGCGCATCGCCGTGCGGTTCATATTCCCCGTGCCGCCGAAATAGCGCGGCAGGAACTGATAGCCAAAACCCGAGTTTTCCCATTCCGCAAAGGGCATCACCAGCCCCATGCGGTGGCGGTCCTCAGGCACATGGGCAATCCCGCGCTCGCGGCGCATTTGCGGGTTAGCGCGGGGCGAGACATCAAGGGGCGCGCCCTTAAAGGTGACCGTGCCGCCCTTGGCCGCTGCAATGCCCGCCAGCACCGCCAAAAGCTCGGACTGGCCGTTGCCTGCGACACCGGCGATCCCCAGAATTTCCCCTGCACGAATATCAAAAGACACATCATCAAGCTTTTTGATGCCCTGCCCGTCGCTCAGGGTCAGATTGCGCACGTTCAGCACATCCGCCCCCGGTCTCGCGGGCGCTTTATCAACGCTCAACAGCACCTCGCGTCCGACCATCAGGGCCGCCAATTCCTGCGGATTGGTCGCGCTGGTCGCCTTGGTCTGGGTCATCTCACCACGGCGCATCACGCTGACTGTATCGGTGATTTCCATGATTTCGCGCAGCTTGTGGGTGATCAGGATGATGGTTTTGCCCTCGGCCTTCAGGCCCTTGAGGATGCGAAACAGATGGTCGGCCTCGGCGGGGGTCAAAACGCCGGTCGGCTCGTCGAGGATCAGAATATCCGCGCGCCGGTAG
>CAYLLD010000224.1:1025-3623 GCA_964384315.1 uncultured Rhodobacterales bacterium | reverse complement strand
CCCCATCATCCCCGCCCAAGAGCTTGCGGCCCAAAATCAAGTGGCAATGCAGGAGCACCCGCCCCATAGCATCGCACCCAGTGCCCCTGATGATCCGGCCTATATCATCTTTACCTCCGGCTCTTCGGGCACCCCCAAGGCGGTGATCCACGCCCATCGTGCGGTCTGGGCGCGGCGGATGATGTGGCGCGATTGGTATGGGCTGGGGGCGCGCGATCGGCTGCTGCACGCGGGGGCGCTGAACTGGACCTATACTCTTGGCACGGGGCTGATGGACCCTTGGGCCGCGGGGGCCACGGCGCTTGTTTATACGGGCACGGGGGATCGCAGCCTCTGGCCGCAGATGATCCGCGATCACGGCGTGACGCTCTTCGCCGCCGCGCCGGGGGTGTTTCGGCAAATCGTCGATGCGGGGCAGGTGCCGCCCATGCCCGCCCTGCGCCACGGGCTGTCCGCAGGCGAGGCGCTGCCCCAGCGGGTGGCGCGGGCATGGCAAGAGGCCACCGGCGCGCCGATCCTCACCGCCTTGGGCATGAGCGAGTGCTCGACCTATGTGTCCATGCGCCCAGATGGCACCCAAGCGCCCCTGCCGCAACGGGGCCGCCACATCGCGATCCTGCACGAAGATGGCACGATTGCCCCGCGCGGCGAGACCGGCGATCTGGCGGTGCACCGCGCCGATCAGGGGTTGATGCTGGGGTATTTGCAAGGCGGCGCGCCCAAGCTGCCCTTGCGCGGCGATTGGTTCATCACCGGCGATCTGGCGCAGATGGACGCCCAAGGCGCGATCTCGCACCAAGGCCGCGCCGATGATCTGATCACCGCAGGGGGCTTTCGCGTCGCACCCCTTGAGATCGAGCGGGCGCTGCAAAGCTATGCTGGCATCACCGATTGCGCCGCCGCCCCCATTCAGACCAAGCGCGACGCCACGATCATCGCCGCCTTTTACGAGGCCGCAAGCGCGATTGATGAAACCGCGCTGCAAAGCTATATGAGCGCCAAACTGGCCCGCTACAAACAACCGCGCGCCTATATCCACCTGCCGCAATTGCCACGCCGCGCAAACGGCAAACTCGACCGAAAGGCCCTCGCGTCATGGACCAAGCTCTGATCCGGCTCGACATTATCTCTGACCCGATTTGCCCGTGGTGCATGATCGGCAAAGCGCGGCTGGAACAGGCCTTGGAAAGCGCGGGCGAGAACCCGTTTGATATCCATTGGCGCGCGTTTCAGTTGAACCCCGACATGCTGCCCGAGGGGGTTGAGCGGCAGGCCTATCTTGAGGCGAAATTCGGCAAAGAAAAGGCCGCGCAGGTCTATGGCCAAATCGAGACGGCGGCCAAGGGCAGCGGCCTGACCCTGAATTTCGACAAGATCACCCGCACCCCCAGCACCATCGACGCCCATCGCCTGATCCGCTGGGCGCGGCCCGAAGGCGCGCAGGCGGCGGTGGTGAATGCGCTGTTCAAGGCGTATTTCGTCGATGGGCTCGATATTTCGGACCATCTGGTGCTTTGCGATATTGCGGCGGACAGCGGCATGGACCGCGTGATGATTGCGCGGCTTTTAACCACGGATAGTGACCGCGAGGATGTGATCGCCGAGGACAAGAGTTTTCGCGAGATGGGCGTGACCGGCGTGCCGTGTTTCATTATTGGTGGCAAATATGTGGTGAACGGCGCGCAAGAGCCTGCGCTGTGGCAGCAGGTGATCACGGATCTTCGGGCGCAAGCGGGCGCGGCTGTCGAGTAGCGCGTTTTTCATTTCTAGTCGCTTTTGGCCGAAACCTCATAAGTGTTTTCAGCGCCCGATTTTAGCTTGGGTATTTATTGAAATGACGGAAAGTCATGGCAAATCGCGCCGTTCACATAAAGTTTAATCATTAATTAAGCCGAATGCGCCATCTTTGTCCCCCAATGTAACAAAACCATCATCATTATGCGCATTTATGATCGGACCTTGTGTTCCAGTCATCTGGCTATGTGGTCCGGCAATTTACCTGAGCCGCGTTTTGTTTTTGCGCCAGTATTTTTGAGGAGTACCTATTATGAATGTTTCGACTGCAAAGAGCCTACTGCAAGATATGGGCGCGCTTCGTCACGAGCGGTCGCGCCGCAATGCCACTGATACCCGTAGCCAAGGGTTTTGGCTGCGTCTTTTGGGGTATGTTTACCGCTGACAGTTAAGCGGCCGTTTGGATGCTAAAATAGGGGCGGGTTATGCGCCCCTTTTTCTTTTCTTCAGCTCGGTTTTGCCGCCGCTTTGGGCTTTGCCAGCACCGCCAAATCCCGCGCAATCGCAAAGCCGCCCTTGATCCGATCCCCGGGCTTGGCCCAGTCACGGCGCACGACGATCTTATTGTCCTTAACCTTGGCTTGCCCGTCCTGCGTGGTGATAAATTCGACCAGACCGGCGGGGTTGGCGTATTTATCGTTGTGAAACTGAATGACCGCGCCCTTGGGCCCGCCATCGAGCTTGGCAATGCCCGCCCGCTTGCACATGGACTTGATCCGCACCACCGCCAAAAGCGTGTTCACCTCTTTGGGCAGCTTGCCAAACCGGTCGATCAACTCGGCTGCAAAGCCTTCCAACTCCACC
>CAYLLD010000224.1:0-1015 GCA_964384315.1 uncultured Rhodobacterales bacterium | reverse complement strand
ACGCACATCCAGATCAGGCACATAGGCGTCGGGGATCATCACCGGCACGCCCAGATTGATCGAGGGCGCCCAAGTGTCATCAGCGTCCGAGAGCCCATCCATTTCGCCCGCTTTGATCTTGGCAATCGCCTCTTCGAGCATCTCTTGGTAGAGCTCAAAACCGACCTCGCGCACATGGCCCGATTGCTCTTCGCCCACCAGATTGCCCGCGCCGCGAATGTCCATATCCTGCGAGGCCAGATTGAAGCCCGCCCCCAGCGTATCGAGCGAGCCCAGCACCTTGAGCCGCTTCTCGGCCTGTGGCGTCAGCGGTTTGCGCGGCGGGGTCATGAAATAGGCATAGGCGCGGATTTTCGAGCGGCCAACCCGCCCGCGAATTTGGTAAAGCTGCGCCAGCCCGAACATCTCGGCGCGGTGCACAATCAGCGTGTTGGCCGAGGGGATATCCAAGCCGCTTTCCACGATTGTCGTGGACAAAAGCACGTCATATTTGCCCTCGTAGAAATTATTCATCAGATCATCGAGGTGCCCGGGCGGCATTTGGCCATGGGCCACCGCAAAGCTGATCTCGGGCACTTGATCGCGCAGGAATTCTTCAATTTCGGGCAAATCCGAGATGCGCGGCACCACGTAGAAACACTGGCCGCCGCGATAATGCTCGCGCAGAATTGCCTCGCGGATGGTGACCGCATCGAAGGTCGAGACATAGGTACGGATCGCCAAACGGTCCACCGGCGGCGTGCCGATTAGGGACAATTCGCGCACCCCCGAGAGCGCCATTTGCAAGGTGCGCGGGATCGGCGTGGCGGTCATTGTCAGCACGTGGATGTCCGAGCGGAGCTGCTTGAGCCGCTCTTTGTGGGTGACGCCGAAGTGCTGCTCTTCGTCGATAATCAAGAGGCCCAGATTGGCGAAGCGGATCGATTTGGCCAGCACCGCATGGGTGCCCACCACGATGTCGATCTCGCCGCGCGCCAGTTTTTGGCGGGTGTCCTCGGCGGTTTTGGCCGAGACA
>CAYLLD010000223.1:0-3696 GCA_964384315.1 uncultured Rhodobacterales bacterium | reverse complement strand
TGACCAAAGCCGTTGGCGATGCAGGATTGGCGACGTTTTTTGCCCAGAACTTAGAGTTTGATGGGGCCGCGCCGCGCTGGCGGCTCAATCTCGCGGTGCTCATTGAGGCGATGGCGGCGATTGTGGGTTTTCCAGATGGCATGAAAGGCCGTTTTGAGGGCCCCGCGTTCTTTTTATCCGGTGCCACCTCGGATTACGTCACCGATGCGGGCAAAGAGGCGGCCCGCGCGTTTTTCCCCAACGCCCGTTTTGCCGCGCTCAAAGAGGCGGGGCATTGGCTCCATGCGGATCAGCCGCGCGCGTTTCTGGCCAGCCTTGAGGCGTTTTTGGATGCGGTGCATGGGGCAAACTAAATTTGGCTAAAGAAAACGTGATGTAAGTTTAATATCGAAGCCAAAAGTAAACCGCTACGAATTCCCCTGAAATGCACCACGAATTTTTTACCAAAACGGGGAACCACCATGGCCACGACCACCACCAGCCGCACGGTTTTTCGGCTCGACGATTATCAACCGAGCGCTCTTTTGCTCTCGCCCAGCACAAATCTGACCCGCGTCACCCTAGAGGTGACCCAAGACGCCGCCGATGAGCGCGACGCGCAGAACCTAAACTCCGGCGAGGCGGCGACGCTGCGCATCAACGGCGCGCTCGTGGCGAGTGAAGCACCTGCCTTTTTCGAGCTGTTCGGCGCTCTAAAAACCGATGTTGGGGAAATCCGTGGGAATGTCTTTGAACTGGGCGGCGCGGCCTATTTCTCGCCCCTGGGCTATGAGGCCGAGACCGCAAATCTGACCGCCATCGTCGCGCCCAGCGTCGTGCGCACGGATATGACGCGCAGCTTGAGCCTTGCAAAATGGGCTGATGAGGGCGAGCTGATGCGCTTTGAGGGACAGGCATGGCGCGAAGACGTCGGCCCGATCACCTATAATTTCACCGACACGGACAATATTCGCACCAATGGCACCGGCGCCTTTGGGCTCGATGACGCCCCCGAAGTGATCGCGCGGGTCACCTTCGATGATGGCACTTCGGCGAATATCAACGCGGTGCGCGATGTCATTGTTCGCAGCTTTTTCATCGGCAATAGCACCGATTATTTCCTAGAGGACGCGGCGCTGCGGGCCTTGGGCAAGACCGTTGAGGATGTGGCCGATGTGCGTGCTTTGCGGACGACCTCGCACGGGCTGACCCTTGATGAGTTGGGCCTTGAGCGCGTGGCCTTGGCCGAGCCGCTGCCCCAGATCGACACGCCTGATCCGGCGACGATCAACTTTGCGCCGGTCTCGAACGCGGATCGGTATTTCGTGCAGCGCAACACGCCCCTTGTGATCGACGCGGCCAATGGGCTTTTGGCCAATGACATTGATCCCGAGGGCGCGCCCCTGAGCGTGACTTATAGTTTCAATGGCGAGCCCTTAAGCGAGGTTTACGGCGGCTTTGGCCAGCCTTCGCCCGGGGTGCTTGATCTGAACACCGACGGCTCGTTCACCTTTACGCCCGCAAGCGGCTACACCGGCACGATCAACATCTATTCGTTCATTGATGTGACCGATGGGGTGAACCGCGGCACCGGCCTTGATCTTTTGACCTTTGACGTGGTGGCGGCGGCGAATTTTCCGGGCAATCCTATGGTTACACCGCAGCCAGAGCCACAGCCTGAACCAGAACCGCAACCGGAACCTGAGCCACAGCCTGAACCTGAGCCACAGCCTGAACCTGAGCCAGAACCAGAGCCGCAGCCAGAACCAGAGCCGGAACCCGAGCCGCAGCCAGAGCCAGAACCCGAGCCAGTCTTCAACGAAATCAGCGGCACCGCCCGTGGCAATCGCCTGCGCGGCACCGAAGACAATGATCTCATTGAGGGCTTTGCGGGCCATGACCGTTTGTGGGGGTTCGAAGGCACGGACATCCTGCGAGGCGGCGCGGATAACGACAATCTTTATGGCGGCGCGGGGGCGGATTACTTCGTCTTTGGCGACAGCGTCTCTGACCGTGATCGCGACTATGACCGCATTCGCGACTTTGAGGTGGGGGTCGATAAGATTGTGCTCGAAGAGGGCGCGTCGATTTTCCGCACCTTCCAGCGCGGCGATGACTTGGTCATTCGCCTAGATGGCGACCGCGATTACATTCGGGTCTATGACGCGGATGATGCGGTGCTTGAGGACGTGATCTACACCGAGGATCAGTTCTCGCTCTAACGCGAAAATCAAGAGCGTCCGGTGCTTTTTTAAGGCTCCGGGCGCTCTGTTTTTTAAGGCAGGCCCTACTTGGCCTTAGCTTCAAGCGCCGCAATGCGCGCCGCAAGCGCGTCGTTCTCTTCGCGGGCCTTTTGCGCCATGGTGCGCACCGCGTCGAATTCCTCGCGGGTCACAAAATCACGATCCGCCAGCCAGCGATCCACCAGCGATTTCATCGCGTTTTCCGCCTCCGAGCGCGCGCCCTGCGCCACACCCATGGCATTGGTCATCAGCTGGGAAATATCGTCAAAAATCTTGTTGCGCGTTTGCATGTCTGTCTCCGTTTGTTGCCCTTTATATGGGCGGCGATGCGCGGCTTGCCAAGGGGCGGCTTGACTTCGCGCGGGCGGCGCGCTCAACAGATCACATCTGCGATCACGAAAGCCCAAGCGATGCCCAGCTATCTGCCATTTCCCGACATCGGCCCCGATATTGTCTCGGTGACGGTCTTCGGCATGGATTTGGCGCTGCGCTGGTACGCCATGGCCTATATCGTCGGGCTGGTTCTGGGGATGCTGCTGGTGCGGCGGCTGATGAGCCGTCCAGCGCTGTGGCCTGCGGATACCGCGCCGATGCCCGCCCGCGAGGCAGATGACTTGCTCACCTACATGATCATCGGCGTGATTTTGGGCGGGCGTCTGGGCTTTGTGCTGTTTTATCAGGCGGGGTATTATCTGGCGAACCCGTCCCAGATTTTGGCACTCTGGCAGGGCGGCATGGCCTTTCACGGCGGGTTTTTGGGCGTGTGCCTAGGGGTGTTTTTGTTCTGCCGCTGGCGGGGCTATCGCCTCTGGAGCGTCGCCGATGCGGTCGCCTGCGCCGCGCCTATCGGTATTCTCTTGGGGCGGCTGGCGAATTTCATCAACGGCGAATTATGGGGCAAACCGACCAAAGCGCCCATCGGCATGGTCTTTCCGGATGAGCGCGCGCAAATTTGCCCCCCCGGCTGGCAAGGCCCCTGCGGGCGCCACCCCAGCCAGCTCTATGAAGCCGCGCTTGAAGGCGTTTTGCTCTTCGTGGTGATGATGCTTTTGGTCCGCGCGGGCTGGCTCAAACGCCCCGGACGTATGGTCGGTGTGTTCCTGATCGGCTACGGGCTGTCGCGCATGATTGTCGAGATTTTCCGCCAGCCCGATGCGCAATTTGTCACCGCAAACAACCCCTTTGGCTGGGTGGTCCAAGCGGGGGGCATGGGCCTAAGCCAAGGCCAGCTTTTGTCGCTGCCCATGGTCCTCGTGGGGATCGCTGCGCTTGTGCTGACCGCGCGCGCCCGCGCAAAATGAGCGCGCTTGCGGCGATCATTCGGGATGAGATCGCGGCCCAAGGCCCGATGCGTCTTGATCGCTATATGGAGCTGTGCCTGCTGCATCCGGCCCACGGCTATTACACCCAAAGCCAGCCTTTCGGGGCCACAGGGGATTTTGTTACCGCCCCCGAGATTAACCAGATGTTTGGC
>CAYLLD010000222.1:0-3699 GCA_964384315.1 uncultured Rhodobacterales bacterium | reverse complement strand
GACCCCCGACATGATGCCCATCGTGGGCCGTCTGGGTAAAGTGCTTGGCCCGCGCAACCTGATGCCAAACCCCAAAGTGGGCACGGTGACTATGGATGTGGCGGAAGCTGTGAAAAACGCCAAGGGCGGCGAAGTTCAGTTCAAGGCCGAAAAAGCTGGTGTGGTTCACGCCGGTGTTGGCAAAGCCTCGTTCGATCAAGACAAACTGACCGAGAACGTTCAGGCCTTTATCGACGCGGTGTTCAAAGCGCGCCCCTCGGGCTCCAAAGGCGTTTACATGAAAAAGATCGCCATCAGCTCTACCATGGGCCCCGGCGTGACCATTGATGTGTCTGGCGCAACCTCTAGCTAAGAGGCGCCAAAAGATTGATTTGAAAGGGCAGGGGCAACCTTGCCCTTTTTCATTTTACCCCTTCCAATTTGTGCAGCTTTTGGCTAGAGACGCGTCTCTGGCGCGCGCGATCTTTGCGGGGGCCAGAAAACTGTCCAAGACGGTGGGTGCCGATTGGGCGCGGGCAACACGCCTCGTGTCACATCAGCTTAATCTCCTGCCTGAGACGGGAAGCGGAAAAAATCGTATCTTTGCCCCAAGGCGATACGCGATTTTGGCTGGGACCCGGTTGGACTCGAAGCGGTCCTTACGGGGGCCAAAATTGAGCCGGGCGGCCTTCAAAAGCCGCTCATAATTGGGAAGCAAATCGTGGATAGAGCCCAAAAAGAAGACGTGGTCAAAGAGCTTGGCCAAATCTTTACGGACTCTGGTGTGGTCGTGGTTTCACGCTACACCGGTCTATCTGTTGCTGAGATGCAGGATTTCCGGGGTCGTTTGCGCGACGCTGATGGAGCCGTACGTGTCGCCAAAAACAGGCTCGCCAAAATCGCTATCACAGAAACGCCATGCGAAGTTATGGCCGATCTGATGGAAGGGATGACTGTTCTTTCCTATTCCGAAGACCCTGTTGCGGCGGCGAAAGCCACCGTTGCATTCGCCAAGGACAACGAAAAGTTGGAAATCCTTGGTGGGTCGATGGATGGGGAGGTTCTTGATCCCGCTGGTGTTAAAGCTGTGGCTGCCATGCCGTCGCGCGAAGAGTTGCTTGCAACCATCGCCGGCATCTTGGGTGCCCCAGCTTCGAACATCGCCAGCGCGCTTGGCGGACCGGCCTCTGCAATCGCCGGCTGTATCGCTACAGTCGAAGAAAAAGCAGAAGCTGCCTGAACACAGCACTGAATGGACCGGTTGGCAGGGCTTTGGCCCGCACCGGATACAAAGAAACGAAGTTAGGACGCTAGAAAATGGCTGATATTAAAAAACTTGCAGAAGAGATCGTCAATCTGACGCTCAAAGAAGCTGCTGAACTCAAAGACCTTCTTAAAGAAGAGTACGGCATCGAAGCTGCTGCTGGCGGCGCTGTCATGATGGCAGGCCCTGCAGCTGGCGGCGACGCTGGTGCGGCTGAAGAGAAAGACGAATTCGACGTCATTCTCGTTGAAGCTGGCGCAGAAAAGATCAAGGTCATCAAAGAGGTGCGCGGCATCACTGGTCTTGGCCTCAAAGAAGCAAAAGAGCTGGTCGAAGCTGGCGGCAAGGCCGTCAAAGAAGCTGCGTCGAAAGGCGAAGCCGAAGAGATCAAGAAAAAGCTCGAAGACGTTGGCGCCAAGATCGAGCTCAAGTAAGCTTATCTTTGCACTGAATTTAGGGGGCGTCCTTTCGCAAGGGCGCCTTCTTTTTTGTTTAGATGCGCTCGTTATCGATGCAAGTCTGCCGCTTGCCAAATAACCTTTGGTTGAAAATTCATGAATGTCGCACCAAATATCTGGTTGCGGAAATTTTCTTGACGACATAATGCGAAGTTTCGAGTGGCGTTAAGTGATTCGCACAAAATTTGTGACGAATTGATAAAAGCGGCGTCATAGTGAAAATTGAGAGGCAAACTGGCACCCAAAACCTAAGTACAGATTGCTCTCAGACCCCAAACCACAACAAAATCAACAGGTTGGCGTCGCGGTAGCAGTCGTATCCTTATATTTTTGTCGCGCCCCGACTTGGCAAGGCCCCCGATATGGGGGCTTTCCCAAGGCAGGGCTCTTCAGATCGGGTGGCCCCGGTGGGACGGTGGCCTAGAATGGATCTGGTCTTGCCGTCACTGAGATGCGCGTGGTTGCCCAGCTATGCGTGTCAGGGCGCGCATTCTAAAAAGGTGACAACCGACCATGGCTCAAAGCTTTGAAAGCCAAAAACGCATTCGCAAATACTTTGGTAAAATCCGCGAAGTTGCACAAATGCCGAACCTGATTGAGGTTCAAAAAAGCTCTTATGATCTATTCCTAGATAGTGGCGACCAGCCGCAGCCGCTGGACGGCGAGGGGATCAACGGCGTATTTCAGTCCGTCTTCCCAATCGAGGATTTCAACGCCACGGCGCGTTTGGAATATGTCTCTTACGAGCTAGAGCATCCCAAGTATGACGTAGAAGAATGTCAGCAACGTGACATGACTTATGCCGCGCCGCTTAAAGTGACGCTGCGGCTGATCGTGTTTGATGTTGATGAGGACACGGGCGCGAAATCCGTCAAGGATATCAAGGAACAAGACGTGTTCATGGGCGATATGCCTTTGATGACCAGCAATGGTACGTTTGTGGTGAACGGCACCGAGCGGGTCATCGTATCGCAGATGCACCGCTCGCCGGGCGTTTTCTTTGACCACGACCGCGGGAAATCCCATTCCTCGGGTAAATTGCTCTTCACCAGCCGCGTCATTCCCTACCGCGGCTCATGGCTCGACTTTGAGTTCGACGCCAAAGACATCGTCTACTCGCGCATCGATCGGAAGCGGAAGCTGCCGGTCACCACGTTGCTCTATGCGCTTGGTCTCGACCAGCAGGGCATTTGTGACGCCTATTATAATAAGGTCCACTACGCGGAAGTGCCGCAAAAGGGCTGGAAAACCACCTTCTTCCCTGATCGTATTCGCGGCACCAAGCCGACCTATGATCTGATCGATGCGGCCACGGGCGAAGTGATCGCGGAGGCGGGCAAGAAAGTCACGCCGCGCACGGTCAAAAAGCTCAAAGACGAAGGCACGGTCACCGAATTGTTGGTGCCATTTGATGAAATTCTGGGCCGTTTCGTTGCCGAGGATATCATCGATGAGGCCACCGGCGAGATTTTCGTCGAAGCGGGCGATGAGCTGACATGGGAGCTGGACAAACACGGTGACGTCACCGGCGGCTCGCTCAAGGTTCTGATGGATCGGGGCATCACCAATATCCCTGTGCTCGACATCGATAACATCAACGTCGGCGCTTACATCCGCAACACGCTGGCGGTGGACAAAAACTGGAACCGTGAAAACGCGCTGATGGATATCTACCGCGTCATGCGTCCGGGTGAGCCACCCACGGTTGAGGCGGCGGATGCGCTGTTCCAGACCCTGTTCTTTGACGAAGAGCGCTACGATCTCTCGGCGGTTGGCCGTGTGAAAATGAACATGCGTCTGGCCCTTGATGCGCCGGACACCCTGCGGACCCTGCGCAACGACGATATCGTCGCTTGTATCAAGGCGCTGGTTGAGCTGCGCGACGGCAAGGGCGATGTCGATGACATCGATCACCTTGGCAACCGCCGTGTGCGCTCGGTTGGTGAGTTGATGGAGAACCAGTACCGCGTTGGTCTGTTGCGCATGGAGCGTGCGATC
>CAYLLD010000221.1:0-3738 GCA_964384315.1 uncultured Rhodobacterales bacterium | reverse complement strand
GCATTTGTGGGGGCATTTGTGGGGGCATTTGCCCCCGTCACATCGCCGCGCGGCACCCGCACCAGCGCCTTGATCAGATCGCGCCGCTGCACATCCTGCGGCGAGGTGCCCAAAATATGCAGGCCATCGCGGATTTGCGCCTCTTTGATGTCGCATAGATAGTCGTCAAGCTTGGTCAGCTTTGTCGCCTCATCCGCCTCTGGCGAGACCGCCAAATCCTTGTCCAACCCGCTGGTGGCCATATGGCTCTCGATTTGCTTGCGCAGATGTTCGGCGCGGCGGGCATCCAAGGACGCGGCCTCGTAAAACTCATCCACCAGCGCCTCTAGGGTCGCAAGAACCCCGTGGGTTTCAGCGCGGGTCATTGGCGGGGTCAGATGATCGATGATCACCGCCGAGGTGCGGCGCTTGGCCTGACTGCCCTCGCCCGGATCATTGACGATGAAGGGATAGATGTTCGGGGTCGGCCCCAGCGCCGCCTCGGGGTAACATTCGTCGCTGAGCGCCAGCGCCTTGCCCGGCAGCCATTCAAGATTACCGTGTTTGCCAAGATGAATAAGCGCCTGCGCGCCCCAATTGCGCCGCAGCCAGATGTAAAAGGCAAAATAATTATGCGGCGGGATCAAATCCGGCGAGTGGTAGCTCTCTTTGGGGTCGATATTGTAGCCGCGCGCCGGTTGCACCGCGATGCAGGTCTGGCCCATGGGATGGATCGACAGCTTAAAGGCCCCCGCCTCGACGAAAGGATCATCCGCAGGCGCGCCCCAGCGGTCTGTTACCGCTTGCCGGACATCCAAAGGCAGGGTGCCAAAAGCAGCCTCGTAATCCGCAAGCGAGAGGCTGACACCGCCCCTGCGCTCATGGCGGTCGGTCAAAAAATTCGTTGGCCCGCCCATGATCCGGTCCATCAAAGCATCAGCGTTTGCGGGCGCATCCTCGATCACATGCCCCGCCTTGGCCATGGCGCCCAAAAGCTGCACTGCCGAGGCAGGGGTGTCGAGCCCGACCCCATTGGCCAGCCGCCCATCGCGATTTGGGTAATTCGCCAGAATGATCGCGGTCTTTTTATCGCCGTTCGGCGTGCTGCGCAGCTTGGCCCAATTCGCCACCAGATCGGCGACAAATTCGACGCGGTTGCCATCGGCCAAATAGGTCGTGATCGGGCATTGCGTCGCCTCGTCAAAATAGCTCTCGCCCTTAAAGCTGATCGCGCGGGTCAAAACGCGGCCATCCACCTCGGGCAGGGCCACGTTCATGGCGATGTCGCGGGCGGACAGACCAGCGGGGGAATTCGCCCATGTCTCGGCGCTTGATCCCGAGAGCACCAGTTGGAACACCGGCGCGCCATTTGCCTGCGCGCTGGCCAGTGGGTTTTGCGCGCCGCCGCCGCTGGGGGTGCCCGCCGAAAAGGCCGTGGCGTTCAGGATCACATCAGGGGGATGGGCGGCGAACAGCTCTTCGAGCATCGCACGCGAGACCTCGTCTTTGAGCGAGGCCACAAAGATCGGCAGCGGGTTCAGCCCGCGGCGCAGCAGGCTTTTGACCAAACGGTTGATCGGGTGCAGCCCCGCCCCTTGCACCAGCGCGCGGTAGAAAATTAGCGGGACAATGGGCGCGCCTGACTGCCAGTTGGCTTGGGCATCGGCCAGCGCGCCTAAATCTTGGCCGGGCCAGTAAACCCCCGCGCGCAGCAAGGGCCGCGCCAGCGGCGGGCGCGGCGCATCCTCGATGATCGCGCGGGCATAGGCCAAGAACCCGCCCGCATTTTGCGGCCCGCCTTCAACGAGATATTGCCAAAGCGCGTGCCAATCGGCGGGATCAATGGTCGAGAATTTCAGCAGCTCCTCATCGGGTTTGTCATCGCCTGGCAGCGCCGCAAAACGCACACCCGCCGCCGCCAGCCGGATCGCATATTGCTCAAGGCCATAGCTCCAATAGCCGCGTCCGCCCAGAACCCGCGCCACCACAAGCCGTGCTGATGTGGCGCAATCGCTCAGGTGAAGATCGACGGACATGGGGTGTTGCAGATGCATCAGATTGGCCAGCCGCACAGAGCCTTGCGGGGCCTCCATCTGCGCAGCACTGAGCGCCGCTAGCTCGGTATCGGCGGCAGAGATCACCACCAAATCTGCGGGGGTCTGACCCAGATCGAAGGGCTCGGACCCGTCGTCGATACTACCCGATTGCGCCTGCAAGATGTGCATCAGGTTGCGCCCCTTGGGGTGAGGCGCTTTTCCATGAAGACGCTAAAGGGGTTGCCATCGTAATCGCCAAAAACATCGCGCCGGACGTAGCCGCACCGCTCGTAAAGCCGATGCGCGGCCTCAAGTTTTGTTCCGGTTTCCAACCGCATAATCTGATGCCCCTGCGCCTGCGCCTCGGTCTCAAGCCGGTCGATCAGCGCGGCGGCCAAGCCTTTGCCCCGCGCAGCCTCATCGACAAAAAGCGATTTTAGCTCGGCGTAATCGCCCTTATCTGCCAGCGCACCGGTGCCAAGGGTCTGGCCATCCGCCTGCGCCACGAAGAACGAAATCTCGGGGCCTTGCAGCTGGGCAATCGACAAATAGCTGTTTGCCTCGGCAGGAAAAAGCGCGGTCATCAAGGCGTGGCTGGCCTCAAGCAGGCGGCGCGCCTCTGGGGCCGCCGGATCAGCGCGCAAAACCTCAATCATCGCAGAACCTCAATCATCAAAGCCCTTTCAGGGCGGCAGTGATGCCCGTTTGGTCCAGTCCTTTTTGCCCGATCACCACCATCTGGCCCGCCTTGGTCCCGCTTGGCCATTTGTCGAAATAGCTATCGACCCGCGGCCCGACCGCTTGCACCACCAGCCGCATCGGCTTGCCCGTCACGGCGGCAAAGCCCTTGAGGCGCAAAATACCGTGGGCGCGCATGATCTCGGTGACACCGGCGAGAAAGGCGTCTTTGTCGGCGGTTTCGTCCAATTGGGCGACGAAACTCTCGAAGTCGTCATGGTCATGGTCGTGATGGTGGTGATCGTTATGCCCGTGCCCGTGCCCGTGCCCGTGATCGTGATCATGCCCGTGATCATGCCCCTGATCATGGTGATGATGATGATGCTCGTGCCGCGCGGCCATATCCGCTTCAGAGGCATTGCCCTGACCCAAGAGGACGCTCACGGGCAAAGCGCCGTGGCTGGCGGTGACAACCTGCACGCCCCCGCGCGCCTCACTGCCCAGCCGCGCCGAAAGCGCCGCGCCATTATCATCCAGCAAATCGGATTTGTTGATCACGATCATATCCGCGCAGGAAATCTGATCCTCGAACAACTCTGCCAAAGGCGTGTCGTGATCGAGGCTGTCATCGGCAGCGCGCGCGGCATCCACCGCCGCCGGATTAGCCGCGAAAAGCCCCGCCTCTACCGCCGCCCCATCGACAACGGTCACCACCCCATCAACCGTCACTTTGGTTGCAATCTCGGGCCAGTTGAACGCGCGCACCAGCGGCTGCGGCAGGGCCAGACCCGAGGTCTCAATCACGATGTGATCGGGGGCAGGATCGCGGGCGAGCAGCGTTTCGATGGTCGGCACGAAATCATCGGCCACGGTGCAGCAGATACAGCCGTTCGACAGCTCGACGATATCCTCGGCCCCGCACGTCTCTGCGCCGCAAGCCTTGAGGATTTCGCCGTCCACGCCCACATCGCCAAATTCGTTGATCACCAGCGCGATGCGCCGCCCACCTGCGTTTTCAAGCAAATGCCGGATCATCGTGGTTTTG
>CAYLLD010000220.1:0-3771 GCA_964384315.1 uncultured Rhodobacterales bacterium | reverse complement strand
CCGTGTGGTGATGATGACCAACGGACCGCAAGCGACCATCGGCAAGATCACCAATGTCGATCTGCCGCGCCCACGCACCCGCAAAGCGCTCTTGGAGCACCCAGATTACTACACCTACCGCCAAGAGGTGCTCGATTTCCTTGAGGAATATGAGCACGGCGCCAAGCCAAAACCCAAAAAGCCAGAATCCATTGCTGCGGAGTAAATAATATGGACCAGATGACAATCGACATCGTTCAAGAGAGCTTCGACAAGGTCGCGCCCATCGCTGAGACTGCGGCGGAGCTGTTCTACGCGGACCTCTTCGAGACCGCCCCCGAGGTGAAGCCTTATTTTGCGAATGCCGACATGGCCGAGCAGGGGAAAAAGCTGATGACCACGCTGGGGCTGGTGGTGAAGGGGCTCAACGATCTGGATAAGATCATTCCGGTGGCGCAGGCGCTGGCGGTGCGGCACATCGATTACGGGGTCAAGGCCGAGGATTACGCCAAGGTCGGGGCCTCGCTGATCCGCACGCTGGAAAAAGGGCTGGGGGATGAGTTCACCGCCGCCACCAAAGACAGTTGGGTCGAGGCCTATACGGCGCTCTCGGGGGCGATGATTGCCGCCGCTTACGACGATGAGGCCGCGTCATGAACAAACAGCTGATCATCATCGGCGCGGGTATGGCTGCGGGGCGCTTGGTCGAGCATATGTCCGAGGCTGGCGGGTGGGATATCACCCTGTTCAACGCCGAGCCGCGTGGCACGTACAATCGCATCATGCTCTCGCCGGTCCTCTCGGGCGAGAAGACCTATGAGGAAATCGTCACCCACTCGGCGGCTTTTTATGAAGAGCGCGGCGTCACTTGCCGCTTTGGCGAGCGGGTGGGCGCGATTGACCGCGCGGCGCGCACGGTCACTGGCGCGGACGGCGAGGTGCTGGCCTATGACAAGCTGGTCATCGCCACGGGCTCGAACCCCTTTATCATCCCGCTACCCGGCCATGATCTGGACGGGGTGATCGCTTACCGCGACCTCGAAGACACCGAGACCATGATGGGGCTGGGCAAGGGCCAAAAAGCCGTTGTGATTGGCGGCGGTCTTTTGGGACTTGAGGCGGCGGCGGGCATGCATGCGCGCGGGGTCGATGTGACCGTGGTGCATCTGATGGGCCATCTGATGGAACGCCAGCTCGATGAGGCGGCGGGCTATCTTTTGCGCAAAGAACTGGTGAGCCGTGGGATCAACATTCTGGTTTCGACCAACTCGAAAGAGATCATCGGCAAGGACGGCAAAGTTACGGCGCTGCGGCTGGAAAACGGCACCGAGCTGCCTTGTGATATTCTGGTTATGGCCGTGGGCATCCGCCCCAATGTGGCGCTGGCCGCTGAGGCGGGTCTGGCGACGGGCCGTGGCATCCATGTGGATGCGCAGATGGTCACATCCGATGAAAACGTGCTGGCGGTGGGCGAGTGTATCGAGTTTGACGGCGCGGTCTTTGGCCTCGTTGCCCCGCTCTACGATCAGGCCAAAGTGGCCGCGAAAACCCTGCTGGCCGAGCCTGCGGCTTTCACCAACCGCGAAACCGCGACCAAGCTGAAAGTGACCGGCTGCGATCTGTTTTCCGTGGGTGATTTTGCCGAAGGCGACGACCGCGACGACATTATTTACCGCGATCCCGGACGGGGCATCTACAAGCGCCTCGTGGTGCAAGGCGATCAGCTGATCGGTGCGGTGATGTATGGCGACACCGCCGATGGGGGCTGGTTCCACGGGCTGATCAAGGAGGGCGCGGATATTTCGGATATGCGCGAAACCCTGATCTTTGGGCCGGCCTATCAGGGGGGCACCTCCTCGGACCCGTTGGCAGCCGTTGCAGCCTTACCGGCTGACGCAGAAATCTGTGGCTGCAACGGCATTTGCAAAAGTCAGATCTCCGACGCCATCGAGGCGGGGGCCACGGATTTGGGCGCTGTGCGCAGCACCACCAAGGCCTCGTCTTCTTGCGGGACTTGTACGAATTTGGTCGAGCAATTGCTCGTGGTTACGCTGGGCGACGATTACGAAGCCCCCGAGGCCGCGCCGATTTGCGGCTGCACGGATTTGACCCATGAGGACACGCGCCGCTTGATCAAATCCCAAGCGCTCCAGTCCCAGCAAGCGGTCTGGCAAGAGCTGGGCTGGCGCACCAAAGACGGCTGTCACACCTGCCGCCCTGCGATCAATTACTACCTCTTGGCCGATTGGCCGGTGGAATACCAAGACGACCCCCAGTCGCGTTTCGTCAACGAGCGCAAACACGCGAATATCCAAAAAGACGGCACGTTTTCGGTGGTGCCGCGCATGTGGGGCGGGATCACGAACTCGACCGAGCTGCGCGCCATTGCCGATGCGGCGGATAAATACAACGTGCCCACGGTCAAGGTCACCGGCGGGCAGCGGATCGATCTGTTGGGGGTGAAATCCGAGGATTTGCCCTCGATGTGGGCGGATTTGGGCGAGGCGGGGCTGGTCTCGGGCCACGCCTATGCCAAGGGGTTGCGCACGGTGAAAACCTGCGTCGGCACGGATCATTGCCGCTTTGGCACACAAGACAGCACCGGACTTGGGGTGCGGCTTGAGAAAAAGCTCTGGGGGTCGTGGACGCCTCATAAGGTGAAAATGGGGGTCTCGGGCTGCCCGCGAAACTGCGCTGAGGCGACCTGTAAGGACGTGGGGATTATCTGCGTCGATAGCGGGTTTGAAATCGGCGTCGGCGGGGCGGCGGGCATGGATCTCAAGGAGATCCAGCGTCTGATCAAGGTCGAGACCGAGGAAGAGGCCATGGCGGCGATCATCGCCTTTGTGCAGCTTTACCGCGAGAACGCCAAATATCTGGATCGGCCCTATAAGTGGATTTCTAAAGTTGGGATGGAATGGGTGATTGAGCGGATTGAGGATTTGACAGAACGGGCGCGGCTGGTGGCGGCCTTTGAGCTATCGCAAACCATCTACCAAAAAGACCCATGGGCCGAGCGGGCCAAGGACGAAGAGGCCAAAAAGTTTGGCCCCATGGCCGATTTGACGCTGGAGGCGGCAGAATGATCTGGATCGACATCGGCGCGCTTGAGGACATCCCCTTGCGCGGCGCAAGAAAAGTCAAAACCAAAAGCGGCTGCATCGCGGTGTTCCGCACCGAGGACCAAAAGGTCTTTGCCACCGCCAACGAATGCCCACATATGGGCGGCCCGCTGGTCGAGGGGATCGTGCACAGCGACAAGGTCACATGCCCCTTGCACAACTGGGTCTTCGATCTGGAAACCGGCATCGCCCAAGGCGCGGACCAAGGCGAGATCGAGACCTTCCCCGCGCGCATCGAAAACGGGCGTGTGTTGATCGTGGCCGAACAGGCCGGACGCTCTGCCGCGTGATGGCTGCGTGATGGACACCCCTGCGGATATCAAATCGACCTGTCCTTATTGCGGGGTCGGTTGCGGTGTGCGCCTGCGCCCTGACGGCAAGGGCGGGCTTGATGTCTCGGGCGATCCGGATCATCCGGCGAATTTCGGGCGGCTCTGCTCAAAGGGCGTGGCCTTGGGCGAGACCGTCAGCCTTGAGGGCCGTCTGCTGCACCCGCAGGTGCGCGGCGCGCGCGCCAGTTGGGACGCGGCCCTTGACGAGGTGGCGACGCGCTTTAGCGACACCATCGCCCAGCACGGCCCCGATAGCGTGGCTTTCTATGTCTCGGGCCAGCTTTTGACCGAGGATTACTACGTCGCCAACAAGCTGATGAAAGGCTTCATCGGCTCGG
>CAYLLD010000219.1:0-3831 GCA_964384315.1 uncultured Rhodobacterales bacterium | reverse complement strand
CCCGGCAATGTGATGGTGAGCCTCGATTACAGCCAGATCGAGCTGCGCATTCTGGCCCATATCGCCAATATCCCGTCACTCAAGGCCGCCTTTGCGGATGGCCACGACATTCACGCCATGACCGCGAGCGAGATGTTCGATGTGCCGATGGAGGACATGGACCCCATGGTGCGCCGCCAAGCCAAGGCGATCAATTTCGGGGTGATTTACGGAATTTCGGGCTTTGGGCTGGCGCGCAATCTGCGCATCCCCCGCTCGGAGGCGCAGGGGTTCATCGACCGCTATTTTGAGCGCTTTCCAGGTATTCGCACCTATATGGACGACACGGTGGCCTTTGCCAAAGAACATGGGTTCGTGCAGACCTTGTTTGGCCGCAAAATCCACACCACCGAGATCAACGCCAAGGGACCGCAGGCCGGTTTTGCCAAACGCGCCGCGATTAATGCGCCCATTCAGGGCACCGCCGCCGATGTGATCCGCCGCGCGATGATCCAAGTGCCTGAGGCGATTAAGGGGATGCCCGCCAAGATGCTGCTGCAGGTGCATGATGAGCTGCTCTTTGAGGTCGAGGCGGCGGCGGTTGATGATGTGATCGGCGTTGTGAAGGGCGTCATGGAAGGCGCGGCGATGCCTGCGGTTGAGGTCTCGGTGCCGCTGATCGTGGATGCGGGCCAAGGCGAGAATTGGGCGCAGGCGCATTAAAGGCGTCTAGCCACTTGTGCGGGTTCAAGGGGCGCAGGTTCAAGGGGCGGCGACCCTCTTTGAGTGATGGGTCGTTTTCCTTTGATAACCCGCCGTAACACGTAAAGGTCGCGCCTGCCGTAGCCAATCGCCGTGCCGTTGGGGCGGCCCAGCGATGCGCGGCGGGCTGCGCCCTTGAACCCGTGCACAAGCTCCTGCCCCCTTGAACAGGGGCCACCCCCTCCCCATATAAATCAGGTCGGACGCCAATGATGGGTTCGGCACTTAACCACGGCTCGCCCGCATGGGGGGCCATATCGCTAACGTTCGCTCTTTTGGAGGTTCTTTACCTATGCGTACTTATGATTTCACACCACTTTATCGTTCCACCGTTGGCTTCGACCGTCTGGCAAACATGCTCGACAATGTCATGACCACGGACACACCGACAAACACTTATCCCCCCTATAACATCGAGAAAACCGATGAAGACGCCTATCGCATCACCGTTGCGGTTGCCGGTTTCACCGAAGCTGAGTTGCAGGTCGAGGCCCGCGATGGCCAGCTTGTGATTTCCGCCAAAAAAGACGAGGCGGATGAGACCAGCTATTTGCATCGCGGCATTGCCACCCGTGCCTTTGAGCGCCGGTTCCAGCTTGCGGATCATGTGCGCGTGAGCGGCGCGACCATCGAGAACGGGCTCTTGCATGTCGATCTTGTGCGCGAGGTGCCTGAGGCGCTGAAGCCGCGGGTCATCGAGATTGCTACGAGCAAGACGATCAATGCCAAGAAGGCTCCGAAAAAGGTCGCAAAAGCGGCCTAAGACCCAGCCCCCGCGCGTGTAATTTGCGCGAGAGGCAATCGTAACAAGTTCCAGCCTCGCCGGTTTTGGCGGGGCTTTTTCTTTGGGCAAACGATTCGCAACCTACCCAAGCTGACGCGTGTTTTTGCGGGGCAATTGGCGCCCTTTGCTTGCAGTTTCCGCACTTCCCCGCCCCTTCCTTGCACATTGGCGGCAAGAATCTGCGCTTCAACCGCCAGTTTGGCTATTCATCAAAAGAATATGCTCGAACTGTCAAAAACCGCTGCCTATAGTTTTCCACAATCGGCGAGGGTAAATGACGCACACAGGTTTCTTTTGGAATGAAGCGTGTTTTTGGCATGTCGGGGCTGGCTACGCCCTGACCGCACCAGTGGGCGGCCATGTGCAGCCCCTCGCCAGCGGCGGTCTTGCAGATGACCCTGAGACCAAACGCCGCTTTCGAAACCTGCTAGAACTGACGGGCCTGGGCAAACAGGTTGATTTCATCACGCCGCCTTCGATTTCATCCCATGACGCCGAGCGGGTCCACCCGCAGGTTTACCTTGAAGAGTTCAAATATCTCTCGGACAATGGCGGCGGGGAAATGACGCCGGGCGCGCGGGCTCCTGTTGGCCCCGGTTCGTATGAAATTGCGCTGCAATCGGCGGGGCTGGTCACCGAGGCCGTGCGCCAAGTGATGCGCGGCACCTATCTGAATGCCTATGCGCTCTGCCGCCCGCCGGGGCATCACTGCATGCCCGATTTTGCCAATGGCTTTTGCCTTTTGAACAACATCGCCATCGCCATTCGCGCGCTCAATGCCAGCTATAGCAGTACGGACCGACTGCGGATTGCGGTTGTGGATTGGGACGTGCATCATGGCAATGGCACTGAGGCGATTTTCTATCAGGACCCCAATGTGCTGACGGTCTCAATCCATCAAGAGCGCAATTACCCGTGGAACACAGGCGATATCGCCGACATGGGCGCCGGACCGGGTTTGGGCGCGAATATGAATATCCCACTGCCGCCGGGCGCGGGCCATGAAACCTATCTTGAGGCAATGGACCGTCTGGTTGTCCCCAAACTGGTTGAGTTTGCCCCTGATCTAATCATCGTAGCCTGCGGGTTTGATGCTTCGGGCGCTGACCCTTTGTCGCGGATGATCTGCGGCTCGGAAACCTATGGGCAGATGACACGCAAACTGATGACCGCCGCCGATAGCCTGTGTGATGGTCGTTTGGTTCTGGCCCATGAGGGCGGTTATTCAGAACTGCATGTCCCGTTTTGTGGCCATGCGGTGATCGAGGCGCTCACAGGGTCAGAGATCGCCGCCAAAGACCCCTTGTCTGAGCGGCTGGCCAACCAACAGCCCAACGAGGACATGGTACAGGTTTATTCTTTCGTGCTGGATCAATACGTGCGCCATTTTGGGGTCTTGGATATTTACGCCTGTCCATAACACATATCTCGCAACGCATCTCTCGACTTTGCGCCGAAACTGGGCTAGTTAATTGTTAACCAAGTTAACAAACCAAGAGGCTTGCTTAGTATGAAAAAAATCTTCGACAACGCCGAGGCGGCCTTGGATGGTCTGCTAAATGACGGCATGTTCATCGCCGCCGGTGGCTTTGGCCTCTGCGGCATCCCCGAAAACCTGATCGGCGCCATTCGTGATAGTGGCGTGAAAGACCTGACCATTGCCTCGAATAACGCGGGGGTCGATGACTTTGGTCTCGGGCTGCTGTTGCAAACCCGTCAGGTGAAAAAGATGCTCAGCTCTTATGTGGGCGAGAACGACACTTTTATGCAGCAATATCTGTCCGGCGAGTTGGAGCTTGAGTTCAACCCCCAAGGCACGCTGGCCGAGCGGATGCGCGCAGGCGGCTCTGGTATTCCGGGGTTTTACACCCAAACCGGCGTCGGCACCGCGATTGCCGAGGGCAAGGAAGAGCGCGAGTTCGACGGCAAGGCCTATATTCTAGAGCGCGGCATCGTCGCTGATCTGGCGATCGTCAAAGCGTGGAAAGCCGATGAGACCGGCAATGCTGTGTTCCGCAAAACCGCGCGGAATTTCAACCCGCCAGCGGCCATGTGTGGCAAAGTCTGCGTCATGGAAGTCGAGGAAATCGTGCCCACCGGCTCGCTTGATCCTGATCTGATCCACCTGCCCGGCATCTATGTGCACCGGCTCATTCAGGGCGATCACGAAAAGCGGATCGAACAGCGGACCACGCAGGCGGCCTAATCCGCCACAAAGAACTTATGCAGGAGAACCACGATGCCTTGGGATCGTAATCAAATGGCCGAACGGGCCGCACAAGAACTTGAAGACGGCATGTATGTGA
>CAYLLD010000218.1:0-3879 GCA_964384315.1 uncultured Rhodobacterales bacterium | reverse complement strand
ATCCCGACTTGGCCAAGCAGCTCAATGATTTTCTCGCGCGCCGCTGTGCCCGATAGGCCCTGGTGCAGCGTGATGCTCTCGGCAATTTGTTTTTCAATCGTCTGAAGCGGGTTCAGCGAGGTCATTGGCTCTTGAAAGATAAAGCTTATGTCGTTGCCGCGCACGTCCTGCAAAGTGGCAGGATCCGCGCCGACCATCTCGCGGCCCTCATAGGTGACCGAGCCCTCGATCTGCGCGGCGGCAGGCAAAAGCGCCACCGTAGAAAGGGCGGTGACGGATTTGCCCGAGCCGCTTTCACCGACTATGGCGACTGTTTCGCCTTTCATCACCTCAAAGCTGATGCCTTTGACCGCCTGATTTTTTTTACCGTCTTGGCGGAATGCAATTTTAAGGTCGCTGACCTTCAAAAGGGGCGTGGTCATGGGCGGCCGTCCCCGCTGTCATCCCCTTTGTCGTTCCCGTCATCAACAAAGATCTTGCGCGGATCAAAAGCGTCGCGCACCCCCTCGAAGATAAACACCAAGAGCGATAGCATGATCGCAAAGACAATGAAGGCGGTGATCCCCAGCCATGGCGCTTGCAGATTTTGCTTGGCTTGTAGGGTCAATTCCCCCAGCGAGGGGGCCGTGGATGGCAGGCCGAAACCCAAGAAATCCAAACTGGCCAAGGTGCTGATTGCGCCGGTGACCAAGAATGGCAAAAAGGTCACCGTGGCGACCATCGCGTTAGGCAAAACATGCTTAATCATTATCTTAAAGTCAGAGACCCCAAGGGCGCGGGCGGCGCGAACATATTCGAAGTTACGCGCACGCAAAAATTCGGCGCGCACCACACCAACAAGCGCAGGCCAGCCAAAAAGCACTGTGAGCGTGGCCAGCAACCAAAAATCCATCGTCCAAATCGCAGCGACGATGATGATGATGTAAAGCGATGGGGTCGAACTCCAAATTTCGAGGATGCGCTGGAAAATCAGGTCGGTCCAGCCGCCGAAGTAGCCTTGGACCGCCCCCGCTAGAATGCCGATCACCGAGGCCGCAAAGGTGACGATGAGCGCAAAGAACACCGAGAGGCGAAACCCGTAAATCACCCGGGCCAGCACGTCGCGTGCCCGGTCATCTGTGCCCAGCCAATGGGTCCCATCGGGGGGCGACGGGGCGCGGGTGGCATGCTCTTCGTCGGGGTAAAGCGCTCTTCGATAGTTCAGATCATTCGCGGTGCGAAAGTGAAACGGGATCAAGGGCTGAATGATCCAGCCCTTTTCGATCGTCTGGCCGTCAACCATCCCATCTGCCGCATCCTCAATCACGCCAGTTGGATCGTCCCAGCAGGCATCCAGACCGCCCGATATGATCAGGCATTGCACTTCGGGATCGCGATAAACCGCCTCAACCTGAAACTCGCCGCCAAAGGCCGTTTCGGGGTAGAATTGCACAATCGGATAATGCCACTTGCCTTTGTAATTGGCGATGATCGGTTTGTCGTTGGCCAAAATCTCGGCAAATAGCGAGATGAAAAACAGCACCGAAAAGATAATCAGCGACCAATAGGCGCGATTGTTGCGCCGAAAGTTGCGCCAGCGGCGGCGTCCGAGTGGCCCGAGTTTGATCATGTTTCTCTCGTACCAAAGTCGATGCGCGGGTCGATCCAGACATACATCAGGTCAGATATGATCTGGATCAAGAGCGACATCAGCCCAAAGGTGAAGAGGGTGCCGAACACGACCGGGAAATCGCGCTGGACGGCGGCCTCAAAGCCGAGGCGGCCCAAACCGTCGAGGGAAAAAATTGTCTCGATAATGAGCGAGCCGGAGAAAAAGATGCTGACAAAAGCCCCCGGAAATCCCGCAATCACGATCAGCATGGCGTTGCGGAAAACATGGCCGTAGAGCACTTTGTTTTCAGCCACGCCCTTGGCCCGCGCCGTTATCACATATTGTTTTTTGATCTCATCCAGAAAGCTGTTCTTGGTCAAAAGGGTCAGCGTGGCAAAAGCCGAGATGGTCGAGGCCAGCACCGGGAGCGCGATGTGGTGGAAATAGTCGATTGTCCGCTCAAACCAGTTCATGGTTGCCCATTCATCGCTGCCAGATGAGAGGCCGCGGATCGGGAACCAATCGAGGAATGAGCCGCCTGCAAAGACCACGAGCAAAAGAATTGCGAACAAAAAACCCGGGATCGCATAGCCGACGATGATGAGCCCCGAGGTCCAGTTGTCAAAGCTTGATCCGTCACGCACTGCTTTGCGGATGCCCAGAGGTATCGAGATTAAATAGGCCAAAAGTGTCGACCACAGGCCTAGCGAGATTGAGACGGGCATTTTTTCAAGAACAAGATCGATCACCGAGATCGAGCGAAAATAGCTCTCACCGAAATCGAAGCGAACATAATTCCACATCATGTTCAAAAACCGCTCAACCGGGGGTTTGTCGAAGCCGAATTCCCGCTCAAGCTGCTCAATAAATTCGGGCGGCAGGCCGCGCGCGCCAACGTATTTCTCATTGCCCCCCGAGGCCGCTTCCATACCAGCGTCATTATCCGCACCAGCAAAGCCGCCAAAGACGTCGCCCTCTCCCTCTAGGCCTGCGATGATTTGTTCAATTGGCCCGCCGGGCAAAAACTGGGCGAGGGAAAAATTGATAACCATGATCCCCAGCAATGTGGGGATCACGAGTAGCAGACGCCGGAAGATATAAGCTGACATAAACGCTGGTCGGTCTTAGTTCAGTGCACCGGCGGCGCGGATTTTTTGGCCCTTTTCGGCATTATACCACCAAAAATCGAGCATCCCGACCGCAAAGGGCGGCATGTTCTCAGGGTGCTCGTATTGATCGAAATAGGCCAAGAAGTTCACGTCATTAAAGTGCATCGGCACCATGAAATATTCATAGCGAAGCGCCCGGTCCAGTGCCATGAGCGATGCCTCTTCTTCGGCTTTCGATGTGCTCAACAGCGACTTATCGATCACGGCATCCACCAAGGGGCTGGCGAGGCTGGCCGGGTTGAAAACGCTGACCTCGGCCTGTTCGGAGCCAAAGCGCTGCATAAGCCCGGTGCCGGTGGACAAAAACGACACATAGTTTGAGTAAATCAGGTCATATTCTTTTTCGCGGCGGCGCAAAGTGAACTGGGCAGAGTCGATTTTCTGCAGATTGAAATCGATGCCAAGCCCCTCAAGGTTTTGCCCAAAAGATTCGAAAATCGAAAACAGGGTCGCCGGGCTAGAGCTTGAGGCGATGAATTCAAGGGTCAAAGGCACGCCGTCTTTCTGGCGCTTGCCGTCAACAACGGTCCAACCCGCCTCTTCGAGCAATTTGCTTGCCGCGCGCAAATTGCGCCGATCCGCCAAACGCTCTTTTGACGAGCTGTGGGGCACAAAGGCAGGCATCGTATAAAGGTCTTCGGGAACCACATCTCCGAGCGATTTCAAAAGCGCCAACTCATCGCCGGTTGGTGCGTCCATGGCTTGCAAAGCCGTGCCTTCGACGAAGGATGAGCGCTGGCTAAAGAGGCCATATTGCAGGCTTTCGTTGGTCCACTCGAAATTATAGGCCAAACCAATGGCCTTGCGGACGCGGATGTCTTTCAGGATTTCACGCTGAAGATTGAACACAAAGCCCGAGGGGGTGGGTGGGCTGCCGTTGGGCAGTTCGTTTTTCTTGATGATCCCGTCGTTGATGGCGGGGAAATTATACTGCGTGGCCCACCGTTTAGAGCTGTTTTCCGAACGGAAGGTGTATTCGCCCGCCTTGAAGGCCTCAAAACCCGCGTTGTCATCGGCGAAATATTCAACGCGAATTTCGTCGAAATTATGCCGACCCACGTTGATCGGCAGGTCCTTTGCCCAGTAATCCGTGTTGCGTTTGAAGGTGATATTCCGGTT
>CAYLLD010000217.1:0-3997 GCA_964384315.1 uncultured Rhodobacterales bacterium | reverse complement strand
GTCGTCGAACACCGACAAATCACCGCGCGCCTCGCCGCGATAGACGGCGGTTCCGGTATCGGCGACAGCTGCCGTCAAAGCGGGACCGATGACGCCCAGATAGACGATGGTGTCGCCGTCAAATCCGGTCAAAAAATCGATGTCATAGCTAGGATCGGTGTAATTGAGCGCGCGAAATTTTGAGGCGTCGGTGGTGGAGCTTACAACGCCGGGCGAGACGTCTTTTGGGGCCCCTGCAAAATCACCGACAAAAAACACGCTGCCATCGTTCATTTTCAACTCGTTTGCATTGATCGCGCCCAAGATTTGACGCAACTCGATGTCCTCGATTTCAATGGCTGATGACAAGGTCGCCTGAATGCCCACTAGCGGGGTGCCATCAGCGGTTTCGTAAGCAACGGGGCTATCACTGGTGGGATTAGAGGGGGTGTTTTGTGGTGGATCACCGGCCATGTTCGCTTGGTCCGATGTGCCAGAGCCGCCACCGCACCCAGCAAGTGCTGCGGCTATGACGATGGCAAAACTAGTGCGCATAAAATCAGGCATTCACATATCCTTTTTGGTTCCGAATACTGGTCGCGGCTACAGCAGATAGGGCACGCCCCATTGGTTGCCGAAGGTGTTCACATTGTAGTTCATCTGGTCCAGCCACAGCTGCTGGTAGAAAATAATCTCATTCCCATCGTTGAGTGTTGTGGGGTCGTTGATCGTTGCGGTGTCTTGGGGGGATGCGGTGGGCACCGTCCAGTTGTTGAGATCAATTTCCAGATATTCGAGCCCATCTCCGGCCACGAAGATGGTATCTTCGCCGCCATTCACCAATAAAATCACCCCGCCATGGACGTTGGCAGCGCCGCTCAACACCGTTGTCTCTTCGAAGCGGATTTCATCACCACTGGCGCCATAGTCGAGCACCACATCAAGATCACCCACACCGTTATTGGAGGTATCCGCAAAGACAAAACTATCCGCGCCAGCCCCGCCCAAAAGAAAATCGGTTCCTGCGGTTCCAGCCCTTATGGTGTCGTCATTGGCGGTGCCTGCGAAAATTCCTGCGCCATTGATCCCGACCGGGGCATTTGATGCTTTTGAAACGATGTCGACGGGGACGGAAAAACTGGCTGTCCCGGTGGCACCGTTTGGGGTTTTGGTTTCGGCTACGAGGCTCAAATAGCCTTTTCCGAAGCCGTCAGCCGCGTCGTCAAACTGAGCAAAATCGACCGAGACCACACCCTCTTTTGTGACCGACCCAAACACGCTAATCCCGTTATGGGTCGCACTCACTGAGAGGATTTCGGTGCCGTATATGTCAAGCGGATCGAGCAGCGCCTCCATGTCGTAGCTGACCACGCCGCTATTGGGCGTTTCATCATTTAAAAGCACCGTGTTGGTGATGGTTAGGCCCGGGGTGCCGTCGAGTAGTTTTAAGATGATTTCCGCGTCAAATTTGGTGCCGTTGGCGTCGAGAAAATAATAGGGCTCTTTGGTCGAGAAACTCACCTCTGTTTCATTAACGGTGAGCGTGCCGTCTTGCTCTAAGGAGATGGCATCCTCGGCGAAAATCGATACTCTGCCTAGCTTTGCCACGGCGTCTGCGGGGTGGCTGTCGTTGAGTAAGATATTGATTGTGCCAATGTCACCGTCCCACAATGAAACATAGTCGTCGCGGGCGCGAAACGGGGGTGCTGCAACAATTGCTTGCGAACGTGTTGAAATAACAGATTTATTTAATCCCACGGTCTATTCCCTTTTTTAAACAATGCGCTATGAAACTGGTAATAGTAGATGAAGTATTTTTTAGGGCTTCAATTGTTTTATTTGCTTTTGAATGAATTAAGCGGATTTATACTCAAGCCGATGGGCAGCATTAGCCAGATTATCGCTTTCGCGCTCGGCGTTTTTATCACTTGGGCGCGTGTGTGGCCGTCATGGGTGGTTCTGCCAATGGATTTTTCGCCAATGCCGTGTTACATCTGACAAAGAGCCGTCAGTGTTATTGGTCAACTGACGTCGCCGATTAGATGCACACTACCGCGTAAGTTTATTTCGAAATCACGGGGGAAAATATGGTCCTTACTAAAAAAATTCCCAATGCGCTAAAAGCGCTGAACGTCGTTGTTGCTACAGCGCTTACGTTGTTTGCAACTGGTGCCCTGGCTCAAGAGCAAAAAGAGCATAAGGCAGCGCCGTATCTGTCGTACCAGCTATGCAAGTCTTTAGTCGCTGATCCATCTGGTTTTCTGGCGACGCACAAAGCGGATATCGCTGCGTCCTGGCCGGTTATCGCGCAAGAGGTGATTGTTGACGAGTTTGGGCGGGGCTTTTTGCTGACTGCCCCTGAATACAATCATTCTGTTCTGATTACCGAAGGCGATGATGCCAGTAAATTTGGGATTGGCTGTAAAGTCTTACCGGCGTTGTTTGGCGGGTCCATCACCCTGCGCGACCGTGAAAAGCGCAGTTTGACAGAGGAATTTGTGCGCGGCATCATCGTCGATGTTTTTGGCGAGGATAGTGATAAGGCGAGGGAAAATGAGGATCCGGACCGAGCTTGGATCAGCCAGCGGGATTACGGCAGTTTTACACGTCAAAACAGTCGCGGATGCCCCGCTAACATTGATTTTGAAGTCGGTCTGAACAAAGTGACGCGCGAATTTAAGCACACCGTGATGTTAGCGTTCGAACTCAAGAACGGCGATTGCGAAACACCTCCGGTTATTGATGGTTTGATCAAAGAGATCAACGCAATGCCTATGCCGCTTCGCAATCCGTTAGTTAACAAGGCGATTTTGGGTCGCGACATTTGCTCGTCGGTTATTGCTGATCCGGCAAACTTCGTTGCAAGGGGCGCTGCCGCGTTGGAAGCTGCATCCGAACGCGCGCAGTTGCGTCATCACAAAAGTGAGAACGTCGAATGGATTGCCTTTGAGCAGCCAAATGTTGTGGGTTTTGGTCTGATTGAAACCCGGATTGACGAGGAGACTGTCAGTTTGGAATGCCATGTCTTAGCAGCCTCACCAATGGCCAATGCAATCGAGGCCGAGCTAAAGTACCAGCTTGCCATCGCGTTCCAAAATGAAACCACAAACGCGCCCAGCAAAATCCTATTAGCAGGGGTGGTCCCTGCGATAATGGCCGGCGAAACCTATATGAAAGATGTTGCTTTGGAGCCAAATGCCAGAGGATGCGCAACCGCTGCCTTTCATTTCGTGACGACTGTGGTGCAGATTAAGTCCGGCGTAAAAGAGACACCCGTTGATGGCAAACCCTGCGGGGGCCCTTCGATTATTGGGGATGTTCTGGCACAAACCACCTTGGATGTTGAAGTCGTTGAGTGATTGGCATTATGAGTGGGGAGCGGTAACACGCGCGTTTGAAGGCCAGATCCATGCGTCGCAAAATACAAATGGGCGCAGCTAATCCATACTCTTGGGCATCGGAGGCCCCTAAATGGATAAGCGGTCCGCGGCTGCGCTACACTCCGAAACGCCGAATGTTTGTCCGAATAGAAGGCAACCGGGCGGCCGTGCATTAAATGGTAGCTCCCAAATTCAGCAAAATAACCGAACGCGCTTTCCGATTTGACAAACCGCAGCTCCATCAAGGTGCTGGTCGCATCATCTATGAAAACGAGGAGGGTGCAAGGATCGGCACGATCTTCGAACCGGTGATGATCTGAGCCATCAATCTGGATCAGTTCACCCATGCGTTCCCGGCGCAATCGCGGCTGGGGTTCTCGTAACGAAGCTGCAGTATGTTGCATAAGTAAGTACGTGATTTTGAATGATTTTTCAGACTCTATTTTGCTAACATATTGATTTTGTTAGGCTAAAACTCCCCTCGTCCTCAAGGTAGGTTGGGCCCATAATTTTCGCATTTTGGAGGGAATTATGATTCTGGAAGAGGCGCGGATTGGAGAACGGGCGTTTTCGTCGCCTTTGAGTGATCTTGAAATTGATGTGTTTTTCAGCCTGAGCAGCGAGGAAATCACCTCAAT
>CAYLLD010000216.1:0-4039 GCA_964384315.1 uncultured Rhodobacterales bacterium | reverse complement strand
CAGGCAGCATGGCGGGGGCATAATCAAGCACACCGAACATCGCCTCTTGCCCCTCGCCCACGGCCAAACCGCCGATGGCATAGCCCTCGAACCCGATCTCGGTCAGCGCCTGAGCGCTTTGCCCGCGCAAATCCTCGTAAACACTGCCCTGCTGGATGCCAAACAGCGCATAGCCCGGCCGATCCCCGAAGGCCGCGCGCGAACGTTTGGCCCATCGCATGGACAGCTCCATGCTTGTGCGCGCAGTGGCGTATTCCGCCGGATGCGGCGTGCATTCGTCAAAACACATGACAATGTCCGAGCCCAAAAGCCGCTGGATTTCCATCGAGGTTTCGGGGCTAAGCATATGGCGCGAGCCGTCCACATGGCTGGCAAAGGTCACACCCTCTTCGGTCATTTTGCGCAAATCCGTCAGGCTCATGACCTGAAATCCGCCAGAATCCGTCAGGATCGGCCCGTCCCAATTCATAAACTTGTGCAAACCGCCCAAAGCCGCGACCCGCTCGGCCCCCGGACGCAGCATCAAATGATAGGTGTTCCCCAAGAGGATCTGCGCCCCCGTGGCCGCCACAGATTGCGGCATCATTGCCTTGACCGTCGCCGCAGTACCCACGGGCATAAACGCGGGGGTCTCAATCGCCCCGCGCGGGGTTACAACACGGCCACGGCGCGCTTTTTTATCCCGATGCGAGAGTGAAAATGCAAACTGCGTCAAAGTCTTATGCCTCGCCTCTGGACCAAATCAAATCTTTCCTTATATAAACAGTCAGGAATTCCAAGGTGCGATCTTGATATGGCCCGTTTCACATGACCGAACAAACCCCGCCTCTCGAAGGCACCCCGCTGATCAAGCCCTCCTCGACCGAGCATCCGCTTTATGATGACGTCGTGGCGGCCTGCCGGTCAGTTTATGATCCGGAAATTCCGGTCAATGTTTATGATCTGGGGCTGATTTACACAATCGAGATCGACGAGGCCGCAAATGTGGCGGTGATCATGTCCTTGACCGCGCCCGGCTGTCCGGTGGCGGGCGAGATGCCCGGTTGGATCGCCAGCGCGATTGAGCCCCTGCCCGGTGTGCAAACGGTAAACGTTGAGCTGGTCTGGGAGCCGCAATGGGGCATGGAGATGCTCTCGGATGAGGCGCGGCTCGAATTAGGCTTCATGTAATTAGGCTTCACGTAATTGGGGTTTATGTAAGCTGCCAGAAACTGGCGCTTGTTAGGCGGCTCATTTAGCGCCATCATCGGGTCCAATCCCGCACGAATTTTGACGCGTGCCCCAACCATAGCTCCCTGTGACCCATGTTATGACCCGATGAGCCAGACCACTCTGACGATTGACCTAGACGCCATCATCGCCAATTGGCGCGCCCTTGATGCCATGAGCGCGGGCGAGACAGCCGCCGTTGTCAAGGCCGACGCCTATGGTCTGGGCATGGCTCAGGTCGCTCCCGCTTTGGCCCGCGCAGGCACCCGCCAGTTTTTTGTCGCCATGGCCCAAGAGGGCGCAAATTTGCGCAAAATTCTTGGCGAAGGCCCAAGGATTTTTGTCTTCAACGGCTATGCGCCAGACGAACAGATGCTATTCGCCGAAGCGGCGCTGGTGCCTTTGCTCAATTCCCCCGAACAATTCACCGCCTTCACCCGTGACCTTTCGGGCGCGCCTTACGGTGTGCAACTCGACACAGGCATGAACCGGCTTGGGCTTGAGGGCGAGGACTGGGGCGCTTTGGCAGCCGAGGCCACCCCCGCACTGATCATCAGCCATCTGGCCTGCGCAGATGCGCAAGGGCACCCGATGAACGACACCCAGCGGCGCAATTTCGAGCAGATGACCATCGAATGCGACGCCCCCCGATCGCTAGGGGCCACTGGCGGGATCATCATGGGGCCAGATTACCACTTTGACCTCACCCGTCCGGGCATCGGCCTTTACGGCGGTCAGCCCTTTTCGGACGCGCGGCCCGTGGTGACCCTAGAGGCGCCGGTGATCCAAATTCGCAATCTTGGGATCGGAGAGAGCGTGGGCTATGGCAATACGTGGCAAGCCGCGCGGCCCTCGCGCATCGCGACCCTTGCCCTTGGCTATGCGGATGGGGTGCACCGCGCGCTATCGAACGGCGCGATGTTCTTTTGGGATGTGACCCCCTGCCCGCTGGTTGGACGCGTTTCGATGGACCTGATCACCGTGGATGTCACCGACGCGCAGGGCGATCCCGCCGCGCTCACGCTCTTGAACGAGCTGCAAACCATCGATGAATTGGCCCATAGCGCGGGCACAATCGGCTATGAAATCCTGACCTCCCTTGGCACGCGATTTAACCGCCGTTACAAGGGCGGTTAAGCGAGGTGCAAAAGCGTCATGACCGCGTTTAAGACGCGGTTAGATAGAGCCGGGGGCAAAGCAATTCAGGCGATCTTGAGTATTTTCCAAAGCGTAGGGGCATCCACGCGCCGCACTTTGGCCAGCATCGGCGCGGTCACGCTCTTTGCCCTGCGCGCGGTTGTGGCCGTATTCACGCCGCCCTTTTATCTGCGCGAATTGGGCACGCAGCTGATGCGCATCGGCTATTTCTCGCTGCCGGTGGTAGGCCTAACCGCGCTTTTCACCGGCGCAGCCCTCGCGCTGCAAATCTTTGCGGGAGGCGCGCGCTTCAACGCCGAGGCGGTCGTCCCCTCCATCGTCGCCATCGGCATGGTGCGCGAATTGGGCCCAGTGCTGGGCGGTTTGATGGTCGCGGGCCGCGTCTCATCCTCCATCGCCGCCGAGATCGGCACAATGCGCGTCACCGAGCAAATCGACGCGCTTCACACCCTGTCAACCAACCCCATGCGCTACCTCGTGGCCCCGCGCCTGCTGGCCGCCACCATCGCCATGCCAATCCTCGCAGCCATCGGCGATGTGATCGGGATCATGGGCGGCTATCTGGTCGGCACCTCGCGGCTAGGCTTCAACGAGGGCATCTACATCACCAATACCGTCGATTTTCTAACCCAAGGCGATGTCGTAAGCGGGCTGATCAAAGCGGCGGTCTTTGGCTTTATCATCGCGATGATGGGCTGCTATCAGGGCTATAATTCGGGGCGCGGCGCAGGCGGTGTGGGACGGGCGACGACCAATGCGGTTGTCACCTCCTCGGTGCTGATTTTGGCGGCAAACTATGTGATGAACGAGGCGTTTTTCGTACCATGAATGATTTCGGACCATGATTGAAACGCGCAACATATCAAAATCCTTCGGGCGCAAATCCGTGCTGCGCGGGGTGAGCCTGACCGTCGAGGCAGGCCGCTCGCTGGCGATCATCGGCGGCTCGGGCACCGGCAAAAGCGTCTTTCTCAAATGCATCATGGGGCTGGTTAAGCCTGATGCGGGCGAGGTGCTGATCAACGGCGCGCCCATCAATCACAAAGCATTTTTTGCGGATTTCGGGATGCTTTTCCAAGGCGGCGCGCTTTTTGACAGCCAAAGCGTCTGGCGCAATGTCGCCTTTCGCCTGCTGCACGAAGGCATGGGCCGCGATGAGGCGCGGGCGCGGGCCATTGAAAAGCTGGGACGTGTGGGCCTAAGCGCCGATGTGGCCGATCTTTACCCTGCCGAGTTATCGGGGGGCATGCAAAAGCGCGTCGGGCTCGCCCGCGCGATTGCCACTGATCCTAAGGTGATTTTCTTTGATGAACCGACCACGGGGCTCGACCCGATTATGTCCGGCGTCATCAACGAGTTGATCCGAGAAATTGTGCGCGAGATGGGCGCGACCACCATGACCATCACCCATGATATGACCAGCGTGCGCACCATCGCGGATGACGTGGCGATGCTGCATGATGGGCAGGTGCATTGGCATGGGCCGGTGGCGCAGATGGACAGCGCCGATGATCCCTATTTGCGTCAGTTCCTGAGCGGGGCGGCAGACGGCCCGATCGAGACGGTCCGTTAGGGGCCTTATCGCCCACTTCTAAATGCGAGGGCTCAAATGCCCAGTTTTATAATGGCGAGGGCTCAAATGCCCGCTTTTATAATGGCGAGGGCTCAAATG
>CAYLLD010000215.1:0-4066 GCA_964384315.1 uncultured Rhodobacterales bacterium | reverse complement strand
CTTGGATGAGCCGACCAACCACCTCGACGCCGAGACCATCGCGTGGCTGCAGCGGCACCTGATCGACTATAAAGGCACGATCCTGATCGTGACCCACGACCGCTATTTCCTCGACGATATCACCGGCTGGATCCTCGAATTGGATCGCGGGCGCGGCATTCCTTATGAGGGCAATTATTCGAGCTGGCTTGAGCAAAAATCCAAACGCCTCGCCCAAGAGGACCGCGAAGATAAAACCCGCCAGAAAACCCTCGAATCCGAGCTTGAGTGGATCAGAGCGGGCGCCAAGGCCCGTCAGGCCAAGCAAAAAGCGCGGATCAACGCCTATAACGAGCTGGCCGAGCAATCCGAGCGCGAAAAGCTGGGCAAGGCGCAGATCATCATCCCCAACGGCCCGCGTTTGGGCGGCAAGGTGATTGAGATTGAGGGTCTGAAAAAGGGCTACGGCGACAATCTTTTGATCGATGGTTTGGACCTCTCGCTGCCTCCGGGCGGTGTGGTTGGCGTGATCGGGCCCAACGGCGCGGGTAAATCGACGCTGTTCCGGATGCTCACGGGCCAAGAGCAGCCCGATGAGGGCACGATCACCTTTGGCGACACGGTCAAACTGAGTTTTGTCGATCAAAGCCGCGATCATCTGGACGACAAAAAGACCGTGTTCGAAGAGATTTCCGACGGGCAAGACGTGATTATGCTAGGCGACGCTGAGGTGAACGGGCGGGCCTATTGTTCGTCGTTCAACTTTAAGGGCGGGGACCAGCAAAAAACCATGAACCTGCTCTCGGGCGGTGAGCGTAACCGTGTCCATATGGCCAAGCTCTTGCGCGAGGGCGGCAATGTGCTCTTGCTCGATGAGCCGACCAACGATCTTGACGTAGAAACCCTGCGCGCGCTCGAAGATGCCCTAGAGGATTTCGCAGGCTGCGCGGTGATCATCTCGCACGACCGGTTCTTCTTGGACCGGCTCTGTACGCATATTCTGGCCTTCGAGGGCGATGCACATGTGGAGTGGTTCGAGGGCAATTTCGAGGCTTACGAAGAAGACAAAGAGCGCCGTTTGGGTGCGGATGCTTTGGAGCCGAAGCGAATTAAGTATAAGAAGTTTGTGCGTTAAGCCTGAGGGGGTGCGCACGCGGGCATCCTCTATCGGCGCATAGTCCGTGACGGGATTTGAGCGGTAGAGGGCCCTGTGCTGGTCGCACCTGCCAATTCTCTTGCTTCTATTGTTAACCAAAACACACTAAAGCATCGGAGAATTCGCTCGAATCCTAAACCCGTGAGGACCCCCCATGTCGAAGATCAAGGTAGATAACCCGGTTGTTGAGCTTGACGGCGATGAAATGACGCGGATCATTTGGGCCTTTATCAAAGACAAGCTGATCCTGCCCTATCTTGATCTTGATCTGCTTTATTATGATCTGGGGATCGAAGAGCGCGACCGCACGGACGATCAAATTACCATTGATGCCGCCGAAAAGATCAAAGAGGTCGGCGTTGGCGTGAAATGCGCGACGATCACGCCGGATGAGGCGCGGGTCGAGGAATTTGGCCTCAAGAAAATGTGGAAATCGCCCAACGGCACGATCCGCAACATCTTGGGCGGGGTGATTTTCCGCCAGCCCATTATCTGCCAAAACGTGCCCCGCCTTGTGCCTGGTTGGACCAAGCCCATCGTGGTCGGTCGCCATGCCTATGGCGATCAATACCGCGCCACGGATTTCCGCTTTCCCGGCGCAGGCAAGCTGACCCTGAAATTCGAGGGCGAGGACGGCGAGGTGATCGAGCGCGAGGTGTTTAACGCCCCCGATGCTGGTATCACCGTGGCGATGTATAACCTGGACAAGTCGATTTATGACTTTGCGCGGGCCTCGCTGAATTACGGGCTCAATCTGGGCTGGCCGGTCTATCTGTCGACCAAAAACACCATCATGAAAGTCTATGACGGGCGCTTTAAAGACATCTTTCAAGAGGTCTATGACGCCGAATTCGCCGAGGCTTTCAAAGAAAAAGAGATTTGGTACGAGCACCGTTTGATCGACGATATGGTTGCCTCTTCGCTGAAATGGTCAGGTGGCTATGTTTGGGCCTGTAAGAACTACGACGGCGACGTCCAGTCGGACACGGTCGCGCAGGGATTTGGCAGTTTGGGCATGATGACCAGCCAGTTGATGACCCCTGATGGCCAAATTGTTGAGGCAGAGGCCGCCCATGGCACGGTCACGCGGCACTATCGGCAGCATCAGCGCGGCGAGAGCACCTCGACCAACTCAATCGCATCGATTTTCGCTTGGACCGGGGCGCTGAAGCATCGTGCCAAACTGGATGAAAACGCGAAACTGCAAGAGTTTGCCGAAACCTTGGAAAAGGTGATCGTCCAGACCGTTGAATCTGGTCACATGACCAAGGATTTGGCGCTATTGGTCGGGCCAAATCAGGGCTGGCTGACCACCGAAGGGTTCTTGGAAAAGATCGATGAGAACTTGAGCGCTGCACTTTTGGGCTAATTCGGGTTTAAAAATACCCAGCGACACCCCATATTGACCCTATGGAACGCAGAAAATTTCTTGGCGCATCGCTTGCCGCCACCGCAGCAGCATTCGCGCCGCTAGGAGCTGTAAAAGCCGTCACACCAACCGCGCCAGTGGCTGCAGCCGCGCGCTATTGGGCGACTTACATGACCCAATTGCACGGGCGTTGCACACCGCAGATGCTTGGCACGATGTTGCGCATCGACAAAGCCGCAGCGGGCAGTATTTTGCAAACCCTTGTTGCGAACGGGGCTTTGAAACCTGCCCAAGTCATTCCCTCGCCAGTGACAATCGCGCAGCGCGCGCCAGCGACACATGAGCATGGTGCAAAATTGCTAAAACGCATCACCCAGATTGACAAATATCCAGCGGTAGAGCCTGAGGACGAGGCCGCGCCTGATCTTTCCGGCGCCCAATCCCTCGCATAATTCCAATGGCCCAAGCGTTAAAATTCGCAAACCTCGCGCTTTTAATCGTATTCCCAATCGCGTGGATGGCCCCACTGGCTCGGGCGGGGCTTTTGCCGTTTTTCGCCCTCGACGAGCTATCCATCCTCGTCGCCATTCAAAGCCTCTGGCAAACCGACATCGCACTTGCGCTTATAGTCGTCCTGCTGGGCGTCCTTGCCCCAATCGTCAAAACCCTCGCACTGGCGGCCATCCATTTTCGCCTCACCAGCAAACGCGCCCTGCCCCTCCTCGAGGTCTTGAGCAAACTCGCCATGGCCGATGTCTTCCTGATCGCCGTCTACATCGCGCTGGCCAAAGGCGTCGGTGTGGGCCGGGTCGAAACCGCTTGGGGCCTCTACTTATTTACCGCCGCCGTGCTCGCCTCAATGCTGTTTACGGATTTGACCAAACGCGGTGCAATCCGATGATCCAGTTTTTGGCAGGCGTGATTATGGCGGCGGCGGTTTTTGGCGGGCTGCTGTTTTCGCTTTTTCGCGCGGTCGCGACCAAAAATACCAAAGCGCGTCTGGCGCATATCGCCGTGATCCTCAGCTTGATAGCTGCCATGATTGTTTTGACCAATCTTTGGGATCGCGCGGCCCCCATCGCCGGGGGCGCATTGGTCATAGCCTCGCTTGCGGCAATGTGGTTCGATCGCGGTATCACCCGCGTGTTTTTGCTGTTTACCGCAGCCTTTGGCGTCGCAATCGCCCTTGGCCTGCCGTTCTAGGCGGCACGCGAAATCTGCTTCACACTTGCCCCGCACCCCAGTACATCAGGGCGGCTATGGCACAAAAACCAACATACGTCTGCGCCTCTTGTGGCACCACCTACTCGAAATGGGCGGGGCGCTGTGATGGCTGCGGCGAGTGGAACACCATCGCCGAGGGCACACCGCTGTCATCCGGTCCCAAGGGCAAGGGGCTGGGCGCGGAAAAAGGCGCTTTGGTCCCCCTAACTGGTCTCAACGAGGCAGGCCCCGAAGAGCCGCGCACCATGTCCGGCATTGCCGAGTTCGACCGCGTTTTGGGCGGCGGGCTTGTGCCTGCTTCGGTCACGTTGGTGGGCGGCGATCCAGGGATCGGGAAA
>CAYLLD010000214.1:0-4129 GCA_964384315.1 uncultured Rhodobacterales bacterium | reverse complement strand
TGGAGGTGATGAACGAGGGCTATGCGCTGATCAAGGACGGTTATCTGGCGGTGGTAAATGATCGGTTTCGGCGGCTGTTCCCAGATGTGTCGGAAAAAATCTACATCGGTGCCAGCGCCAACGAGGTGATCGCGGTTCTGGCCCAGTCCAAAGCGCTGGCGCTTGATGGGGCTGCGGCCCGGGATGAGTGGCAGGCCTCGCGGGTTGAGGCGCTGCGTCTTGAGCGGTCAAGCTTTGTGCTGCCCCTCACGGATGATCGTTGGTTCAACGTGACCTACCAGCGCACAACGCTGGGCAATATGGCGATTATGCAATCGGACATCACCGAATTGGTGCGCAAAAACCGGTTCGAAAAAGACCAGATTATCGGCAAAAACTCGATGCTTTTGCAGGCGGTGTTTGAACATCTGAGCCTCGCGATTTGTCTGGTGTCGGGTGGGGGAGAGATCAAATCCTGCAATCAGCGGTTTCTAAAAATTTTGGGCATCGCGCCTCACGAACTTGAAGCCAACAGCACTTTGAGCGCGGTTATGGAGAAAGCCAACGGGCGGGGGCTGTTGAAGCTGCCATTAAACCTGCGGCAAATCCTGAAATGGTCGCGCAGTCTGAGCGCGCTCGAAGAGGTGCGGCACCGGTTGGATTTGGCCAGCGGCACGATCCTAGATATGAAACTCATGGCGCTGCCTGATGGCGAATTCATCGTGACTTTCGATGATGTGACCGCCGAAACTCACGCCAAAATCGCCTTGGTTGAGGCCAATGAGCAGCTTGAGGACCGCGTCGCAGGGCGCACGGCGGCGCTGATGGAGGCCAATAGAGAGCTGCAAGCGCGGGCGCGGCGGCAGAAGGAGTTTGAGCGCCAGTTGTTTGAGGCCAAAGACGCGGCGGAGGCGGCCAATCGCTCGAAAACCCGGTTTCTGGCCGCGGCAAGCCATGATTTGTTGCAGCCGATCAATGCGGCCAAGCTCTATATTTCGACCTTGGGCGACGTGGTGCGCAGCCGCGAGTCTCGCGATCTATCGCAGAAAATTGCCGCCTCGTTCCAGTCGGTCGAGACGATTTTGCAATCGCTTCTGGAAATTTCGCGCCTCGAAGGGGACGGGGCCAAGTTCAATATCACCGCCTTTTGTCTTGATGATGTGCTGGCGCAATTGGCGCTCGAATTTTCGCCCCAAGCGGGGCTCAAGGGCCTGAAATTTGATTTCGTCGGCTCGCAAAAATGGGTGATGTCCGACAAGATTTACCTGCGCCGTATCTTGGCCAATCTGATCAGCAACGCGATTGAATATACCAAGGCAGGGCGGATTTTGGTCGGGTGCCGCCGCGCGAATGGGCGGCTTAGGATCGAGGTTTGGGATACCGGCATTGGGATTGCGAAAGAGCATCACGAGGTGATTTTCGAAGAATTTCAGCGGCTCGAAAATGCCGATGAGGTCAAGGGGATTGGTCTGGGCCTGTCGATTGTTGTGCGGGCCTGCGGCAAGCTTGGCCACGCGCTGACCATGCGCTCGACGCCGGGCAAGGGCTCGGTTTTTGCGGTGGAGTTGGATTTGGTCGATGAGATGGACCCCCGCGCCGCCAATCAGGCCACGGGCTTTGATGAGACATACGACACCAGCGATTTGATCGTGTTGGTGATCGAGAACGACGAGGACGTTTTGCAGGCGATGACCGCCAAGCTGGAGACCTGGGGGGTGAGCGTGCTGCCTGCCTCGTCGAGCGCTGGTGCGTTGCAGGCGATGCAGCAAATGGGGCTCGCGCCGGATGTGATCATCGCGGATTATCAGCTTGATGACGGTGATAATGGTTTTGCGGCGATTGAGCAGCTTCGGGATGTGGCCAAAAAGGACATTCCGGCGATTGTCGTGACGGGCAACCAGAGCATCTCTTTGGAAAAAGAGGGCGAGGCGCTGAGCATCGAGGTTCTGCGCAAGCCGGTGCCTCTGCGCAAATTGCGGGCGCTTTTGGGGTGGAAAACCCGCTCTTCGGAGCCGCAAACTTTCGACACAATTGGCGACAGCAACTAAGGGACGGACCTGATGATAAGCATAAAACAAACGGTGGCGGCGGCGTTTCTCGCCTGTGTGGGCGCGCCCGTTGCCGCTGATACGGTGGCGGATTTTATCTTTGACGAAACGGTGCTGAGCGATCTGAAAGACGGCGCGACCCTCGTTTACACCCACGATCTGACCGCCCCAGAGACCGCGCCGCAACAGGCCTTTGAGGGCGGCGCGATCAATGTGGTCTATGCGGCTGAAACCGATCAGGTCGGCGGGTCTGGCGAGGTTGTGATCAGCTACGACCGAGGGCGGGTGATGCAAAACACCCAACCAATGCCCACGGCGGGGGGCAATCCTTTGGTGATGGTGTTTTTGGAATCGAGCGCGCGGGCCATGGCGGGGATCGCCGGTGGCAGCCCGTTTTACATCCGCAACCGGATCAAGAACGCTCTGCTCACGGAGGGTGTCGAGACGATGATGGAGGTCGAGATCGACGGCAAGGCGCAGATGGTCCGGCGGGTTACGCTGATGCCGTTTTCGCAGGATCAGAACAAAGCGCGCATGGGGCCGTTTTCGCAGCTGGAGATGAGCTTTACCTATAGTGCCGACGTGCCCGGCGGTATTCACGAGCTGCGGACTTTTGTGCCGCTGGATAAGGTCGGTGCGCCGCTTTACGAAGAGCGGATCGTGTTTTCGACTTTGGAGGAGCCACAATGATGAAGCGATTGCTTATAGCCCTAAGCCTTTGTGGGTCCCTGTGCCTCGCAGTGCCTGCGCTCGCAACAGATTTTCAGGCGGATTTGAACGACTATCCCACCGAGGCGCGGGCGGATTATGTCTTTGGCTGCATGGCCACCAATGGGCAGACCCGCGACAATCTGCGGCGCTGTTCCTGCTCGGTCGACGTGATTGCCTCGATCCTGCCCTATGACAAATATGTGCAGGCGGAAACCGTGCTGTCCCTGCGGCAAACCGGCGGCGAGCGGATGTCGATTTTCAGAACGGCGCAACTGGCCAAAGTGCTTGAGGCGGATTTGCGCCGCGCTCAAGCCGAGGCCGAGATCGTCTGTTTTTAGGCGGCTTCTAGGCGTGGTCTACGCGCGTCAGATCAGGTCTTTGCCGAAATCGCGTTGGTAGATATTGCCGTCGGTGTCCACCGCCCGCACGCGGATCGCCGCCGCGCCATTGTCGTTGTATTTGAAACGGAACGTCGGGTTTTCGGAAATCGAGATGCCGCCTTCCATGCGGAACAGCAGATCATCGCCTTGGGTGACCTCAAGATCGGTGATGAAATTCGCGGGCACAAAAAGCTGGGTGACCTGATCGCGCTGCAGCCCTGAGTAATTCGGGTGGCGGATCATCACCTGCACTTCGCGGCGCTCCAGATCGGCGGTGACGAAATGCTTTACCTTCATCTTGCCGCGGTTCGCCTCGGCAATCGCCGCGTCCTTTGAGGCGGGGGCCGAACAGCCGCCCGAGGCCTTGATAAAGCGCCCTGCCATCAGCAGATCGCCGGTGGCGGTGCCTGCAATGGCGCGGAAATTGGAGTATTGATCGACGCGGATGCGCGTCTCGAACTCGATCTCGCCCATGGATGGCCCAAACTCGAACCGCGCGGCCATGGGGGCGGGGTTTTCGTCAACCACAAGGGTCAGATCGGTGATTTTGATGCCGTCGGCTTGGGTGATTTTAACTGGCACAATCGCCGCGTCATGGGCGCGTACCGGCGCGTCGATGCCCAGCACCTGATCGCCGGGTTGGACCATAGCGACATTCTCAAGGATGTCCTCGCGGATATCGAGCCAACTGCCTTTGTCGATCAAAGGGTTCTTGACCTCGGCCACCGCCGCGATTGGCAAAATTCCGGCGATTGCCGCTGCTAAAACGATCCGTTTCATGGCCTTCATCTCCTGAGTTTCCCCTAGTTTCAAAGTGTTTTCAAAGTGGAGTTTCAAAGTGCCGCCGAAGCTAGTGGATAGCCGCCCGCCATGACAAATATCCTTTGGTCTGCATTTGGGGGACGCCGGTTTCGCGGTAGCCTTGGGAAAAACTGGGCCAAAGAGGGGCCAAAGAGGGGGTGCCATGTTTTCCGTTTTTGCAATGCTGTGCCTGTCGTCGATGCCCGATGC
>CAYLLD010000213.1:0-4138 GCA_964384315.1 uncultured Rhodobacterales bacterium | reverse complement strand
GTGCAAGAAAACGTGGTGATGCACACCGATCCGGGCGCTCCGGTGCGGGTGGGCAAAAACTGCACCATCGGTCATGGCGCGATTGTCCACGGCGCGACCCTTGAGGATAATGTGCTGATCGGGATGGGCGCGACGGTGCTCAACGGCGCGGTGATTGGCGCGAATTCTCTGGTGGGGGCGAATGCGCTGGTCACCGAGGGCAAAATTTTTCCCGCAGGCTCGCTGATTATGGGTGCGCCGGCTAAGGCGGTGCGGGCATTGGATGAGGCGGCGATTGCGAAGCTGGGCACCTCGGCCACGCGCTACATCGCGAACCAAAAGCGGTTTCGCCGCGAGTTGCGCGAGATTTAGGGTCGGTGTTTTTTGCCCCCTTGCCCGATGATGCCGCCAAAGGTGATGAGGCGGCGGCGCGGTTCGCGGCTCTGGGGCCAGAGGCGCAAACCCTCTTTGCAGGGGCGGCGGGGTGCAGCCCTTATCTGAACGAACTGCTGCGCAAGCACGAGGATTGGATTTTGGCCAATTGGGGCGCGGCGGCTGTCCCCGCAGACATCTTTGTGGATATATCTGATCTGGATGTCGCAGCGGCAGAGGCCGCGCTGCGCCAAGCCAAGGGCCGTTTGGCGCTCTTTTTGGGGCTGCACGATCTGGGCGGCACCTATGACCAAGCGCAGGTCACCCGCGCCCTGTCCGACTTCGCGAGCTGGGCGGTGCAAGGCGCTTTGGCGGTCTCGATCCGCGATTTGGCCGCGCGGGGGCGGCTCAAGCACTTTCAGGCCGCAGATCATGCCCGCGCTTGCGGGATTTTCATCATCGCAATGGGCAAATTGGGCGCCCATGAACTGAATTACTCGTCGGATATCGACCTGATTGCCATGTTCGATGACCGCGATCTGGACGACGAGGCTTATTTTGCCGCGCGCAAAGACGCTGTGGCGATCACCCAAGCCATGGCGCGGATGCTGTCGCAAAACACCGGCGACGGCTACGTGTTTCGCACGGATTTGCGCCTGCGCCCCGACCCTGCGGTGACCCCCGTTTGCGTCGGCATGAGCGCGGCGGAGCGCTATTATGAGAGCCTCGGGCGCACATGGGAACGCGCGGCCTTTATCAAGGCGCGGGTGATTGCGGGGGATATGGCCACCGGCGCAGAGTTTCTCGACGGGCTGCGGCCCTTCGTGTGGCGGCGCTATCTGGATTTTGCGGCGATCCACCAGACCCAAGACATGCTCACCAAAATTCGCCACCACAAGGGGCTGACGGGGCCGATCACGTGGCCCGCGCATAACGTGAAACTGGGGCGCGGCGGCATTCGCGAAATCGAGTTTTTTGCCCAGACCCAGCAGTTGATCTTTGGCGGGCGCACGCCGGGGTTGCAGGTTGCGGGCACCTGCGCTGCGCTGGATGAACTGGCGCGCGAAGGCCGGATCACGAAGGCCAAAGCCCAAGACTTGGCTGATTGTTACGCCCAGTTGCGCACTCTAGAGCACCGTTTGCAGATGCTGGAGGATGCGCAGACCCACGAGATGCCGCAGCATCAGGCGGGGATGGCGCGTCTGGCGCGGTTTAGCGGATACCAAGATGCGGATGAATTTGCCGCCAAGGTTTTGGCGCTTTTTGAACAGGTCCACGGCGCAACGGCGCTTTTTCCTGATACGCCCGATGCCCCGGCGCAGCAAATCGAGGCCGAGACCCGCACCCGGTGGTTGGCATTGCCAGTTCTCAAAAACGAGCAAGCGCGCGCGCTTTTTGCCTCGATTGAGCCGCGCCTTGCGGTGGCGGTGAGCGCGACCCACGATCCCGAGGCGAGCCTGCGCGCCCTTGATCGTTTTGTGACGACCTTGCCTGCGGGGGTGCAGCTCTTCTCGTTGTTTGAGGCACGCCCTAAACTGTTGGACCTTTTGGTCGAAATTTGCGGCACCACCCCGGATTTGGCCCATTATCTGGCGCGAAATTCGCAGGTGTTTGACGCGGTTTTGGATGCCGCGTTCTTTGGCCCCTTGCCCCAAGAAACGGACTATCAAACGGCCTTGGCCGCATTGATGCCGGATGACACAGAATACGAAGCGGGGCTCAATGCGGTGCGGCGCTGGAAAAAAGAGGCGCATTTTCAGGTTGGGGTGCATCTGCTGCGCAACATATCGACCCCGGCGGAATGCGCCGCTGCCTATAGTGCCATTGCGACGGTCGCGTTGGCGGTGCTTTTGCGCTTGGTGCGCGCCTATATGGAGCCGGGGTTTGGTCCGCCGCCGGGGGGCGGTTTGGCGGTGATCTCCATGGGAAAGCTTGGGTCAATGGAAATGACCGCAGGCTCTGATCTTGATTTAATCGTGGTCTATGACGCCGACCCGCAGGATATGACGAACGCGCCCAAGCCGCTTTTTGCCGGGGCTTATTACGGTAAGTTCACCCAAAGACTGATCGCGGCGCTCACCAGCGCCACTGGTGAGGGGGTGCTTTACGAGGTTGATTTGCGTCTGCGACCATCGGGGCGCAAGGGGCCGGTGGCGACCAGCATGGAGAGTTTTTCGAATTACCAGTTGAACGACGCTTGGACTTGGGAGCATTTGGCCTTGTCGCGCGCGCAGGTGAGTGCGGGGGATGCGGCCCCTATGGCACGGGCAAGCGCGGCCATTGCGGCGGCTTTGACCAAGCCGCGTGATTGGCCCAGCTTTTGGGCGGATGTGATTGACATGCGGCGGCGGATTGCATCGGCAAAACCCGGTGCGGGCGATGCGTGGGATGTCAAAGCCGGGCCGGGGGGCATGTTGGATATTGAGCTTTTCGTGCAGTCATTTGCGCTTCATGCGGGGGTCACCGCCGCGCGTCCATTGCCGCAAACCATGCGCGCTCTGGTTCAATCAGGCGATCTTCAAGATGAAATTGGGGATAGGCTTGGGCAGATTTACCGCCGGTTTGCGCAGGTGCAGCACGGGATGAGGCTTGCGGGGCTTCATAGCCCGGCCAATCACGCAGGCGCGGCGCGGTTGATCGCGCGGCTGGCGGGGGAAATTGAGACTATGCCTAAGGCGAAAACCACCCCCACGCCCGAAGATCAGGCCAATATAGCGCAGATTGAAGCGGAATTGGCCTCTGACAAAGCTTGGGCGCGCGATCACATTGGTAATCTGCTCGAAAACATGCGTAGCTTGAGTTGAAGGCACGAACAAAAAAATAGCTTGGGGTAAGTGAACGGCAATTTGGTTCACCTAAACTGCGGGCAAAAAGGGGGGACGGTGCCCGTGTTTTGGATTGCTTTGGGCGTCGCTGCCCTAATGGCGGCGTTGTTTGTCTGGGTGGCGTGGTTTGAGCCGCGACAGATGCATATTCGGCGCCACACCCATGCTCTGCCGGCGCTCACAACGCCGCTTAGACTTGTGGTTGTGGCGGATTTGCAGCCCAATATTTACCATTGGCCGGGGCCGCGCCTCAAATCGCTATTTGCGCATTTATCCGAAACCGAGGCGCCGGATTTGGTGCTTTGGCTCGGCGATTATTACAACGCGCCCACGGATGTGGTGAAGGAGGCCGCGGATCGGCACCCGGCGATTGGCCAGTTGATCGCGCGCCAGTTGACCTCGATGGATGACATTGCCGATGCCATGACGGCTTTGCCGGGGCGCATGGGCAGCTTTGCCATTTTGGGCAATCACGATTGGGCGTGGTCCGGCGAAGAGACCCGCCGCGCCATCGAGGCGCAGGGCATCGCGGTGTTGCAAGATGATTGCGCCGAGGTTGAGCGCGCCGATGGGTCTCGGGTGCAAATTGCGGGCTACGAGGATCTCTCATCCGGGCGCAAACCGGATTTTGCCGGGCTTCACAGCCAGCTTGACCCTGAGGCTGCGCAAATCGCGTTGGCGCATTCCCCCGATACATTCCCGCTGGCCCACGGCGGCCCGCCCTTGATGCTTTCGGGTCATACCCACGGGGGGCAGGTGCGTTTGCCCTTCATCGGCCCGCTCTTGCTGCCAGTGGAAAATCGGAGCTATGATCAGGGATGGTTCACGATGGGCGCGCGGCATTTGTTTGTAAGCTCTGGGGTTGGGACATCCGGCCCGCCGTTTCGTCTATTGTGTCCACCAGAGGTTGTGGTGATCGATCTTATCCCCGAGAAGGGCTAAGGCCACCGGTGAAGATACTG
>CAYLLD010000212.1:0-4148 GCA_964384315.1 uncultured Rhodobacterales bacterium | reverse complement strand
GCCCAGCGCAATTTCACCGGTATCGGGGCGCAATAATGACCGCCCAACCGACGCTACTCTTTGTCGGCCCCTTTCCCGGCCCGGTGACGGGGCAAACGGTCATGACCCAGCACATCCATGACCGCCTATCCCGCCAAACCAACGGCACGCTCACCCGTTTCGACGTGGTGCGCGGCGACACCGGCAGCGGCGCGCGCAATACCGCGATCAAAGCGGGCCGCGCGGCGCGCACGATCTGGGGATTGGTGACCGCGGCGCGGGGCCGCCCTGTCTATATTTCCGTCGATGCCAACAAGGGCATGGCCAACACCCTCGCCTATGCCACCGCCGCGCGCATCGGGCGGGCGTCGCGGTTGGTGTTCCACCACCACAGCCGCAATCACGTGGATGAACGCAAGCCGCTGATGACGCTTTTGGCGCGGGTATCCGGCGCGCGGGCCACCCATCTGTGCATCTGCCCCAGCATGGCCAAATCACTGGCGGCGCGTTACCCCGAGATCGCCCAAACCGCCTCCATGTCCAACGTCGTCGCCATGAGCGCCCCTGCCCTGACGAGCTGCGATCGGCCAACCCACCCAAAGCGCTGGCGGCTCGGCCATATGTCAAAGCTTGGCCACGCCAAGGGCCTAAGCCGCGCCATCGAGAGCCTTGAGGCGCTTCTGGCCGCTGGGATCGACGCGGAACTGACCCTCGCAGGCACGTTTTTCAGCCCCGAAGAAGAGGCTTTCGCCCACGACGCCGCCGCGCGGCTAAACGGTCACCTGATCGTCGAAGGTCCGATCTATGACGACGCCAAAGCGGGCTGGTTCGCGGGCCTCGACCTCTTTCTCTTTCCCTCGCTTTACCGCAACGAAACCCAAGGCATCGTCAACCTTGAGGCGCTGGCCGCTGGCGTCCCCGTCCTCGCCTTTGGTGGCCATTGCATCGAGGACGATCTGGCGGGGCTGACCAATTGGTGCCTGCCCGTGGATCGCGATTTTCCGGCCCATGTGGTGGCGTTCGTTCAAGACACCAATGCCAGCCCCGAGGGCTTGGCCCCCCTGCGCGCCATGGCCCGCGACCGCTTTGACGCGCTGTGCCTCGCCTCGGATGCCGCCTTCGACAAATTAGCCCAGCTTTGCTTGGATGATTTAGAGGAAAGCCCATGAAGGCCTTCCTGAAATCCGGCATCGCCCGCGCCTTTGCAGGCACCATGGCCGTCGCCATCCCCGCCCGCTTCGCCCAGCTCTGGATGACCCTGCTTTTGGCCCCGCTTTTGGGCCCCAAAGCCTACGGGCTCTTCGTCTTCGCCCAAGGCCTCGCGCTGCTGGGTGGCCGCTTGGGCGCATTGGGCTGGCCGGTCCTGATGATGCGGTTCATCCCCGCCTATGTGACCGAGGAAAACTGGGCGCGGCTCAAAGGCCTACTGCGCGCCGCCACCCCCGTCGTCCTGATCGCCTGCATCGTGGCCGCGCTGATCGCCAGCGCCGTCGCCATCTGGTTCACCGTCGACGACGATCTGGCACGCGGCATGCTCTTTGGCGCGATCATCCTGCCAATCATGGGTATGCGCGCCCTCATCCGCAACATGCTGGCCGGCTTCCGCTACCCCAGCCGCGGCATCCTGATCGACGAGCTGCTGCCCCCCGCCCTGACCTGCATCGCCGTCGTCATCTTCGGCCTCACCTCCGTCGAAAACACCCTCGTCGCCTATGCCCTCGCCAGCGTCATCGCCATCGCATACGGCGCGCGCTTCCTCGCCAAATCCGCCCCCAAGGCCCTGCGCGATGCCCGCCCCGCGTTCCAAATGCGCAGCTGGATGCTCATCGCCCTCCCCGCGCTCGTGGGCATGTCCGCGAAACTGATCATGAACCGCACCGATGTGGTCATGCTCGCGCCACTCGCGAATCTCGAAGAGGTCGCCAACTACGGCGTCGCCCTGCGCGTGACCTTCGTGCAGACCTTTCCCATCGCGGTCCTCAGCACGATCCTCGGCCCCCGCATCTCCGCCGCGATCACCGCCGGACGCTTTAAACAGGTTGAGCGGCTCTATTTCGGCGGCATGGGGTTCGCCGCGCTAATCGCAGGCGCGCTCGGCCTCATTCTCATCATCTGGCAAACCCCCATCATGACGTGGCTCTTTGGCGCGGAATACGCAGGCAGCGGCGCGGTTCTAGGCGTGTTGGCCTTTGCCCAAATCGCCGCCAGCATCGGCATCCCCGCCACCTCATTCATGCTCATGGCGGGCCAAGAGCGCCTCTTCGGCGCCGCCACCCTCGCCGCCCTCGGGCTCAACATCGGCCTCAACTTTTTGCTGATCCCGCAAATGGGCGCGGTCGGCGCAGCATGGGCCACCGCAGGCTCGGCCACGCTGTTAACCCTGTTTCAAGTCACCGTCGGCCTGCGCGCGATCCTGAAATGGCGCCGCGGCGAAACACCCCCCATCAAGGAGCCGAAAAAACCATGACCAACAAACCCGGTTTTCTCATCATCGGCGCCATGAAGGCGGGCACGACGACCCTCTACGAAGACCTGCGCCCCCTGTCCGGTCTCTATCTGCCCCCTGAAAAAGAGCCCGAGGATTTGATCCGTCCCGAAATCCACACCCCCGAGGGCCAAGCGGCCTATTTTGCCAAATTCGACGGGGCGGCGGCGGGTGATCTATGCGGGGAGGCTTCGACCGCCTATACCAAACGCCCGCTCCACGACGCGCCTGCGCAAATCGCCCATGACCTGCTCGGGTCAGAGCTAAAGCTGATCTATATGACCCGCCATCCGGTCAAACGCGCGGTGAGTCACTATCACCACAATTGGGGTATGGGTCTGGACAAACGCCCGCTCAATGAGGCCATTCTCGCCGACCCCACCTACGCCGATTTCAGCCGCTACGCATGGCAGCTAGAGCCATGGCAGGCCGCGTTTGACCCCAAGCAAATCCTCGTGATTGCCTTTGAGGACTACCTCGCCGACCGCCCCGCCACTTTGGCCCAGATTTGCGCCTTTCTCGGCGTCGCCCCTCCGGCCCAAGAGGCGATCAACGAGACCCACCGCAATAAATCCGCCGGTAAGGCCTTTGTCCCGCGCGGCGGCGCCCTTGAGCAGGTGATGAACTCGCGGCTCTATCAATACACCCTCAAACCGCTGATGAATTCCGCCATGCGCGACCGGATCAAGGCGCTGGTCCTGCCCAAGGCCGGAACCCTCAACGATAAGCTAAACGCCCCCACCGAGGTGGCTTTGTCCAAGAAATTGGCCACAGATCCCCGCGCGGCGGCCTATTTGGACCCGAAGGGCCAAGGCTAAAGTTGGCCTTTAACCCCTATTGCGGTAAACCTTGCGCGCACTTCGTCGCAACACGCGCAAAACGGACCCTTGAATGACCCGCTTGGCATTCTCGATCATACTTTGGCTGAACATTGCCGCCTATGCGATCTACACGATCTTGGGCTTTGTGACAGAGCTGGAAACCTATGCCCTCGTGGGTCTGGGCCATCTGGTCGCGCTCTGCGTCGTGGCGGTGCCGGTGCTGATCAAACGCGACATCTCACCCTTTGAGCCCTACACGCTCTTCACGCTCTACGTCCACATCGGCACCTTGGGCACCAGCTACATCATTGCCTTTGGCGAAGGCCGCCGCCGCGATGTTCTGATGCACGGCGATCCGGTCGAGTTCTTCCATTCCGGCGCCCTCGCCCTCGCCGCCGCCATGCTGATCGTCGGGATCGGTTACGCCGCCTGCAACCGCCGTATACCCATCGAGCGGATTTTGCCCAAAGACGACCGTTTCAACGCCGCCGGATTGCATCTTGTGGCGCTCGTGACCTTCGGCATCGCGCTTATGGCCACCATCGCCTTCATCCAAAGCACCGGCGGGTTTTCCTTTGAAAGCCTCTCGCGCAAACGCTCTATCGAAATCCAGTCGGGGGGCGAGATCGTCTTTGGCAACGCGGGCTATCTCAGGCTCGCCGCCGGGCTGTCCATGTCGATCCTATACGTGATGCTCGCCAACTACTTGCGCCAACCCTACCGCCTGTCACTGGGGGCGATGATCACCATCGGTGCGCTTCTGGCGCTCAGCCTGTCGCTGCCGTTCATCTCCAGCTCGCGCGCCACGGTGATCTACGCCTTCTTGGGGCTGGTCTTGGTCTATTCGCTCTACCGCAAAATCT
>CAYLLD010000211.1:0-4200 GCA_964384315.1 uncultured Rhodobacterales bacterium | reverse complement strand
GCGCGAGCTTTGCAGCGGCCAAAGCCCAGCGGAACCGCCCCGGATAGGGCAAAATGCGCGCCAATACCGCGCGCAGCATTCGATCATGCCATGGCCGTTTATACGTCGCCTCGATATGCGCGCGCGCGTGGTCGACTAGGTGCATGTAGTTCACCCCCGAAGGGCAGGTGGTCATACAGGACAGACAGGACAGGCAACGGTCGATATGTTTAACCGTCTTCGCATCAGCTGCGCGCCCGGTCTCAAGCATATCCTTGATCAAGTAAATTCGCCCCCGCGGGCTGTCTAGCTCATCGCCAAGCACCTGATACGTCGGGCATGTCGCGGTGCAAAATCCACAATGAACGCAGGCGCGCAAAATCTTGTTCGAATGGGCGGTATCAGGATCACGAAGCTGATCTGGAGAGAAATTTGTCTGCATCTAATCTGCCCTAGCACTGAATTTTCCAGCCCGGTCGAACTCTGCGCTAAGACTGGCATAGAGCTTTGCCAAAGCCGGGTCAGCCGCTTGGCCAAGCGCTGCATCGCGGTCATGAGGCGCTTTAACACGCGCAACCGTTCCACCGATGCGCGGGGCCAGTCTGTGAAGGGCCGCATCTAGAGCGGCGGCACGCCCTGGATCGCTTGCGCCAACCCAAGCCAATCCACCAGCCCAGTCAAAAATCCTCTGGTCGTCGGCCAAATCCATTTCCGCTCCGAGCAAGGCAGGAACAAGCGCTGTTGGTTTACCCAGCAAACGCCAAACATAGGAATAGTGCGAAAGGCTCTTTACGTCCCGAATATCGCTCCAAATATCGAGACATTTCGCTCCATCGTCGATCAGTTCGGCATCGCCAAGCCCACTAAGGTTCGCGGCCCGATAGCTCACCGAACTCGCAAGACCCTCAATGCGGATCATGACATCGCCCCCCGTCATCGCCGCACCGCTCACATCGAAAGGACTGGCCATTGCGCGGGTCATTACCAAGAGCGCGTCAGCGGCATTTTTGGGCGCGAATTTGAGCGTCGCCACGGCGCGCGGGCGCGGCAGAACCTTTAAACTAACCTCGCTCAGCACCCCGTAAGCACCGCGCGATCCGGCCATGAAACGCGCCAGATCGTAGCCAGTGACATTCTTCATCACCCGCCCGCCGTTTTTGATAATCTCGCCCTGCCCGTCCACAAACCGCGTACCCAAAAGCACGTCGCGGGCGGCGCCTGCCTGAATGCGGCGTGGGCCAGAGACATTCGCCGCAATCACACCGCCAATTGTCGGCTCACCTTGCGTGCCAAGAAGCGGGCGGTGGTCCATTGGCTCAAAGGCCAGCATCTGCCCCTCGCTTGCCAAAGCCGTCTCAATCTCAGCCACAGGCGTACCAGCACCCGCGACCAGCGTCAGCGCACCGGGTTCATAGAGTTTGATCTCGCTTAGACCTGCCGTGCTCAGCGACGTGCCCTGCCCCGCCATGCCACGCGTATTGCCGCCGCGCACCGATAACGGTCCAGTTGCGCTTCGGATCATCTCCGCCAGTTCGCCCTCGCTTTGTGGGTGCAAACTCATGCGGCATCTCGGCGCGGCGCGCTAACGTTTAGCGGAAAAACCTTGGCCGCGTTCAAGAGCCACTTTGGATCGAACACGTCCTTGATCCGCATCTGCGCGTCCATATCAGCGGGGGCAAACTGATGGGTCATCAGGTCGCGTTTTTCCACGCCCACCCCATGCTCGCCGGTCAAACAGCCGCCGACCTCGACGCACAGCCGCAGAATTTCCGCCCCCATCGCCTCGCAGCGCTCAAGATCGCCGGGCTTATTTGCATCAAACAATATCAGCGGGTGCATGTTGCCGTCACCTGCGTGAAACACGTTTGCCACGTCCAGCCCGTACTCCGCCGAAATCGTCCCAATGCGGCCCAGAACCTTGGGCAATTCGCTGACAGGGATCGTGCCGTCGAGACACATATAATCGTTGATCTGGCCCATCGCGCCAAATGCCGCCTTGCGCCCCGCCCAGATTTTGGCGCTTTCCTGCGCCGAGGTGCTGCGGCGCAGTTCCGCCGGATTATGCCGCCGCGCGACCTCTTCGATCAGGCTCAGTTGCGCGTCGATCTCGGCCTCAGAGCCCTCGACCTCAACGATCAAAAGCGCCTCAACATCCGGATAGCCCGCCCCGACAAAAGCCTCGCAAGCGCGGATGCAGGGACGGTCCATAAACTCGATGGCCACAGGCAAAATCCCCGCCTTGATGATGTCCGAGACGCAAGCGCCCGCCACCTCATTGGTGTCAAAGCCAAGCATCACGGGGCGCGCGCCTTCGGGTTTGGGCAGGATTTTAAGCGTGGCCTCGGTGACCACCCCAAGCTGGCCCTCAGAGCCGCAGACCAGCGCCATCAGCTCTTGGCCGGGCGCGTCAAGATAAGGCCCGCCAAGTTCGACAATCGTGCCATCCATCAGCACCATTTTTAGACCCATCAGATTATTCGTGGTCACGCCGTATTTCAGGCAATGCGCCCCGCCTGAATTCATCGCGATATTGCCAGCAATTGCGCAGGCCAGTTGCGAGGAGGGATCGGGGGCGTAGAAAAACCCCTCGTCCTCAACGGCACCGGTGACCGACAGATTGGTCCGCCCAGTTTCAACGCGGATAAAGCGGTTGTCGTAATCCGTCTCCAGCACCGCCGTCATCCGCGCGACCCCCAAGATCACGCAATCTGCTGTCGGCAGCGCCCCCCCCGCCAGCGAGGTGCCAGCCCCGCGCGGCACAACGGGCACGTTCATATCGTGGCAAAGCTTGAGAACGGCGGCGACTTCTTGGGTCGTGCGCGGCAAAACCGCGGCCAAGGGCGGGCAGCGGTAGGCGGTCAGGCCGTCGCATTCATAAACCTTAAGCGCATGATCGTCCGCGATGACCGCGTCATCAGGCAAAACCGACCGCAGCGCGTCAATGACCTCGCGCTTGCGCGACAAAACCCGTGCATCCGGCTGCGGCATTTCCATCGGCGGTCTCCCTAGAACCTAGACAAGTAATCTAGGCCGGATGTGCGCAAAGGGAAATCCCTACAAAAGGTCGGGGTCAGCGCCCCTCGATCCGCCAAGCCAAAATGGCCGCACCCATGGCGATCAGCATCATCAGCCAGCCCGGCGCGAGGGGCGTGAGGCGGATGTCGATGACGTTATAAGCCTCATCGCGGCGCAGCACACCGATCCACCCGCGCCCCGCCGAGACCCCGCCTTCGCGCACCAGCCGTACATTCGGCAATCCATCGACCATACGTTTGGCATCGCCGCCGGTTGCCTCCATCAAAGGCTTCATCGGCTGCGCGCTCGAGACGGGATTTTCGTATTCCTTGGGCGCGGCAGGCCCTACGACCACCACGGCACTCGTCTCGCCTTGGGACAGACGAAACAGCCCGTTTTGCGTCGCCTCGCGGCGAAGTTGATAGGTGCCAGGGGCAAGCTGAGACATCTCTAGAGTTTCTTCGGAGCCGTCAGGGGTCGTCAACGTCAGGGGCGTGACCTCATCGGACATGGTGCGGCGGGTGATCATGATCTGGCGGCCATCGGCGGTGGCGCTGAGGACTTCTTCTTCGAGATCAGGTTCTTTCATCAGCCAATGGGCAAGACGGCGCAGCAACTCAAGCTGCGGACCGCCCCCTTCAACCCCGCGCGCCCAGAGCCATGCGTGATCGGAGGCAAGCGAGGCAATCCGGCCCTCACCGGGGCGATCAACTGCCAAAAGCGGCCTTGCCTCAGGGCCTTCCATCACCACCTGCCCCGCCACGGCGGTCGTGTCGATCAGGCGGAACCAGCGGCCCCAACCGGGCGTCTCATCGCTCGGCTCAAAGGGCGCAAAATCCTCAAGGCCTTGGGTGACAGGATGGCGGGTGCCCAATTCCGAAATCAGGGGATAGTAAGCCTCTTCGAGAACCTCTGCCGTGGGGGCCAGCGGCATAATGTCGGCGAGGGGCGTGCGGTAAAGGCTTTCGGCACCGGCCAGCGACGGGCCAGAGGCAATCAAGAGCGCGCCGCCCTCGCGCACGTAACGCACGATGTTCTGCATATAGGCGGCGGGCAGGACGCCGCGTTTGCGATAGCGGTCAAAGATGATCAGGTCGAACTCGTCGATCTTATCCATGAACAATTCGCGGGTCGGAAAGGCGATGAGCGACAGCTCGTAGGCGGGCACTCCGTCGTTTTTATGGGGCGGGCGCAGGATGGTGAAAT
>CAYLLD010000210.1:0-4235 GCA_964384315.1 uncultured Rhodobacterales bacterium | reverse complement strand
GGGGACAAGTCACGGGAACACAGGCGCACCCATCAGCGCGGTCGTCTCGTCCAGCCCCAGCATCAGATTGGCGTTCTGCACCGCCTGACCCGCAGAACCTTTGCACAGATTATCAAGGGTCGAAACGATCGTCGCGCGGCCCGTCACACGGTCCCCGGTCACGCCGATATGGCAAAAATTAGAGCCAGTGACATCCGCCATCGAGGGCATCGCGCCCATGGGCAGCACCACGATAAATGGCTCGCTCGTATAGCGCGCGCTCAAGGCCCCGTGGATCGCCTCGGGATCGCCGTCCACGTAAGTGGTCGCCAAAATCCCGCGATTGATCGGGACAAGATGCGGCGTGAATTGGATGCGCACATCTTGACCGAGGATTTTGGAAAACTCCTGATCAAACTCGCCCAGATGCCTATGGGTGCCGCCAAATCCATAGGGTTTCACGCTGCTGGACGCCTCGGTGAAGAGCAGGTGCTCTTTGGCAGAGCGCCCCGCGCCGGTCAGCCCGTTTTTCAAATCGCAAATGATCCGCTCAGGATCAATCAGCCGCGCATCCAAAAGCGGGCGCAGCGCATATTGCACCGTGGCCGCATTACAGCCGGTGCAAGCCACAAGATGCGCCTTGGCAATGGCCTCGCGGTAATATTCCGTCAGACCGTAAACCGCCTCGGGCTGCTTTTCCGGCGCGTCATGGGGGCGGTTGTACCACGCCTCATAAGCCGCTGGGTCTTCGAGGCGAAAATCAGCGCCCATGTCCACCACCCGCACCGAAGCGGGCAGGTCTTTGACGATCTGCTGAGACAGCCCATGGGGCATGGCCATGATCGCCAGATCGAGCGCGGCGATATCCACGTCCTCAACCTTCACCATATCGGGCAAAGACAAATGCCGCAGATGCGGGAAAACCGAAGCCACGCTTTGCCCCGCCTTGCGCTCGGCAGTCAGCGCCGTGATTTCAAGCGCGGGATGCCCCGCAATCAGCCGCATCGCCTCAGCGCCGGTATAGCCAGATGCGCCAAAAATCCCGACGCGATAGGTCTTGCTCATGAGAATATTCCTGTTGTCACCGCGAGGGGTTTACGCCACTCACGCTGGCACTTTCAATAGCGGGCACTTTCAATAGCTGGCACTTTCAATAGCGGGCACCGTCAATAGACATGAGGCCAGCCCCGCCGCGCTCAGACGCCGGTTCGATAGTGGCTTTCGAACTCGAAGCCGTAGGACAGATCGTCGATGGGGTCCGGCGCCAGCCCATAAGTCTGCGCCCGCAGATAATCCATCATCGACTTGGGATCATCGCCGTAGGACCGGATTTTCTCCGGATTAAGCGGCTCACCAATGCACAGCCGCACACCATCGCCGGTGCGCCGCCGGAACTCGTTGATCAAGAGCGCCATGCGCAGATTGTAATGCAAATGACTGGCGATCTGGAACAGACGCGAATTTGCGCCATCAAAATAGATCGGCACCACCGTCGCGCCCGACTTGCGGATCAGCTTTCCCGAAAACCCGCGCCATTGCGGATCCATCGGCTGCCCCATGGCCCGCGCCGAGGTGGACACCGTGCCGCCTGGAAAAATCCCGATGATCCCGCCATCGTTGAGATAATTCAGCGCCGTGCGGCGGGTCTCAATATTGGTCCGTAGGGCCTCTTTGGTCTCGTCAAAGGCCACGGGCAAAATCACGCGGTTCAAATCCTCTGCCTTGCGGAACACACGATGCGCCAAAATCCGGAAATCGCCGCGCACAGTTGAAAGAATATGCCCCAAGAGCAGCCCGTCTAGAATGCCGTAAGGATGGTTGGCGATCACGATCACCGGACCCTCTTTGGGGATATTCGCCAGCGAGCCCGACACAATATCCAGCGAGAGCCGATAGCGCTCGACCATGACCTCCCAAAAGTCACGCCCGGCGCGCACTTCGTCGTCATAGCCCGCAGCTTGTTTGATAAGACCCAACCGGCCCGTCATATTCTCAACCGAGCGGATCAGCGCGCGGCCAACCTTGCTTTCGGCGGAATGTGAGTAAGAAATCTCGCGCGCAACATGCGGCATTTTTGCTCTGCCCTTTTTATCGCGCGGAGCGTTACGACGAAGCTGTGACATACCCATGACAAACTCCAGACGTTACATATGGGGCAACATATGACGGCAATTTAGGGCCACGATTGCAGCCCTAAACATAGGCGGCCCATGCACCAATGCCAAGGCACCAGTGCATAGCTTGCCGCGAAAAGCTTAACGCTTCGAGAACTGGAAGCTACGACGCGCCTTGCGCTTACCGTATTTCTTCCGCTCAACCACACGCGCATCACGCGTCAGGAAGCCCGCAGCCTTCAGCGCGGCGCGATGCCCCGGCTCATAGACCTGCAGCGCCTTGGAAATACCGTGCTTCACCGCACCAGCCTGACCCGACAGACCGCCACCTTTCACAGTGGCCATCACGTCGAACTCACCTTCAACACCAGCGATCTCGAAGGGCTGACGCAGGATCATCTGCAACACGGGACGCGCGAAATAAGTCGCGTATTCCTTGCCGTTCACGGTCATCTTGCCCGTACCCGGCTTGATCCAGACCCGTGCAACCGCGTCCTTCCGCTTGCCCGTGGCATAGGACCGGCCCAGCTCATCGCGCACAGCTTCGCGGGTGATCGAAATTTCGGTCTGCAACGCAGGGGCGTCATCCGCACCCGCCGCCACAACAGTGCCACTGTCCACAGCGGATTTCAGCTCTTCGAGCGATTTAATCTCTTCGGCCATTACGAGGCACTCCGCGTATTTTTAGAATTCATAGATTTCACGTCGAGCGTCACCGGCTCTTGTGCCTCATGAGGATGCTCACCGCCCGCATAAACCCGCAGATTTGTCATCTGCTGACGCGTCAACGGCCCACCAGGCATCATGCGCTCAACCGCTTTGGTCAAAACCCGCTCAGGATGCGCGCCTTCAAGGATCTGATGCGCCTTGCGCGATTTGATCCCGCCCGGATGGCCCGTGTGCCAGTAATAGGTCTTCTCTTCGCGCTTGCGACCGGTCAGCTGCACCTTATCGGCATTCACAACGATCACATTGTCGCCCATATCCATATGAGGCGTAAAGCTCGGCTTATGCTTGCCGCGCAGACGCATGGCCACGATCGAGGCCAAACGACCCAGAACAACACCCTCGGCGTCGATCACGATCCACGACTTGTCGATGTCACTGGGCCTAGCAGAGTAGGTTTTCATAGTGGTGTCCTTAGTAATGGCAGGAAGAATGGTAGGCGCATGACGGACCGGCAAAGCGATCACGAGGCGCACCCCCGCCAGATATCTCGAAGCCACGGGTTTTAAGCGATTGCCAGATCAAGTCAATGGGCGGATGGCGGAAATAAGCCTTGTAAAACAGGGGGTTAAAATTATGGTATTATTATACCCCACAAAATCCATCAGCCAGCGGGAGGGCCACCTTCTTTAACTGCCTTAGAAATTATGTCTGCCAGTTTCTTACCGCCGAACATAGACCCGCCAATCATCGCCCCTATGGCCGTTGCCCCAAACAATGCACCAACACCCGCCGACATCCCAATAAGAGCCGCGCGCCAACCGCTATCCACTAACTCGTCAAGATTATCCGTCGGCCAGCATTTAGCCTTTGTCCATAATGACGTAAGAATCGCCTTTGCTTCTTTTACATGATCATCAGAAACTTCATCATCTTGGACTGTGTTCGAAAGTTCTAGCATTGACGTACGCAACCCAACGAACAGGGCAAGCTGGCGGTCCCGCCGCTCCAACTCGAAATCATCTTTCACATTCGTACCACGCAATAAGTCGATTTCGCGATCAAGCAGAACCGCCAAAGATTGTGTGGTCAAACGAGCGGCATGGCCATTTGCGACCATGTTTTGCTTAATTTTAGCTGCAGACGGTTCAAAAAATTCTGGCGTTTCGCTAGCGCGTTCTGGGCCAAAAAGCTCTTTAGCTTTTTCAGGAACGACCTTTGAATCAAACTCTTTTTCAATCTCCGCAATCGCCTCCGCAACCGCCTCAGCCCCAGCCTTCCAAATCTTATCATCAATAAGTGCGATTTTTTCTTGCATGGCCCAGTTCATCGGTTTGCCCGATGCCGCGCGCTCGTACCAGCGCGACCAAAAGGCAAGCGCGGGTGTGGCTTGCAGGAATGCATCGAAATCTTTGCGAGGCTGGGTTAGGCTATCGGGCGCGCCGTCAGGCCAAATGGGGCGCGACATAAGCGTTT
>CAYLLD010000209.1:0-4245 GCA_964384315.1 uncultured Rhodobacterales bacterium | reverse complement strand
CCGGTTCTTCGATGTGATAATGATCCTCAAGCCGCGAGTATGAATTCAGCTCGGGATGTATCCACGGCAAATGATAGCTCTCGCAATAATTCTCGACCGCCAGCTTCCAATTCGTCCCAACATCGAAGGAAAACGAGGACGCCCCGCCCCCGGCATAAAGCGGCTGATCATGGGCGGCCCAGCGGCTCATCAGCTTGGCGGCATACACCTCAAAGGGCGGCGCATCCCCTGAGATATTCACGAAGATCACATCGCGAAACACGAAAGAGGCATATTCGATCAAACCCAAAGTTGCCCGATCAATACCATCGTGCAGGTTTTGCCCCGGCCCGCCCACATGGGGCGTGGCGCGCAGATCGCCGTTCAACCCGTAGCACCAAGAATGATAAGGACAGCGGATCGTGCCGCGCATGTGACTTGGCTCAGAGACCAAGATCATGCCGCGATGCCGACAGGTGTTTTGAAACACCCGCACCTGCCCCTCGTGATCGCGCAGGATCAACAGCGGGATGCCCAGAAAATCCACCGGATAGGCATCGCCCGCGCGGGGCACATCCTTGCCAAAGCCAACACCGGCCCATTGATCAAACAAAAGCGCCTGACGCTCTTCGGCAAAAACCGTCTCGTCGATGTAATGGGCGTTGGGCAGGCCGCGCGCGGTTTCAATCGGCGCAAGCACCGCATCAAGCGGGTCGAGATCGTGATCCTTCATCGGCCTTGCCTCCTTGATCGCCGCGTCCTGAGACACAGGTTAGCGGCGGCAAGGCGGTCCAGCCTAGATGAAAACCGTCAAAATTTGGCCCTTAAGCGGCAGATTGGGCCAAAGGCAGCCCCAAAATCCCCCGCGCTTCGGCCACACTGGCCGGATGGCGGTCAAATTCGGTGCAGGCTTGCACGGCGCGCTCAACCAGCGCGGCATTCGAGGGCGCAAGGGTGTTTTTATCGATCCGCACGTTGTCTTCGAGCCCTGTGCGCAGGTGCCCGCCCAGCTCGGCGGCCCAGCGGTTCAAGGTCATCTGCCCCGCGCCAATCCCTGCAGTGGTCCAAGTGGCATCGGGGGCCAAACGCTTGAGGGTCTCAACCATGAATTCCAGCGCAGGCCGGTCCACAGGCATGGCGTTTTTCACGCCCATGACGAATTGCACATGAAGCGGCGCGGCAATACGGCCATCATCCGCCATCTTTGCGGCCTGAAAAACATGTGACAAATCAAAGACTTCTATCTCTGGCTTCACCTTATGCGCGAGCATTTCAGCGGCCAGATGATCCACCAGCGCGGGTGGATTTTCGTAAACCCGCGTCGGAAAATTGTTCGATCCCACAGTCAGCGAGCACATATCCGGCTTTAGCGGGATCATCCCCGCCCGCTCGGCCCCCGCACCAGAGCGCCCGCCAGTGGAGAGCTGAATAATCATGCCCGGACAATGTTTGGTCAGCCCCTCCATCAAAGCGCCAAAGCGCTCGGGCGAGGAGGTCGTGCTGCCATCGTCATTGCGCACATGGCAATGGGCCAGCGCAGCACCGGCCTCAAAGGCGGCTTGGGTGCTTTCGATTTGCTCGGCGATGGTGATCGGCACCGCAGGGTTGTCGGATTTTTGCGGCAGCGAGCCGGTGATGGCGACGGTGATGATGGCAGCTTTGGTCATAGACTGTTTCCCTAGTAAACAATCTCGTGTTTAAAACATCAAAGCCAAATAAGGAACCCATTTTGGCATTTACGCCCAGCCAGCCAGTTTGGCGGCCATCCCCGCCCCGATCAGACCGCCGTTTTTGGTATGCACACCGGGCACAACCAAAGGCGCAGCAAAGCGCGCATTGCACCGCGCGCGGGTCGCCTCATCCAGAGCGGTGATCAGTTTGCGGTCATTGGACAGACCGCCGCCAACGGGGATGATACGCGGCCCCACGGTATTGACGATCAGCGCCAAATGCGGCGCGACCAGTTCGAGATAGCGGGCGATGGTGGCGGTCGCGTCGGGCGCACCGTCGTGCCACGCTTTGGTTATATCGGTGCTTTTCAGTTTGTCGTGATGCAGCGCCGCATGGATATTCTCGATCCCCCGCGCCGAGCCGATCACGTCCAAACACCCAAAAAGCCCACAACCGCAGGGCAAAGGCGGCGTGTCCGGCCCCGCTGGACCATGGGCAAACACCGGCCCATGCCCCCATTCACCAGTGACGCCACCTGACCCGCGCAAAAGTTTGCCACCGGCCACAATGCCGCCGCCCACCCCCGAGCCAAGGATAATGGCAAAGACCACCTCATGCCCCTGCCCCGCACCGTGAAACGCCTCGGCCAGCGCGAAACAATCCGCGTCATTGGTGACCAAAACCCGCGCCCCAAGGGCCTCTGCCAGATCCTTGGCAAAGGGCCGCCCGTCCACGCAGGGCAAATTCGCCACAACAGCCATGCCGCTATCAGGATCGTAAGAGCCAGTGATTGAAATGCTAACGCGCTCTGCGCCGGTCGCGTGACGCCCGTCGCGGATCACCTGCACAAAGGCATCCCAATCATCGCTTGGCACAGGGGCGCGGCCCGCTTCGGCGACGATCCCATTCTCGCGCGCGCGCCCGTAACGGATGAACGAGCCGCCAATATCAAAACATGCAACAGTGCTCATCTTAGTCCTTTGGTGCGCTTTTTGGTGTTTTTCATCGTGGCAAACTTAACCGAATCTGCTCATAGTCACAGCATAATTCAACTCTTTGGTGCCCATATGCCGCTTTCCATGACCCAAGACGTTTTCATCACCTGCGCTGTCACCGGTTCGGGCGGCACGCAGGACCGCAGCCCCCATGTGCCGCGCTCGCCCCAACAGATCGCCGATAGCGCCATTGCGGCGGCCAAGGCGGGGGCAGCGATTGTGCATTGTCATGTGCGCGATCCGCAAACGGGGGCGCCGTCGCGGGATCTGAAACTCTACCGCGAGGTCACGGAGCGTATCCGCGCCGCTGATGTGGATGCAGTGCTGAACCTGACCGCTGGCATGGGCGGCGATATGGTCTTTGGCCCGCCGTCCCAGCCCCTACCCTTAAGCGATGCGGGCACGGATATGGCCAGCGCCGAGGCCCGCGTGGCCCATATTGCCGAATGCCGCCCCGAGATTTGCACCCTCGATTGCGGCACGATGAATTTCGCCGAGGCCGATTATGTGATGACCAACACGCCTGGAATGCTGACGGCCATGGGCGCGATGATGACCGAAATGGGGGTGAAACCCGAGATCGAGGCCTTTGACACGGGCCATTTGTGGTTCGCCAAAAAGCTGGTCGAAGACGGGGTGCTCACCGCCCCTGCGCTGGTCCAGCTGTGCATGGGGGTGCCGTGGGGCGCGCCGGATGATCTCAATACCTTTATGGCCATGGTCAATAATGTGCCGCCGGATTGGACGTGGAGCGCGTTTTCCCTAGGGCGTCACGAGATGCCCTATGTGGCCGCGAGCGTCTTGGCTGGGGGCAATGTGCGCGTCGGGCTTGAGGATAACCTATGGTTGGCCAAGGGCGAATTGGCCACCAATGAGGCACTGGTTGCCCGCGCGGTGACGATCATCGAGGCCATGGGGGCCAAGGTGATGGGCCCTGCGGCGGTGCGCGAAAAGCTGGGGCTGGTGAAGCGGGATCCCCTATGACATCCCCTGTGACATCCCCTGTGACCCATACCGCATCTATAATCGGCGGCGGGGTGATCGGCGGCGGTTGGGCCGCGCGGTTCTTGCTTAATGGCTGGGATGTGCGCGTCTTTGATCCGGACCCCGAGGCCCAGCGCAAAATCGCGGCGGTTCTGGGCAACGCCCGCCGCGCCCTGCCCGCGCTATACGAGCGCAACTTGCCCCTAGAGGGCGCGCTGAGTTTCCATGACCGGATCGAGGACGCCGTTCAAGGGGCGGATTGGATCCAAGAAAGCGTGCCAGAGCGGCTGGCGCTAAAGCACAAGGTCTACGCCCAGATCAAAGCGGCCAGCGACACGCCCATTGCCTCGAGCACCTCGGGGTTCAAACCGAGCGAATTAAAAGACGCCTTCGTCGCCCACCCGTTCAACCCCGTCTATCTTTTGCCCCTCGTTGAGCTGGTCGGCGCCCCCGAAACCGCCGCCGCCATCCTCATGCAAATCGGCATGCACCCCCTGCCCATCGCCAAGGAAATCGACGCCCATATCGCCGACCGGCTGCTGGAAGCGGTCTGGCGTGAGGCGCTTTGGCTCGTCAAAGACGGCCGGGTCACGCCTTATACCGATGACCTAGAAGC
>CAYLLD010000208.1:0-4260 GCA_964384315.1 uncultured Rhodobacterales bacterium | reverse complement strand
GTTTATCCCGACCCGCCGCTCTTGCCCGAGGCCCCAGCCGAACGCGCCGAGACGCGTCGCATGTGCGCTTGGTTTGACGATAAATTCCAGCGCGAAGTCACAATGAAGCTGCTGCACGAGCGGGTGTACAAGCGCCAAGCCAAAGCCGGTTATCCGGATAGTCAGGCCATCAAGGACGGCTCGGCCAATATCAAATATCATTTGGACTATCTTGACTGGATCTTGGATCAACGCCGCTGGCTGGCTGGCGACGTGATGACCCTCGCGGATTTTGCTGGCGCGGCCCAGTTTTCCTGCCTCGATTTTGTGAACGGGATCGACTGGACGCAATCGAGCGCCGTTAAGGATTGGTACGCCAAGATTAAATCGCGGCCCGCATTCCGGTCGCTCTTGGCCGACCATGTTCCGGGTTTCCCGCAGCCTGATCACTACGCGGATCTTGATTTTTGAGTGACCTCAAAACCAAGCTGACCGAAAAAGCACGCGATCTGGGCTTTTGCGCAACAGGAATTTGCGCCCCCGATGCGACACCAGAGGCCCTGCCACGTCTCGAAGCTTTTTTGGCAAGCGACCATCACGGCACGATGAACTGGATGGCCGAACGCGTGACATGGCGCGGCAATCCATCCGCACTTTGGCCCGAGGCACGCTCGATCATTATGCTCGCCCATAACTATGGCCCGGACACGAACCCCCTAGACGGGCTAGCCCAAAAATCACGCGGCATGATTTCAGTTTATGCGCGCGGCCGTGACTACCACGATATCGTTAAAAAACGTCTGAAGGCGCTGGGGCGTTGGTTGATTGATGAGGGCGGCGGCGAGATAAAAGTCTTTGTAGATACCGCCCCCGTGATGGAAAAGCCGCTTGCCGCCGCGGCGGGCTTGGGCTGGCAAGGCAAACACACTAATTTGCTCTCGCGCGAATTTGGGAACTGGGTTTTTCTTGGGGCTATTTTCACCACGCTGGAGCTGCCGATCGATGAGCCCGCGCGGGAAAATTGCGGTAGTTGCACCGCGTGCCTAGATATCTGCCCAACCAACGCATTTCCGGCCCCGCACCAATTAGATGCGCGCCGCTGCATTTCGTATCTGACAATTGAGCATAAAGGCCCCGTTGATGAGGCCCTGCGCCCTGCGCTCGGCAATCGCATTTATGGGTGCGATGATTGTCTTGCCATTTGCCCTTGGAATAAATTCGCGGAGCGCGCAGCGGAAGCTGGCTATGCCCATCGCGCCGAGCTTGCTGCTCCGCGTTTGGCCGAACTTGCGGCTTTAGATGATGCCGGGTTTCGTGAAGTTTTCGCTGGGTCTCCGATTAAACGGATCGGGCGCAATCGATTTGTTCGAAACGTGGCTTATGCAATCGGCAATTCGGACGACAAAACACTTATACCTACGGCTGCATCGTTGGCGGCAGATTCCGATGACGTCGTTGCGGATGCTGGTAGGTGGGCAATGGGCCGCTTGGCATGACCAAAAAAACAATGCTTGCGTTTGGGCACGGATACTCTTCCAAAGCTCTAAAGACCCGCCTGCCGAATTGGACCTTTTTGGGTACGACGCGCGACGGGCGAGATGGCACGTTGATGTGGCCAGGCAGTGACGTGACGACGCCTCTTGACGCTGCCACGCATTTGTTGATCTCGGCGGCGCCAAGCGGGGATGGAGATCCGGTCTTGCTTGAGTTGCGCGACATGATTGCGGCACGGGCCACGCAGCTTGAATGGGTCGGCTACTTGTCCACCACGGGCGTCTATGGTGATTTTGGCGGGGATTGGGTTGATGAACAAACGCCAGTTGCGCCAACAACCGAACGCGGCAAAAGGCGCGTTTTGGCTGAAGCTGATTGGCAGTCAATTGCCGGTCTGCCGTTGCATATTTTTCGGCTAGCTGGGATTTATGGGCCAAGCCGCGGCCCCTTCGAAAAGCTTCGTCGCGGCACTGCACGCAGGATTGTAAAACCGGCACAGGTATTTTCGCGCATTCATGTTGAGGATATCGCGGGCATTTTGGCGGCTTCGATTGCGCGGCCGAATCCGGGCGCAATTTATAATTTGTGTGACGACGATCCGCAGCCGCCCGAAGTGGTGATTGAGTTTGCAGCAGAGCTTATGGGCGTACCTGTACCAAAAGCCGAAGCTTTTGCGACCGCAAATATGACACCGATGGCGCGGTCGTTTTATGCGGAAAGCAAACGTGTACGAAATGACCTGATAAAAACGGAACTGGGCGTTGTTTTGAAATACCCGAGCTATCTTGACGGGCTGCGAGCTGATCTTAAACGTTTTATGAAATCTGAACAAACTTAATGCGGCCGCCCAAAGAAGCGGCCGCGAAATTTTGTTGGTTTTACGAATAAAGCGCAGGCACACCAAGATGCTGATGGATCGCATTTACATCCGCCTTGCCAAGCCCAATGGCTGTGGCAAGATCGTGAAGGTATTGCGCCTCTTTTTGGCTATCCAAGTCGATGCCCATAACTGACATCAAATAGGCCTGCTTCTCTGCACCGCGTGGAATTTGGCGAACGAGGCCCTCAATGTCCATTGGCGCCTGCAATTCATCTTGCACAAATTGCATTTCTTCGCGAGAAACGTCACCCAAGTTCTTCAGCAAGCGGTCTTTCTCGCCCTGATCAATACTGCCATCCGACTTTGCAGCCTGAATCATTGCCTTAAGCATGACTTTTGATTGATCTTCCTCAGCGCTCGTTGGTGCCACGTCTGGCTCGCCAAAACGATCAAATGTTTGGTTCAGTTTATCACCAAAACTGCCCTGGGTTGGGGATCCAGCGCCGCCCTTTGTCAGCCCTTCGATCAAACCGCCCAAGCCGCCCATGGTACCCGACTGGCCACCAGCTTTGCCGCCAAGAATTGAGCCCATAAGATCTTCTAGACCGCCGGTTTTACCGCCGGCTGTCTGGCGTTCAGGTGAGTATGTGTCGCCAAAAATACCACCACCACCGGTGCGCCCGGCGGTTGTTTGACCTGTTTGTTTACCTTGAACCATTTTGCCAAGTCCCTTGGCAACTGCGACCCCAATGGCCACCTTGGCGAGCGTTTTCATCATCGACATTGAATGATCCCCTTCTGAGTTCTTTTCTAAGATGGGGATTTGTTAGCAAATGTTTAGAGGGAATACCCGCGCTCTTTTCCCAGTTGGGCTAATTCGGCGCAGGTTGGACCGATGGTTATTCCATCAAATCAGCACGTACCTTTTCAACCGCTTGTTTAGAGCGCCACGACAATTGCTGAATCTCCGATGCAATAACCGCAAAGCCTTTTCCCGCTTCGCCAGCACGCGCCGCCTCAACCGAGGCATTGATCGAGATTAGGTTGATGGACGTCGAAATATAGTCGATTTCCGCAAAAGCGCTTTCCATCAAGGTTTTGGTATGGGCGTCATCATTGGTCTTCATCTTGTCCCATTTGGCATCAAACTGGGCAAAAAACGCGTCCCAAGCTGGACAAAACTCTTCGACATTCTGCTCACCAAAACCCGCAACTTGATCCATGTCGAGCTGATCATTCGCAAGAGCATCGCTGCAGGAGGTGTAGCTAATCTTTAGCTCGTCAAGCTTTTCAAGCAAAGTTGTCAGCGATGAGCCAAACTCGATGCTGTCGCGATCCACAGGCTCAGGCGCCATTTCCGATGCCAATTCACCAAGCGCTTTGCGCGCCGCCTTGATCGTATTTAGGGATTTATCCGCATTGACATCGTTGACCGCTTTTTGCGTCTTATTTTTCGCGCTCATCAGTTCGGTCATTAACTCATATCCCGTTGTGCGCAACGGAACAAGAATCGCATTCAATGCATTAAACTGTGCAACATTTGCATTTTGGCTAGTCGTGGCGCTTGCGGTGGTGTCGAGCATATCATGTTCCCAGTTGGTCTTTGATATCCGCTAAACTAGCAATTTGAATTTAAGGTTAATTTCAAACCGCCAAGACCGCCTCCTTTTTGACTCCAAAAAGAACAAAACATGAATATACTGCCGCATGGCCTTCGCAGAACTCTCGATTACCTCGAATTTCACCTTTCTAACCGGCGGCTCGCATCCGCAGGATTACGCGCGGCGCGCCACCGAGCTTGGCATCGCGGCTTTTGCCATTGCCGATGTGAACTCCGTGGCCGGTGTGGTGCGCGCCTTCACCGAGCTAAAAGTCATCGCCGATGAGGTGAGCGAAGCGGGCAAACGGGCGCGCGGCGAGGTCACCGGCCCCACTGGGAAGCGAGTCACCCTGTCGCTGAATGCGAT